>NZ_JACJOV010000099.1:0-10815 GCF_014695745.1 Leptolyngbya sp. FACHB-671 | reverse complement strand
TGCACAAGGTCATTCGTTGGGTCTTCGGGGTCTTGCATTCGCAGAAGCCCTTTGACCCCAAACTGACATAACTCCTCAACCTGCTTGACTTCAACCTACATGCACAGTATCTACACCAAATAGTGCTTCTTCACGCAACGGACTCTGTATTATTTCTGTTCTCGGTATGTCTTGGGTGTCACTCCCGTATGCTTGCGAAACTGCTGGGTAAAGTGACTTTGGCTGTTAAACCCACACTGAAGTGCGATGTCTGTGATTAAGTCGTTACTTTGCTTCAAAAGCTTCTTTGCCCGTTCAATTCTTTGCTCTACAACATACTGCCAAGGTGCAATTCCTAGCGATCGCTTGAAGCAACTCGCAAAGTAACATTGGCTGAGATTTGCCGCCTGAGCAAGATCTGCTAACTGAATGTCCTGTACAAGATGAGCATTAATATATTCCAGGACTCTGTTTAGCCTAAACTTACTTAACCCTTCTTCGGGCGATCGCAGCGCTAGAGGACGCGAAGCGTAATTTCTGAGCAGGTGAATTGCCAGCAAATTTGTCAGGGAATCTAGATAAAGTTGGTTTCCCCATTTAGTCTGCTGTATTTCGGTTTGAATGAACTGAAAGATAGATTGAAGTTGGCGATCGCGTATCTTAAACCCGCTGAGCAGTTCAAGTCGTTCAGGGTGAGGGCAACCAATTTCTAACGCCATCTGCTGCAAAAAGTCTGGATCGATGCTCAGCGCTAGAACTTCATCGATCATTTCACAAGCACCAAAGAAAGACGTACAAGCCGGAATCAGCAATAAGTCACCTTGGCATAGAGAATCGTCATATTCCTGCCCACCCATGCGAAAAACTTGACGGTCTACATGACCTAATTCAAAAACCAGTAAGTGCTGAGTAAGTCCTCCTGAGATTTCACATTCTCCAGAGGGCTGAATTTGATGTTCTAGAAGTAATCTACCCGCTTGGAGAGCTTGACTGGATACTATCTGCTCCGGTCTAATCGCGTCCTTGGGGTGAATAGCTTGGCTAGAAGACATCGTCTAATCAAAAGATATTAATAAGTTTCCATCGAAATTTGAAAGACGGCAGGCTAGCAACTTATCGATAATGGATTCCTCTAGCCAAGCTAGCGACGAATGAGCGCAACCCTGCCAGCATAAAGCTTATGTCAAAGATCGAATATCTCAAAAGAGGCTTTCTTCTAGCCACGTTATTAGGCTTTTTAGGCTGTCAACCGACCAACACGGATCGAGTGAGTCAGCAGCCAAGTGAGAACACTAGCAGTGTTAACCAGACAGAGGACGAAGTTTCGCTAGATTGGTTCACCTCCTCGGCTCTAGAAGATACGGATATCATTTCTTCCTCGGAAGCAAAGCTATTCATTGAGAATGTTTACCAAACCCTCGATCGCGAAATCTTTGATCCCGCATTCAAGAAAGCAGAACGCGAGCAGCATTTGAGCGAACTGTTAGCCGAAGCTGAAGCCAAACCAAACTGGACTAGAGCAGAACTGGCTGCACGGATTAACGAACAGCTTAATCG
Source organism: Leptolyngbya sp. FACHB-671 (assembly GCF_014695745.1). Taxonomy (NCBI): domain Bacteria; kingdom Bacillati; phylum Cyanobacteriota; class Cyanophyceae; order Leptolyngbyales; family Leptolyngbyaceae; genus Leptolyngbya; species Leptolyngbya sp. FACHB-671. Next base: position 9,279 of record NZ_JACJOV010000099.1, on the reverse strand, counting down.
ACTGGCAGTTTCCCACGTACGACTGTTAGATCCGACCGAAGGAGAACGGTTGTTTCGCATCTTCGAGCAAAAACCTTTACCAGATGCTGCTACCCCCGAGCCAAGCGTTTCAGCCGAGATGAGGGGCAAAATTGGAATTCTGCGAGTCAAAAGTTTTATCGTTCCCCTGATTACCAAGGCTCAATTGGACCAGGCAAAAGCTCAACTTGCTCAAGCCAAAGTGATTCTAATTGACGTGCGTGGAAATGAAGGAGGCTACGGATCGAGCGTTAGCTATGCAGTTGAAGACATTGTTGGTGCTGACAAAGTGCTTTGGTGGGACAGAACCCGTGAAGGGTTACAGATGGAGGAACCTTATGTCTTTCGAGGCTACTTTGACGACGCGGACAATGTGGAAGCAGAAGCAGATATTGCTCTCGGAGAAGAACACCCTTACGTTGAGTGGCGCACTCGGCTAGAAGCTCAGCAAGATCCAAGACCGCACTTTGTTCTAATCGACGACCGCTGTGGTTCAGCCTGTGACTTGTTTGCAGGGGTCGTCAAAGATCACGGTTCTGCCGGAATATTAGGAGTTCGCACAATGGGCGCACTACTGGGAGGTGACGCTTTTAGGTTGAGATGGGAAGGCTTTGCGTTGATTGCTCCTACGGTTCAAGTCATCTCACCTAAAGGGCTGACAATTGAGGGGGTAGGAGTTCCACCAGACGTTGAGATTCCTGAATGCGCGAATGGCGGCAGTCAGTGCCTTGAGAGGGCTATTCAGATGATTCAAGCAGGTGCAGTGTAGAAATTTTTGATGCTAAGGCAATGCTTTTAGTCTGCGATCGCCGCAAAATGCTTATCCACCAAATCTGGAATATCTTGCGGACGAATCCGAGAATAGCGAGTTTTGTCAGGCATGACGATATTTGGGCCAGCTTTACATTGCTTCATGCAGCCCGTACCTTTGATGGTGACCTGATCTGCTAGGTCGCGATCGCTCAACGCTTGCTCTAGCGCTTGAGAAACCGCCCGACCACCCCGCTTACAGCAGTCTGACTTTTGACAAACCAGAATACAGGGATTTTTAGAGCTTGCAGTTGCAGATGGAGCAGGCGTTGAGGACTGAGAAACTGGAGCAGCAGATTGAACGGGGGGAGTGGCGATCGCAGCCTGACTGGGAGCCACAGGAACGACCTGATAAGCTTTGAGCTTAACGGTTCCCTCTTTGTAGTCCAGCTTCTGAATTCCAATCACACGGATCCATTCACCTGGAGTTAGCGTTTTCGGTAGAGAAAATCGGATTTCTTTTGCCAGCTTGATCGGATATTCGCCCGTTGCTGTAGCTAGCCTGATTGCTTTTGGCTTGTAACCATCTTTAAGAATTAAGCCTAAAAATCGTCCTTCTACCTGAAAATCTGCTGTTCTGCTCATAATTAACCTGATCTAACTCTTCGTGTGGGGCAAAGCAAGACATTGCTCAAACGCTGGATTCTCTTGTAGCCGCCGACTTAGTATTGCCAGCAGCGCTCTAGCTGCCCAATCAGCTGATGGCGAGAAGACGTAACCTGATAAATCACGCTCCAAAGCTGCAAAGCTGCAAGGGGAGTGTCAATTTTGGCTTGAAAGCTACCGTCGCCAAGACAGGTACAGGGAATGTCGAGTTCTTGAAGCCGGGCGTAAACCTGCCAGCGATCGCTTCGGGGAATAGAGACCAATTGTCCAGTTTCGGAATTAGGAGAAGATGAATTCATTGATTCTGATTCAAACTAAATGCAATAGATTCCTAGATAAATTTGCTCACAATAAATGGTCAGGCTAAGCTCAATAGCTCTGACAAAGGGTATTGGGGATCAACACCCTGGTTGAGTCAATACTTTGGTAATCAGCGACTTCAGAAGTTTATGGATACTTTTCGGAAGTGCCTTGAGGGCAGTACGGACAAGGCTTGTCTCGTCCTTATCGGAACCAATCGAACTAATAATCATTTCTGATTGGAAGTATGAGAGACTCTAATGAAGTTTTCCTAAAGCTATTTATTGAGAATAATGTGCAACTACTGTTAACAAGATATGGCAAAAACTGACCTTTTGCAAACTTTTTGCATTAAAGCCAGATGTTGTCGCTCTTGTTATCCTTACGGAATCGGCTATTTTGAGGAAGTTGGCAATTCAGGAATTCAAGCAGATCAGCGACGGTATAGGGGTCAAAGTCCTCCAGGTGATCGCTGAGGTCAGCGCCAAAACAGTGCCAGAAGTCTTCGCACAGCCTGTTTTCCCAATCAAACCAGCAAACTTCTGTCCAGTGCAAATCAGCTTCCAGGCGATCGCTTGGAAGCACTCTAGCAATTCTCAGTCCAGAATATTTTTCTAAATAGCTGTAGGCAAAAGCCGCAACGGACGGAGCGATGCCGATGGGCTGATAGTAAGAGTTAAACCACTTATTCAAATTCGGAGCAGGACGACTGCGCAACATTCGGTTGACCTGTCGCCGCTGCTTAAAGTCAGGACTGAGTACATCGTAGGTTTGGAGACTGAGAAACGCATTCTTGAGCCTTTGCCAGATTGTCTTGAAGATGCTCAACGCTCTGCCTCTTATCGAGTTTCCTCCAGTGTGCCCAACCCATCCCTAATTCTCAAATTCATTAACCTTTGTGTAAATGTGACTCCACTGCACTCACATTTACACAAAGGTTTTACAAACTGCATGAAGGCACCGTAGCTGTTGCGCCAGTGCCTTCATGCTAAATCATCCTCAACATCATGCAGCCTGATAAGGACTTGTCAGCTTGCTCAACTGCTGCACCAGCAGACTCAGGAATAAGCCTACATCTGTTACCACACCGACAGACTCAACGGAGCCGCGATCGCTCAGCTTTGTCACAACGGCTGGGTTGATGTCTACGCAAACCAGCTTGACTCCGGCAGGGGTCATGTTGCCTACACCGATCGAATGCAGCATGGATGACAGCATCAAGATCAGGTCTGCCCCTTCGATCAGCCGAGCATAATCTGCCTGAGCTTCGAGCAAGTCCATTTTGGTATCGGGTAACGGACCATCATCTCGGATAGAGCCTGCCAGAGAGAAGGGCACGCCTTTACGGACGCATTCGTAGAAGATGCCGTTGGTGAGAATGCCCTGTTCGACCGCCTGAGCAATGCTGCCACAGCGACGGATCGTATTAATCGCCTTAAGGTGATGACGGTGCCCGCCGCGCACAGAAACGCCTCGCTTCATGTCCATGCCTAACGAAGTGCCCATTAGCGACTGCTCAATATCGTGGACGGCGATCGCATTTCCACCCAGCAACGCCTGCACATAGCCCTCTCGAATCAGCCGAGATAAATGCTCCCCGCCGCCGGTATGAATGACCACAGGTCCCGCCGTAACCGCAACTTTGCCGCCCTGATCGCGAATCTTACGCAGTTCCCAGGCGATTTGCTCGACCACTAGCTCTACTCGACGTTCGCTCGAAACGCCTGCCCCCATAAAGCTAAACTCTTGGGTAGCCCGCTGATCTCGCGATTCGGGTTTGCGAATGGTGCGAATGCCCTCTACCCCAACCACAACCTGATCTTCAAGCTGGAGATCGCGTAGAAGCTTGCAGCGGGCAACAAAACTTCCGGCAGTGGGAGTGATGGCGATCGCCCCATCCATTCGCTGACCTTCTACCTTGACCCATTCCCCATTCACCCTCACCTCAGTGGGGTAAATCGTGGTGACGTAAAAATCATCGGGAGCCACTCCCACCTGCGGCACAGCTTCCAAACGGACATCGCACGCCTCTTGAGGCAGCGTCAAAGCGCCAATGTCGATCAACTGAGACATGATTTTTTCCATCACGTCATGGCTAGGGGCAGACACCTTCACCTCAGCCGAGGAGGTGCTTTGCCGCTGTTCACCCAGGTCAAAATTTAACACCTGGAAACTACCGCCTCCTTCCACAACGAGATCCAGGGCACGGTTAATTAAACCCGAATCGAGCAAATGTCCTTCCAGGCGAATCGTCCGGCTCTCAACCGCAGCGCTGGCATGAACCGCAGGCTCCACTGGCTCCGTCATCCGTAACGTCAAACATTTTGCGGCTCCACCTGCCTTGAGAAATTCGGTCAGGGGCGTTTCAAGCACCTCAAAGCCGACCTTTGCCAGACGATCTTTCAGAGAATCGCTAGCGATGTTCATGACGATCGTGCGATCGATGTTGACCGCATTGCAGGCGAAATTAACTGCGTCTGCTTCCTCAACGGCAATTCGTTTTGCCTCGGGCACTCGCATCTCAATCAAACGATTTGAGTAGGCATCAAAAGCAGGTGGATAATAGAGCAAATAGCCATCTGTAAGCGGGCAAAAGCAGGTATCAAGATGATAGAAGCGCTCGTCCATCAGCCGCAGCGATACCACCTCAATATCTAACCACTTTGCCAAATAGGGATGAGAATCAAGCTCCGAGCGGAAGCCATAGCCAGCCCAGAGCCAGCGCCCCTCGCGATCAAGCAAAGCATCTCCGGCACCTTCAAATGGTAAGTCTTTGGGCAACTCGTGAACGGTATATCCCTGTTCCTCAAACCACTGCTTAAAGAATGGCTCTTCGCCCTGGCGCTCTTTGTGGAAGAAACGGCTCAGCACGACTGTATCTCCCAAAACCAGTCCTGCGTTTGCCGTAAACACCATGTCAGGTACGCCGACCTGCGGTTTGACCAGATCAACGGTGGCGTGCTGAGTCAGGACATTGTAAAGCTGCTGCCATTGTTCCAAGGCGCGATCGCGAGAGGACTTGTGAATATTCCCCTCCATCCAGGGGTTGATCACATAGTCCACCTCATAATGATGAGCCGAACACATGAGGAAACGAATTGAGGAAGTCATAGGAAGTTGTAACGATAAAGAGCGGTTGATGCGAAAGCTTTTGGCTCTAAGTCCTGAGCCTGGAAATCTTGGTGAACAGTCAGAGCAAGCACCTCAGGATGGACCGGTGCCTCAACTCTCGTGCCGTTGAAATTAAAGCGAAACTAGCGAAACTAACGTCAAGCGTTAGACTTAACGCTTTATTCTATTACGCTATCCAAAATTGGTTTGGACTAGATGCTGCAGTTCAAGCAATTGTTGCGATTTCATAACCCAAATTATTTCTCACTGCCCCTGTCCTAAAGATTAGAACAGATGTACTATAAATTAGCGACCGGTTAGGAAGCAGCGAGGGCAGATTGCCCAATAAAACCAGGCCTCGGTGTAACGAAAATTTACATTCAACCCGTGCTAGCAATATGTTTGAACTCAGTGAATTGAAACAAAATCGGTTCTACCAAAAAGTCCTGGCAGAACGGCAAGCAGAAAATCGTTTACAAGACAAACTAGAAGCGGTTCCAATCATGCTTCAGCACGGCTTTACAGCAGAGGAAACCAGCACAATTCTAGGTCTAACGCTGGAGCAAGTCTTCCAAGCCGCTTAAACGTAATAGCTGGGTGCTTTACCAGGTTTCCATTTAATGTTGCAGCCAATGCTAGGTTTTTGGTCAGAATCGATGGGCTGGTTTGCTAACACTGCATCTAGGGCAGCGCGTAGATCAAGGCCATCAACAGGTTTATTGTTTCCAGGACGGCTGTTGTCTAGCTGACCCCGATAAACCAGGTGGCGATCGCTATCAAACAAGAAAAAATCAGGCGTACAGGCCGCAGTGTAAGCTTTTGCCACCTCCTGGCTTTCGTCATAGCAAACCGGGAAAGTAAAGCCCGACTCTGCGGCCATTGCTTTGAGATGCTTAGGAGAATCATTTGGATAATTCTCCACATCATTAGCGCTAATCGCAATGATGCCAACATTTTTGTCCTGGTAGTCTTGCCCTAGCTTGCCAAGTTCTGCTTTGACGTGTTTAACAAACGGGCAGTGCTGACAGATAAACATAACCAGCAACGCTTGCTTACTTGCAAACGTTTCCAATGAAATCGTTTCACCCGACACCACATCTGGCAGTTGAAAAGCGGGGGCCAAAGTGCCCAGGCTCAGCATCGTTGAAGCCGTCATTGCCATCGGTCAGATCCTTGAAACGTTACTACAAAACTCCACACTGCCCCTGTTGGCGCAACAGATGGTCACACAGCACCAAGGCAACCATCGCTTCGACCATGGGCACAGCTCTAGGTAATACACAGGGATCATGTCGCCCTTTTGCCGCCAAAACGGTTTCTTCCCCGTCTGTCGTGACGGTGCGCTGCTCTTTACGAATCGTTGCGGTGGGCTTGAAGGCAACCCGCAAGATAATATTCTCCCCGTTGGAGATGCCACCCTGAGTACCTCCAGAGCGATTTGTGCGAGTGCGAATCTGCCCGTTTTCGTCGGTGTAAAATTCGTCGTTGTGTTCGCTACCCGTCATCAGGGTTCCGGCAAATCCCGAACCGATTTCAAACCCTTTGCTGGCAGGCAGAGACATTACACCTTTTGCCAAATCTGCCTCTAGCTTATCAAATACGGGCATTCCCAACCCTTTAGGAACATTGCGGGCGACACATTCAACGACACCGCCAATCGAGTCGCCCGATCGCCCAATTCGCTCGATCAGATCGATCATTCGTTCAGCACAGTCCTGATCAGGGCAGCGAACGATATTGCTTTCAACCTGCTCCAGCGTCACAGTGTCGGGATCAACGACTCCTTCTAAATCCTTGATCCGATTGACATAGCCTATGATCTCAACACCCGCGACCTGACGCAGAATTTTTTTGGCGATCGCCCCTGCCGCGACTCGCCCAATCGTTTCCCGCGCCGAAGACCGACCACCGCCTTGCCAGTTGCGAATCCCGTACTTTGCGTCATAGGTTGCGTCCGCGTGAGACGGACGGTACTTCTGCGCCATTTCGTCGTAGTCCTGAGAACGCGCATCCTTATTGCGAACCAAGATGGCGATCGGCGTTCCCAGCGTTTTGCCCTCAAACACGCCCGATAAGATCTCGCAAGTGTCTGACTCTTTCCGAGGGGTCGTGATCTTGCTTTGACCAGGACGGCGACGATCCAGGTCAACCTGAATCTCCTCAGCAGAAATTTCCAGTCGCGGTGGGCAGCCATCTACCACGACACCCACGCCTCCCCCATGAGATTCCCCAAAGGACGTGACGCGAAACAGTTGACCAAAGGTGTTACCCATAATTTGGGAAAGGACAGTCGAAGAGTATACCGTCCTAACCTATCGAAAAATGAGTCCTGAACGCAATTACTCTTCCTCTCGCCCCACCAACTCAGGGAATTTTTCTGCGCCGACAGGCAATGCTTTGACATCGCTGGTAGCAATGTGCCCCACATAAAATGCGCCAGCCTCAATGTCAAGAGAGCTGGCGGTTACATCCCCTTCAAGTCGAGCAGTGCGGCTCAGCGTCAACCTGCCCTCTGCTACCACGTGGGCTTTAATCACCCCATGTACCACAATGTTATGCGCCCGCAATTCAGGACCTTCAACCAAGCCGGTTGAAGAAATTTCCATGTCGCCCCTGACTTCAACCGTGCCATGAATAATGCCATCCACGCGCAGATTTCCCTCTACATTCAAGTTGCCTTGAAACTCGCTCGTGGCGCTGATGTAGGTCAACGCATTCGCCCGCTTGCGCCTGAACATCGCTCTATCCCCAATGTAAATGTCAATGAGTTTAATCTAAGTAACCCTGGGGGTCTACCACTGTACCATTGCGGTAAACCGAGTAATGTAGATGCGGTCCACTAGAGCGGCCTGTGCTGCCTAAATATCCAACAATTTGGTCATTGTTGACCTGTGCTCCCTGAGACACCTCCAGTTTAGAAAGGTGGGCGTATAGGGTGCGATAACCATACCCATGATTGACGACCACGTGGTAGCCGTACCCTCCAGACCACTCTGCTTTCTCCACTGTTCCAGGCGCAGTGACGTGAACCGGAGAACCGTAAGCACCTGTAAAATCTAATCCCTGATGAAACTCAAAGCTGCGTCGCCCAAACGGGTTTCGGCGCAGCCCAAATGGAGAAGAAATTTCAGTCGTAACTTTCAGAGGAATGCCTGTTGGACGAGCCGCTTCACGGAGCAAGGTATTTTCTAAAGCTGGCTCAATTTCTTGCTTCAAATCAGCGGATAGAGCAGGCAGGCGGCTGTTTGCTGTCTCTAAAAGTTCTTCTGCCTCGACAGGCGTTCCAGTCCCCCCTTGTGGACTGGACTTCGGATCTGCTTCCGTTGGAGCAAACTCAGTGCGAGGCAAGCCTGCCCGTTCACGCAAGTTTTTTACTTCTGCATCTAATGCGTTTAGCTGCTGTAGGACATCTGCGGCTTCTTCAGTCAGCATCAAATTGCGTTGGGAGTGGGAATACAGCGTCATGCCTACCCAAGCAATAGGGGTGACGATGGCGATCGCTAGCGGAACAATTACCGCCAACGGATGAAATGAGAAGGTAATGGGCGCTTTGTCGGTGCATGATATTAGCACAACATAGCGTTTAGGTATACGACGCTTCATTCATTCTTTATCTTTGTCTTTGTCTTTGATCCCCGCAGTGGAGCATGACATACTCCGTCGCGAATGGTCAAGGGCGATCGCCAAAAACGCCGAAAACTGGTGATTTTGAGTGAAAACCAGAGCAATCATTAGTTTCCAGTCATCAGCCAGCCCCAATGCAAAAAGCGCCCCCTTTCGGGAGCGCTTTTGCTTGAGCTGGACTAGAGTTTAGCCAACAATGCTAGGAGCCTTCACAGAAGCGAGGTCGAGCGGGAAGTTGTGAGCATTGCGCTCGTGCATTACTTCCATACCCAGGTTCGCCCGGTTCAACACGTCAGCCCAAGTGCCAATCACACGACCCTGGGAGTCGATGACCGACTGGTTGAAGTTGAAGCCGTTCAGGTTGAACGCCATCGTGCTGATGCCCAAGGACGTGAACCAGATGCCAATCACGGGCCATGCACCCAAGAAGAAGTGCAGTGCACGAGAGTTGTTGAAGGAAGCGTATTGGAAGATCAAACGACCGAAGTAGCCGTGGGCTGCAACGATGTTGTAGGTCTCTTCCTCTTGTCCAAACTTGTAGCCGTAGTTCTGAGATTCGGTCTCGGTCGTCTCACGCACCAGAGAAGAGGTGACGAGAGAACCGTGCATTGCACTGAACAGCGCTCCACCAAACACACCCGCTACTCCCAACTGGTGGAAGGGGTGCATCAAGATGTTGTGCTCAGCTTGGAACACAAACATGAAGTTGAAGGTACCACTGATTCCCAAAGGCATTCCGTCAGAGAAGGAACCTTGTCCAATCGGGTAGATCAAGAATACTGCGGTCGCTGCTGCAACAGGTGCAGAGTA
>NZ_JACJOV010000098.1:0-7382 GCF_014695745.1 Leptolyngbya sp. FACHB-671 | reverse complement strand
CGTCTACGGCATTACCTAGCACGGCTGCACCGTAAAACCTTGTGCTACTCCAAATCCCTTGAGATGTTGAAATGTTCACTCCGTTTGCTGCTTCACTATTTGAAGTATCGAGCTATTCCTCTACCTACTTAACCATTACGGTTTCAGCAACGCCCTCAACGGTGATGTCAATCAGGGAGTTCACTCTAAACCCCCAACTCGCAATCTTGCTCAGCTCAAGCAAAGACTCATCTCTCATCTGCGTAAATTGCAGAAGTTGCCATCGCGCATTCAGAAGTATTTTGAGCATCCATTTATTGCTTATGCTTCGAACAAGATGCAATCTCAATGATTGCCGGGTTAATAGTTCAAAGAAATGGCTGCAAGCAATGGTCACAGTAAAGGTAGTTCAAAACGATAGAGGTAGTGGTATGGTTCTCACAAAAACACAGACAACTGCATCTCAGGTAGAAATACTTGCCAAACTCTACCTAGAAGGCAAACCAGCTGAGATTTCTGATGAAACTATGGCCCAACTCTGTGATTGGCTTATGGATGAATTCCATCAATTGCCTCTAAATCTGCAATTTTCAGATTACATGCGTTACGCCAACGTGAAAGAGCTGTTTGCGGATATTGAGCAAAGCCATCTCTGGGTTTCTGCTGACAGTTACGATTCTTCTGTATATCCCAATCCAATCTACGGATTTATCTTTCAGGGAATGCACGACTACGACCACTACTTGACGGACAGTGACTTCAGCCTAGAAGGGGAAATCGCAGCTTACAACTTCACTGCAAAACGAGTTCCCAGTTTAGAGATTCAGAAGATTTTATATTCGGAAATTGTGCTGCGATCGGCTGCTTATCTTCATCGAGGACATGCAGCCGATCCTAAGATCGTTTTTCCATAAACAACGGCAAAGATAACAATCATGCACAACTGTCGTATCGCTCTGGTATCGTCATTTTATAACAGAGGGGTTGGGCGTTAGCATGGAGGGAGGAATTGTATGCGACGCGATAATTTTCAGCAAAGCTGGCGGGGTTGAGACACCTGAGCTTGAGCTTTACCGATATCATAGATATCACCAATGCAAACGGATGATTCTGTTTGATCAGCAACCGTAAAGTTTTCTCCAAACGCTCTGTAGGATAAATCTGTTACTCTCTGCGTGCGCTTTATCTTAGAGCAGCCTCCCCACATCTGAATTCCTAAACTGATGGTGCTACCTGAAGCTCATATCGTCTAATCAAACTTAAACTGTCGCGAGGGTGAAAAAATGAGAGTTCATTATCTACAGCATGTTCCCTTCGAGGGACTGGGCACTATTTCGACCTGGATGGCTACACAAAACCATTCGTTATCATCCACCAAACTCTACGCCAACGATCCGTTACCAACGGTGAATGATTTTGATTGGCTGATCGTTTTGGGTGGCTCAATGAATATCTATGAAGAGGAGCAGTACCCCTGGCTAATCGCAGAGAAACAACTAATCAAACAGGCGATCGAGGAAGACAAGATAGTGCTTGGCATTTGTCAGGGAGCGCAACTGATCGCGGATGCTCTGGGTTCAAAAGTGTATGCGGGGCAACATAAAGAAATCGGATGGTTTCTGATCGAATACAACAGAAGCAGTTCAGCAATCCGGTGCCCTTGAGTTTCTACCCGCTCAACTAACAGTTTTTCATTGGCACGGAGATACGTTTGAGTTACCAGAAAAAGCAACCCGCCTAGCCTACAGCGAGGGTTGCCTCAATCAAGCATTTCTGTACGGCGAAAAGGTGCTTGGCTTGCAATTTCACCTAGAAATGAATCGACCAGGTGTACAGCAGCTCATTGAAAACTGTGCCTCCGAATTAATTCCAGGGAAGTATATTCAGACTTTCGAGGAAATGCTTTCTGAGAATAAGAACTTTGCAGAAATTCATGAGGTCATGTACCAGTTTCTGGAACTGCTCTCACATCAATACCAAAGAGACAAGTGAATGTGTTGGGCAAAAGATGCTCAGAGTTTCAACAATGACTCCCACGTAGATTTAGAGCAAGTGAGTGCAAAATATCAGCAGATCTTTCAGAGTACTCAGCGATCGATGTTTAATCTGTTCTCAATACGATTCATTCGCTCATTCGAGCGATCGCCACAACAGTTCATTCAGGGATCGACAATGCAGAAAATTTATGAAATCAATTACGATCGATTTAACTCGAATAATTTCTTGCCGATCACACCACAACTGGAGGACAGTACGATCTGATCGAAGGTTATTTTCCATCTGGTTCTCAAACTCCTCTCCATCGCCACACGCGCTATTCCAAACAGCTATACGTGCTAGAAGGAGAGTTCACCGTTTACTCTGAAATAGTTGTGATCAATGGGTCGGGCACCGGGAAGGAGCGCTGCTTCAGCAGCGTAAACTGTCGTAATCCGGCATCATAAGCGAATACCTTGCCGGTCTCTATTTCATACATCCAAGCATGTAGATTCATCTGCCCGCTATGCAGCGTGGACCGAATAACAGGATACGTTTCTAAATTCTCTATTTGCGTCAACACATTCTGCTCGATCGCGATCTTGAGCAATCGCTCGGGCTCCATGTTCGCATAATTATCTAACACTAACCGCCGGGTCGCTTCTCCATGGCGCTTCAACCAGTCGTAGACCAGCGGCATCTGCTCACTCAGATTGCCGATTTGCAGCAACCCCTTCATGGCTCCACAGTGGGAATGACCACAAACAATGATGTCTCGCACTCCGACTCCAGCTACTGCATACTCTACCCCGGCGGCTTCAGCACCACTAGCGGCTCCATAAGACGGAATGATATTACCCACATTCCGCATCACGAATAGTTCACCGGGCTGAGACTGTGTGATCAAGCAGGGATCAATCCGTGAATCGGAACAAGTAATGAATAGAACTTCGGGGGTCTGCCCGTTCGACAGTCGTTCAAACAGTTCTCGATTTTCGGTGAAGTAGTCGCTGTGAAACGCATTGAGTCCTTGGATCAGACCGGTCACTGACATAAATTGATTCCTACTGTTGATAAAGCTAGTGAGTGTACTCGCACTGCATCCTCAGAAGCGGATGTAGTTCTATCCTTCCCTTACTACACGCGAGTCGTAACATTTTCCGTACTTCCGTAAAGGAATGTTAATAAGTCCTTAGTCGTGTGTCTCAAGCAAAGTTTGTCGAAGTAGTCCTTGAAATTGCTGCTTAGAGAAACACGAATGATGCAGATTGTTCGTCACTCAGGGATCCTACGACACAACCATTTTTGCGACACAACCGGAAGAATTGGGTGAGTAATCTACCACTCAATTAACTTATGCATTAGCTTGATCAGATTGGAGTTAATCAGAGTGAATCTATCCGGTGGAGCGATTCAATCAATTCCTCAACCTCATCATCATTGGGACACTGCTTAACCTGCGACTTGAACCATTCCATCTCTTCAGACTCCACATCTTGCAGTTGATAAACTAGCAATGTCCCAGCTAAACGAGCCAGGGTAATGGGTGCATAAACAATATGGCTCAACAAATCAACGGCAGCCTGATAAACCTGCTGGGCGGCTTGCTGATCAATTGGTTGTCCCATTTGCAGAGCAATCTCTTGTAAGCTCTGCTCAATCGAGCGCTGCAACTGTTGTTCATCGTTTGGAGAAGGGGAGTTCATCTGATTCACTGAAATGGGTTAGAAAAAAGCTAAAGGCGAAACGGAGCAGTTGCAAGCAGCAGCAGGGAGAGAGCTGATTCTATCCCAAATAATAAACTGGTAGTAAACAACTGTACAAGCTCCACCAGAATTCACTAACTGCCTTTGTTAACCTGTTTGGTAGTGGTTTAGGATCGGTGGATAGTAATTTCAAAGTACTCACTGTTGCTGACATTGCGCTTTCAGCAGTCATAGGTCCAGAACGCTAGCAACTTGCTTAGCTCACAAGTTTAAGACGGGGCAACATCAGAATGCAGCAGATACGATTGCGTTAGGGGATAATGGTGACTGGTGCGTCAAAGGCACTTAAAAAAGTTACGCCAGATAGATCCGATGAAACCGATTCAAGAAACGTTTTTAGAGCTGGACTGGGAAGATGCCGATGAGGCCCGCCAAGCGAGAGATACAAGGGCTGAAGAACTGCAGTCTCAAGGCTTTGTTTGTGTCCTTGAAAATCTTTACAACGCGGTTGATGGGCGGCAAGTGTTTATGATTGTCGCTACAGAAGCAGAAAAAATTGATGCGCTGAGGACGCGAGACTCGAATCGGAGTGACTCTCGCGACGGTTCCAGGAGCCGAGCGCTCGTCCCAAAACGAAAGGGCAAGTCTGTAGCAGAGCCAGAAATCTGCTGAGTTCCTGACGGCAGGACGAATGCTAACTCTACTTTGCCTACCTGAAACCTGGTGAGAGCCCGGTGCTACGGCTGTGTCGGGAAAAAATGAACTGCTACCCATAGAGCAGCAGTATATGTGCTTCAACGCTACTTATAGCGCTTTCAGAATTTTTTGCGACACAGCAAGCTTTTGGTGCTTAGTTCGATGTTACTGCAACCGCTGAACGTAGCCGTTATGGGCCTCAAGTCCTCGGTAGGATGTAATGCTGCTACCGAGGACTTGAAAGTATTCACTCGCTATCTTTCCTTCATTTGCCTGCGCTCACTATTTGTAATCCGTCGATTCAGCCAGAGCACGCCATTGTGCCGTTTCTTGCTCGACGTAAGCGTTCTTCTGGGCAATGGCTCGAAGGGTGTCTGTACCGAGCGGCAACCGTAATGGTGGAGTATCTGCATTCGCAAGCTGAAGCATCGCTTGGGCAAGCTTGGTGGGGTCTCCCGGTTGTTGATAGCTCAGTTCAGAGGCAAGTTTACGAACTTTACCAACCGTCTCCGCGTAATCTGGAATTTCTGTCGCGGTCTTCTGGAGTGAGCTGCCATCGAGAAAATTGGTGCGGAAGTATCCTGGCTCAACAACTGTCGCATGGATGCCCAGAGGCGCTAACTCATCATGCAGTGCTTCGGTAATGCCTTCGACTGCAAACTTGGTTGAGGAGTAAACGCCCCACCCGGGAGTGGAGCGATAGCCCCCGATCGATGAGAGGTTAATAATGTGTCCAGAGCGACGCTGACGCATACTGGGCAATACGGCACGGGTCATATTCAACAGCCCGAAAACATTGGTGCGATAGACCCGCTCAACCTCGTCTGCACTGGTTTCTTCGATACCGCCGAGTAGACCGAATCCTGCATTGTTGACTAACACATCAATCTGCCCAAAGCGTTCCAGTGCTGCTGCAACTGCCGCTTGCACCTGAGTCTCATCGGTAATATCTAGGCTGAGCGCCAACACATTTGGGTTCGACTCAAATTGATCCAGATCAGTCTTTTTACGAGCGGTCGCAATTAATTGGTCTCCTGCTGCTAAAACGGCTTTCGCGATTTCGGCTCCAATTCCACGAGAAGCCCCTGTAATGAACCATGTTTTGTGAGTCATTGGTCTATCTCCTTTATTGCCTTATTCTTTCATTACCTTTCTGGCATGGGTTCATAATAGGCTTTAGAAGTGAGGTTCTAAATACACAAACTTTTCAGGTTCTTGCCTAATTTTCTCAAACAGGAGGAGGATGCTCAAAAGAATTCCCTATAATAGGCGTAGCAAAACGATGAGAGAGATGTCTCACGATTGGGTCAAAGTATTTACTCGCCCACCGTTTAGCGTCCTTGGGCGAATCTTTAGTTGATACACCGTTTGAGTGGTTGCAGATTGACGAGGTGCGATCGCCGTCAGCAGAGTAGATGCCAGGATCTGCACTCATTTTGCTGGTCAAAGTATGTTGCCTACTAGAGCATTCCAGCACCGAGACAGCTTTGAAGCATTTGGGTAGAGGAAAAACTCCAAAAGTTGCGCGATGCTGAAAGTAGGACCTGCTAAAATTGTTCAATTATGAATCGACTGGATAAGAGCTGCTCAGATGTTGCTCAGTTTTGGGATTCGAGCGTGCCTGGGATTGAGTTCTTCTCTGCCCGATTGTTTCGTCATAGCTTTACCAAGCACGTTCACGAAACCTCCACTGTGGGTATTAACGATGGTGGGCAAGGATGCTTTAGCTATCAAGGTGAAGCGCGTTGTGCGTACCCTGGAAGTTTTAACTTGATCAATCCAGATGAAGCTCATACGGGTCAAGCTTCATCCAGTGAGGGGTGGATCTATCGGAATCTCTACATTACTGTGCCCTTGATTGAGCAAGTGCTGGAGCAGATTGAATGGCAAGGGCAGGGACTGCCTTATTTCGTAGCGCCTGTTGTTGGGGATCAATCCCTACAATCTACTTTTCGGCAACTTTTTGATGTGCTGGAAACCCCGACTTCTCTGCTAGAGCAGCAATCCCTCCTGCTTGAGTTTTTCACACAACTCTTTGCTAAACATGCAGAGCCTCACTACTCGCCACGATTGCCTAAATCAGAAACGCAAGCGATCGCTCAGGTTCGTACTTACCTGGAAGCGCACTATAGCCAAGCGATTACGATTGAAAGGCTTGCAACATTGGTTGGGCTCAATCCTGATTACTTAATTCGCAGTTTTCATCAGCAGGTTGGATTACCGCCTCATCGCTATCAGCAGTACTGCCAACTCCGGCAGGCGAAACAATCACTCCGCACGGCGACACCTCTTTGTGAGATCGCGACCGACCGCGGTTTTTACGATCAAAGTCACTTGAATCACCACTTCAAACGCGTTTTTGGAGTTACTCCAGGGCAATATCGTCAGTCAGTTTTGTCCAAAACGGTTGGGTTGTACGAACCGTAAGCTGACGAGATGATTCAAGACTTTCGATGGAGGAAGTGAACAAAATGGAACAAATAAACTTTTTGCTGTTTTGTACCACTGCATTAGCTTTGATAGCCACTCCGGGTCCAGATATGCTCTACGTTGCCACCCGGAGCCTGACCCAGGGCAAAGCAATTGGACTCGTATCAATGCTCGGTATTTGTGCTGGATACCTTGTCCATACCTGTTTCGCTATGATGGGTCTGTCGGCGATTCTTCAAGCGTCGGAAGTTCTATTACAACATTGTTCGCTTGTCGGGTGCTGCCTACCTCCTCTACTTATTAACCCGACAATCATTGAGATTGCATCTTGTTCGAAGCATAAGCAATAAATGGATGCTCAAAATACTTCTGAATGCGCGATGGCAACTTCTGCAATTTACGCAGATGAGAGATGAGTCTTTGCTTGAGCTGAGCAAGATTGCGAGTTGGGGGTTTAGAGTGAACTCCCTGATTGACATCACCGTTGAGATATTCGACGGGATTCAATTGGGGTGAGTAGGACGGCAAGTAGAACAGTTCAATCTGCTCTTTGTGCTCAGCTAGCCATTGCCGCACTTGCTGTCCTCGATGCAC
>NZ_JACJOV010000097.1:0-5876 GCF_014695745.1 Leptolyngbya sp. FACHB-671 | reverse complement strand
GGTCAACTGGTTGACTGGAGTACCAAGAGCAAAAACTCGGGTTTCTCGTTTCGCGGCTCTAGCGCCAGATTAAGGAAGGCGTGATCCCAGTCAGGGTTCGCCAACAGTATCCGGGAGTTCAATTCACACTCATTCCGTTACTCACTGCCATTCTTCTTGCGGCTGTCCAACAAAATTTTGTTCAAGCACAACGCCCTGCACCTGAAGCGGCCATTGTGCCAAGATTTCAACTGCATCATGTCACCCGTTCTGTGAATGATGCCGAGCGAGTTTCTCAGTGGTATGTGGATACGCTTGGGTTCACGATTAGCGATCGCTTTACTCTCACGCGTCCTAACGGCAGCCAAGTTCAGGTCGTTCGGATAGAAACCCTTGGACTTCAAATGAACATCTCTGAATTTGATGGTTCTGTTGCTCCTGACCGCACAGTGGATGAACAGGGATGGCGACACCTGGCGTTTCAGGTTGACAATGTAGATCAAACCTATCAACACCTACAGGCTAGTGGGGTGCAGTTTCTCACTGAACCCTTTACTTACGATCCGCCAGGCTATCGAATTGCATTTTTCAGAGATCCTGAAGGCAACATCCTGGAACTCTATCAAGACCTATAGCACCTGTGAACCCATTAGGAGTCTTTATGCTGAAATGTCTTGCGGAGAACCCATTGCACCAGATTGGGAAGCAGTTGATTAGAAACCGCAGATAGGTTTGCAGAACCGACAACAACTTCATCTCGCTTGTGTTTTACTGCATTCCAGACTGCTTTGGCAACATCGTCAGCTTTTTCGATCACGGGAGTGTCCACTAATTGACTGACTTGGTTTTGACGCGATCGCAAGTCATCTGCATTCTTACCCCTAAAAATGGCTCTTTCTAAAAAATTAGTTTTGATTATGTTGGGGTAGATGCCGCAAACGTGAATTCCTTTGGGCGCTAATTCAGAATGGAGCGATCGCGTCAAACCAGTCACCGCAAATTTGCTTGTAGAGTAAGGCGTTAAGTAAGGAATAGGTACGATTCCACCAATAGAGCCAACATTCACAATTGTTCCAGCCTGACGTGCCAAAAAATGAGGTAATAAAGCATGAATCGCGTGAATGTAGCCCCAGAGATTAGTATCAATTGCTTGATGCCAATCTTCGAGCGAAAATTCCTCTGCTGGGCCGGAGATATAGATTCCAGCGTTATTGACCAGCACATCAATAGAACCATACTGATCCAACGCTTTTTGCACCATCAGGTTTACCTGGTCAGGCTGTCTCACATCCGTAGGAATTGCAGTGGCAGAGTGCCCCGTAGCCCGAAGTTCTTGAGCTGTTGTCTCCAGACGATCAGCCTGTCGAGCTGCAAGCACAACATTATATCCGTGGCTAGCAAACAAGTGTGAAGTTGCTTTCCCAATCCCTTGAGAAGCTCCTGTAATGAGTACGGTGGAAGCCATATCTGTAAGTTTGAAATGCTGCTTTCGTCTTCAGTGTGTGAAACAGTAGCTCAAGGAAGCGTCTGACTTTTGTTAGATCTTCTGTAAGTGACCAGGGCCATCAAAGTCATGAGAAGAATGAGTTTTTGTTGATGACATCACTTTTTAACTTTTCGTAATCTCATCCTATAGACTTGCAGGCAGCTTAGACCCATAGACAGACTGCAACAACTTGTTAAGTTCCTAGCATAGGAGACATAAGCGCAAGCAAATGCAAGCGCAAGACAAACATCGCTTTCAAACAAATGTTTTTTTGGAGAGACAATCATGGAAACTAAAACTCGCACTAATACTACAGAAACTCGTTCCTCTACCGATTTGCCTCCTGTTGCACAGGAATATAATGGCGTAGATCGTAATGCCTTTCTATTCGGCTGGACTCCTCAAGCGGAACTGTGGAATGGACGGTTAGCAATGATCGGATTCCTCGCTTATCTGCTATGGGATGCGGCTGGTTACAGTGTGTTGCGTAATGTACTGCATCTTCTGCCCCAGTACGTTGTACGCTAGGTCGCAATTAAGAGCAGTTTCGTAGCGCTGATTACTTCAGTTAAGACAACTTAAGTTGAACCGAAGTCTTCTGAGGTAGAGCGTAGGAGTAATGCTCCTCCGTCCTACTTCAGAAGACTTTATACATGAACGGTAGTGTGGCGGAGCCACACTACCGTTCATGTTTTTGCAAGTGATCTGTGCAAGAGGTCTTTTGATCAAGGCGGGCAGATACCCATCGTTATTGTCACAGCTCGTGATATTGGCTATGAGCGATCGCCCTTAGAAAAGAAAGTACTCGCCAAAATGCGATCGCGCATTGTATTATTCTGGCGCTCATCCCTTAGCGATCTGTAAGCTCTGAACTTTTCCGGTTGTCTCAACCAAATCATCTAGCTGTAGGGCTTCTGGTGCATCTTGAGTAGCTAGATCTACCCAAACGCGATATTTTTCCGTTGAAACGGTGATGGCGACTTCATGATTTCGGTTAGAAATCTCACAGCCCAGCGTGTATGCTTTCAGCCGTTCTTTTGCGTCAAAAGATTTAGTCAGTTTGTAAAGCTTTCCCTGATAACTCATACCTTGGTAGATGCTTCCCTCAAAATAGAAGCTAAACAAACGAATAGAGGGTTCGTGGATGACGACAGGAAGCATAACAGGACTCACTCCGAAACATATGCTTAGTTTCTCAAATTTCACCCCAAAACCTCATCCGCCTGATTGCTCAACCTACTCAGCCACATAGTCGAATGAAGATTAGAAGCCCGCTTCGTTATCCCGGTGGTAAATCAAAGGCTCTTGCTCAAATTATTCCTCATGTGCCACTGGATTTTACGGAGTATCGAGAGCCTTTTGTGGGAGGAGGATCAGTATTTCTAGGGATTAAGCAGCTAAACAACCCAGTTAAGTCTTACTGGATCAATGACTTAAATCATGATTTGTACTGTTTTTGGCAAAGTGCCAGAGATGACATTGAAGCTTTGGCAGAAAAAGTAACAGAAATCAAGCAGAAATATACGGACGGACGAGAATTATTTGAATACTTCACTTGTGCAGATTTGAAGCTCAATGAATTTGGGCGGGCGGTTAGATTCTTTGTGTTGAACCGGATTACTTTTTCTGGCACGGTAGATTCAGGCGGATATTCTCAGCAAGCTTTTGAGCGTAGGTTTACGGATTCCTCAATTAGCAGGCTGCGGCTAATTTCTCCGCTTTTGAGCTCTGTTCAAATCACAAATCAGGATTATGCAGAGTTGCTATTCCAGGAGGGGGATAGAGTATTTATCTTCCTTGATCCGCCCTATTTCAATGCGACAAAATCACGGCTTTATGGGTTTCGAGGAGGACTGCACACCTCTTTTGACCATGAGCGTTTCGCCACAAACATGCAGCAATGTCCCCACACATGGCTCATTACTTATGATGATTCTCCTGAAATTCGCAAGCTATTCGGCTTTGCCAACATCGTTGAATGGACGCTGCAATATGGCATGAATAACTATAAACAGGAATTTGCGGCTAAAGGCAAAGAGTTGATAATCAAGAATTACTGATTTCTGGTCTTCAAGCTCTGGACTGGGAACGGGCAATTTCTGCAAATGGACTAAAGGCGATTAACCCGTCGAGAACCAGGAGGGCAAGAAATACTGGTCTGAGTGATATCGGTAGGGAGAATCAGCTCAGGTGAAGTGGTCGAAGGTTGCTCTGTCTCACAGATTGTTGCCATCGTCGTCCTTTCCACAACAGAATCGCCTGCTCTGATTCCAACTAACCATACCGCACTAGCAAAACTCCTCAATTCCTCACTTTTGGCTTGCGCTGTCATGATTACTCCTCGGCTCGGATCAGACGGTGTTACGATGGCGTATCGATAGAACCCCGTTTCTTCTGAGATGCCTACTCTCAATTGTCTCAGCGTTGTAGCAAACTCCTCATGTTCCAGGTAGTATGCCTGCTGCGCTCGGTTCATAGCGCCGATGTAGTTCCAGCCCTCCTGTTCTCCGTTTAGTCGCTCATCAGTTTGTTGAGGTGAAACAGGGGTGTAGGTTGGCTGCACTGTTGAATTTTGACCGCCTCCAGTATTTCTGTAAGGATTCGGCGGGGGCTCTAAAGTGACTAATTCTTCCGCTTCAAGAGTTTGGCGCTGCTGCTCAGTTAGAAACAGGTATCCTACCAGTTCATACTCACCATAGAGTGGGTAAAGTTTGCTTTCAGGAGAAGTTTCTTCGACCACGTCTTGAATGAAAGTGAAGAAGTTTGGATCTAACCAATCGTCCTGAAAATTAAGCTCTGTACTGTAGCGCGTTCCGTTAACAGCAAAAGATTGCCCTGCTGTTTCATTCTCCCAATCATACTCATTTGAGATATCAGTCGGAGCAAATGCGCCATGAGAAGCTGCGGCAAATTCACGGGTGAATGCCTGATACGGATTATCTACGTTGCCAGATTCCCAGTCCTCAATTACGACGACCATATTGTCAAATGCCGTCAACAGTTCGTAGGGATGTGTAATCAAGGTTTGGGCAACACGCTGCCAGCCAGTGTCGATTTGCCTAGGAGTCAAGTGATTGAACAAGCCAATCTGTTCAAAGAGGGTAAGAATTTCTTGGATGCGATCGCTCGTCAAAGAGTTATCATAACTCCGCTGACTGGTGCTAAGGCTAATGCCAAGATATCCTCTAGCTTGCTCTTCAGTGAGAGCGAGAATACCATCGTTAGCCACTATGCAAACCCGATAAGGGGAAGCCTGATCTCGCAGAATCTTGTTGAAAAGATGAACAACTTCGTGAATATCTATTTGCCCAAGAGCGTTACTTGTGCTGAATGGGGAGAAATAATAGCTGCCCTGCTGATACAGCCGACCGTTTACACGAGCCGAAACGATCGCATTATGGTCTTCATTTAAGGGGTAGGGATCTGAATCCTCAAAAATTTCAACCCTAAAATCTTCGAGTCTGATCTCTGCTACACCCGTCTCAGTTAGCATTTGAGCGATCGCCTGATGAATCCTCCGGAAGTAATCATTCGGGTCAGAGGAATTGTTTTGTAGATTAAGCACCAGGGCGCGGTCGAAGTAATTAACAAAATCAGTCTCACTTTCAATCTGCCCTGCACTGAGATCTTGCAATAACTGTATGAGATTTTCGTCTGAGAGAATGCCTAGTGTATTCAGTTCTTGAAGATAAGGGGCGATCGCCTCTGGCTGAAGCCTCTCGTACTGCTGCATTCGAGTTTCAGCCTGCTGAAATAGATTAATATCTAATCCAATCCGGCCTGCCGCAAGTTCCTCCTGCAATTGCTCATAAATAGGAGGGCTTAGCACACCTGTATCATTTAACCGTTGAAGCGACTGTTGAAGTTCCGCAGTAGGCATCTCGCCCGTAATCACTACATTACTTGGAATACTCCTGGAACCGTTAACAGAAAAACTGAGTCCATGAGGTTCTAGCCAACGGTGAGTCGGATCCACTCTCACATAGTGAAGCAAACGCGATCGCTTGTGTATCCCACCCAGTTCTATCAAGCGCCTGACTTCCTGGTAAGTGGCTTCTGTCAAAAAGTTTTGTCTGTAGAGGTCGTCTACAACCGTTGTGAGAGAGGCAGTATTCAAGGCATCAGACCTACTGAGTTGAGTATGAGGCAACATGGATAGGGGTAGCGCCAGAGATGCGAGTAGCCCTATGCGGACGATGGACTTTGCCAATGGAGTCATGGGTAATTCCTTACCAAAGAAGCTCTAGCAGAGGGGTTTGGGTAAGGGCGCAGAGATAATGTGTACCTGATCATAACTTCAGGACTTACGCAGCGGCACTAGGGATAGGGGGTGGTTAAGTTGAGCTATGCTCGCTACAGTTCCAGTATGAGTGCATCAAACAGCGATTGCGATGACATTTACTAAGCTGGA
>NZ_JACJOV010000096.1:0-8721 GCF_014695745.1 Leptolyngbya sp. FACHB-671 | reverse complement strand
TCCAGCTTAGTAAATGTCATCGCAATCGCTGTTTGATGCACTCATACTGGAACTGTAGCGAGCATAGCTCAACTTAACCACCCCCTATCCCTAGTGCCGCTGCGTAAGTCCTGATCTTTAAAGATTCTTGTGATAGAAACGCCCGGCCGCAAACGTTCGGACCAACCTGCCCTTCCGCTACAGCTCCTTGGTGATGTCCATTCGGACGATCAGTCCGTCGCGCAGCTCAAACAGGTACTCGAACGAGCTGCGGGAGAGCTCGCTGCCGTCGATCCTGTGGATGACTTGGTCGAGGCGGACGTTGACCCGTCCGTCAGGCAGGACGGTGACGTCGGTCGGCGTGTCGTGCGTCTGGGTCTGGGTCCACTGGTTCAGCCAATAGTTCTTGACGGCTTCTCGTCCATGGAGCCGCTTGTCGCCATCGGGCCAATTGATGTCCTCGCTGAGATACCCGAGAAGACGGTCGATATCCCTGGTGTTGTAAGCATCGTACGCATCGACGACGATTTCTTTGTCGGTCATCTTCATATCACCCTCCGTGGAATGTTGCTCCTAATTCGCACCTCTTTAGACATGACTAACTCTCCCTTCTGTAGGTGCTTTGGAGAAGACTAGAAATCAACTTTGTAAGCTTGTTTTGTGCCACTGTTTGCGGCAATTTGAATTGCATTTAGCATCTGATGACGAACGACTGCTTCATCAAAACCTGCACAGGTCTTTGTGCCTTGGAGAATATCTTGAGCCAGTCGAGCGTAGACCTGCGCGACGTTGAATGCAGAGCCTTTTGGAGTTTCAGGTGGAACCCAGCGATATTTGTTTGGTACAGGAATGAGTGACAGTGCCTTCTCTTGTCCCTGTGCGCCCTGTATGACCACATCCAGCATATAGGTATGACCAGTATCTCCTGTCACTAGCAAATCGCCTTCAGTGCCGTTGATCTCCCAAAGCAAATTAGTGCCGCGCGATCGCGCGGCACTAATTTGCAGAGAAGCGATCGCTCCGCTATGCAAAGTGCCATTCACAGCGATTTGGTCGGGAGCCATTGCAGGAATGCTCTCACCTGTGTCAACAATCTTGACTTGAGTTCTTTGCGTTGCTAGCGTTGCATTTAACTCACGAAATTCGCCCAGACAATACGTTACAACATCTGCATAATGTCCAGTGTGAACCGTGAGCAAATTGGCTCCATTCTGCGAGTCAAGCATGTAGACGTTGGCGCTATCAATGACATCGCTAGGGTACTTGTCAGAGACAATCAGGCTAGTGGAGACGACAGTACCGACATAGCCTTGAGCAATCAAATCGCGAATCTGGTTAACCGCTGGTGCGGCTCGACCCTGAAGCCCGATCGCAGTGCAAATATTTTTGCGTCGAGCTAAATCAGCTAGTTCGATCGCCTCAGCTAATCCGTTACCTAACGGCCATTCACAGTAGATATGTTTTCCGGCTGCGATCGCAGCAGTTACTAGTTCATGATGATACGGCACCTTAACCGCAACAACGACTAAATCTACTTCTGGGTGTGTCACCAGTTCAACATGATTATCAAATGCGAGAGATACGTTGAATTGTTTACTAGCCGCGATCGCGGTTTCTTGCTGACTGGTGCTGATTGCTCGAATCTCATACTGTGGTAGAGCGGAGAGAGCTGGAATGTGAGCAGATTTTGCCCAACCTCGATTAGGATTTGCGCCAATAATACCAACGCCAATCTTGTCTGTCATTGCGATGTTCCTTAATTGGCTGATTCATCCAAGATGCAGAAATTTTTGTCTAGCCTTGCGCCACAACCCAAAGGCGCGGGTCGCCTGCTTGCCGATTGTCGCTGTGCCGTTAATCGGTGCGTAGCACTCGGATGAGCTCTTCGGACACGAGGTCGGGGCGCGACAGAAACGGGTGGTGACCAGTGGCAAGGTCGATCGAGCGGGTGGCCCGGCTGGCGTGGAAGCGCTGCAGGGCGAGGGAGGTGCTGCGGTCCTCCGTGCAGACGAGGTACGTCGAGGGTCTACCCCGCCACGCCGCTTGAGTCGTCGGCGTCCCAAAGGCACCTACCGATTGTGGGGTGACACGGTTCCACGCTTCGGCTCGGATCTCCTCGTCTGTCACGTCCTGCAAGAAGCGATCGCCGAATGACGAGACGGTGTAACCAGCGAGGCGGACTGTGCCGTCGTCGCCTGGCGCAATTTTGACCGGGTCTTGCTCGCCGCTCATGATGTCAGCCTGCGACTGCCCCACGTCCGGCAGGTACGAGGTGATGTACACCAGGTGGTGAGTAGCAGGGTGGTCGGCGCCCTCTGCAATGACCGTGCCGCCGTAGGAGTGCCCGACGATGACAGCCTCGTCTACGTTATCGAGCGCATCGCGGAGCGCTTGGGTGTCTTCAAGCAAGCCAGCGGTTCCGGGTGAAGCACCCTCTCCGCAGGACGGCAACTCGACCGACCGACTCGCCGAGCCGGTTTGCTCATGAATCCGCTGGGCAACCTGCCGCCACCACCAGTTACCGTCACGGACAAGTGCACCGTGCACGAACAGGATCTCCACCATCTTTGTGTCTCCATTCAATAATTTCCCCAGTGAGTGGGAGGTAGCTTGATTCAAACCCAGATATGGCTCACTGCCCAGACCTCGTTTGCAAGAGATAGCCGCAAATTTAAGTAATTTAAATTCCATGCTATCTGCCACGTATCACACTAAATGACCGAAATTCTGCAATAAATAACCAATCATGATGTGGGTTTCTCTCTGTGGAGTTAACAGTTTGGTAATAAATAATCGGTGCGTGAGTTGGAAAGTGCAGCCCGTTTATCGGTTTCGCCTTCAGAAGGAATGATTTGGCTCACATGACCTACAACTATTTCCCAGCGGTTCTGTCACTGTAGCCAGACGCAGGTAAAGCGATAAGGGTCGGAGAACGCTTGACCGTCAGATATTCCAGCCAGTTCTACTTTGAGGGTGACGACAACGCAATCGTTTTGTGAAAATGGATTTGGCGATCGTAAACCTCCACTTTCGTTAGCAACAAGCCGGTTCGTCCTGCTTCAACACCTGCGGCAGGGTTTGATTCAGAAAATAATCCCAGGTAAACGGCTGAAATTGAAGCAGCTCTAATGCTGTCGATGTACCCGAAGGATTGGAATGAGTTTTATTCTGTACTGTTGGGTAACAGAGTGAAATGTCTAATCCTGCGGAGCTGGTTGATCGTTGACTCTGGAACTGTCGGTCTATAGTCGCTACAGCGATTTCATAGCTGTTTTGATAATGCTTCAGACGCAGCTGGGTTCCACCTGGAACAGTGTTGAGCGTCCAGACAACGAGAGACGGTTCAGCAGTGGAAAACTCCTGCCAGGTGTAGACTAAACGGGTCGGTTCTTCCAGTTCCACAACCTCGCATTGAATCGTTGTCTTCAAGCCCGGTGAGGGACGGCTGTAAAACTGAAACTTGTGTCCTAGCCTTGGCTCAAAGTCATTCTCCATCATCCAGGCAGCAAGGGCACGGCGGTCGGTCAACACTTGCCAAACTCGTTCGGGTAGATTCCGGTATCAACGGAAGGTCAACCAGTTTTCAAGCGAGTCCAACAGATGAGCAAGGACATGTTCAGACGCTAAAAACCTGATGAATTTTGACTAACTACACTCACATTTGGATCAAGGTCGCCACCTGTGTTGTAAATGTAATCAAACGCTCCCTGATCGCCCAGTAAGTGCGATCGCAAAAACAGTCCACTCCAGCGACCAATCGCACTGTTAGCGGTTGCCTGATCAAGCGTAGGACGGTTCGGATCACGAACAATATTATCTTCATTGGTAATACCGTAGTGATTGGCACCATCAACAATGATCAATGCCTTTGGTGGGTCTTGAAGCTTCACATAGGTTGATGCCACTTCACCAAAATCAGAGACTCCATCTAAGGTGCCTGCAATTAGTCCAACTGGAATATCCTGGTTATCGACAGATGGAAATATCCCGCTATTCATCGAAGACTGAAAGTTAGTGCCATAGAAAACACCTGCCATCAGTTCAGGAGGTCGAGTATAGTCATCAGAAGAAACCGCTGGATCATTGATGTTTTGAATGGCAGCTAGTCCTGCATAACCGCCAAGGGAGTGTCCTAGCAGTCCCAACTTTTCAGTGTCCACGATTTCAAAAATGGGTGAGTTGGAATTAGTATCCTCCACTCTTATCTGATTGAGGACATCATTCACCTGTTGTTGATCTGCCAGAAGTCCAGTAATCTCTTGTCCATCAGGTCCAGTGATTTTGCGTTCATTGTTGGGGACAACCACAACGAATCCATAACTGGCGACTTGTTCAGCATAGTTAGAATAGTCAGCTTTATCGACCAGACCACCCTGAAGCATCAAGGCGATCGGTAATTGATCTGCCGTTGCATCGGGCACAACTGGATAGTAAACATCTGCTGGATCACCATCGGCAGCAATGGTCGTTGAGTAGTGTTCTACCTGTTCATACAGTGGATCAGGACTGAATGAAAGATCCCCTTCTGGGCGAATCCGAAGCACTTCTCCCTGCCCTGGAACAAAGCCCTTATTTGAGATATAGATATCTCCGTTAGAACCCAGAGTTAAGCCAGTGGGGTTGATCAGTTCATCAGTGATCGTGTTGCGAGTCGAGCCATCAGGAGAAACATAAATCAGAGCACCTGCTTCACCGCCATTTAAGATTGCATCAGCATCGTACTCCAGAACATAAAGACCGCCGGATTGGTCAAATTTCAGGTCAATGATATTGGTGAAACCTTCTGCATAAACTTCTGGTTCTCCCTCTTCCCCAATGCGGTAAACTCGCGCATTTCCTTCCTCAAAGGGAAACGCGGTCAATTCACTGACGTAAAAGGCACCATCCGGACCAACGGTGATAGAGGTTGGCACCGACTGTTGCACAATTTCTTCACCTGTCGATGGATTAATAGCGGCACGGGTCGGCAACACCGTCTCCAAGGTTGGTTCCGCACTGCTAAAAGCTTTCAGGCTAAGCAAATCATTTCCACCCGCATCCAGCACATATGCCGTGTTGTCTTCAATCAGCAAGTCGAAAAGATTAGTATTTACATCCTGCCCATCGGGATTGTTGGCTTGTTCATAGGCTCCTAGGTCTACCAACCGTGTCCAGGAAGCATCATCATCAAAATTCTCAATTGTAATCAATTGACTGAAATCGGGAACTTGAACAATGCTATCCCGAAGTGCTGGATTTCCTGCAAATCCAACAATGCCGTAGGCATTGCCATAAGCATCAAACTCAATATCATTGATACCTGCCGCATCACTACCATCCGGTAATGCCAGCGATGGTAAACCCGTGACTACCCTTTCAACAACCCCATCTTGAATTCGAGTAATCGCACCCGTTGCACCATATGACAGAACTGCATTGGGGATACTGGGAGATGGAATACTGGCTCCGGGTCCGCCTCGTCCTGCTTCAGTGACGTAGAGCGCTCCATCTGAACCAAAGGTTAACCCTCTGGGTCCATCCAAACCATTTGCTAAAACCTCAATCTGTGGCGCGTGCGATTCATTAGAGCCAGTATAGGTTTGTTCTGCAATCGCGATCGATGCTATATCCATGATGTAACTTCCAGTACAGATAAATTTGCTCGAAATTAAACTAGTTCAATCTCAACTTCATTGATGTTGAAAACACTTAAACCCCGAAACTTGCAAGCGCGATCGCCCCTTTGTCAGAGCGATCGCTTGAGTATTCAGTTGAAGCGCGATTGCCTCGGAGGACTGAGGCAATGTTTTGTAGGCATTAAAGGGTATGAGCAACACCGCGATAAATCAATCGAGAGTTTGGTGTAGTTGGCTTCCGGGAACTAATTTGAGGCGATTGGTTAGTAATAGAGCGCTGGCTTCCAATTCCATGAGTCATGAGTTGGTACTGATTACTTTGATATGGTTTACCACGATAGGTAAGTGTAACTGAAGTAACTCTGGTTTGCTGGAGTTGAATAGACTGAGTAACTTCGTAATCAGCACCGCGATAACAAAGTTTCATGTGCTTATCTCCCTAATACAAATTTGTTACGGGGCAATGCAAATTTTTCTAACTCTCATCAATTATGAAATCGACGACCTTCTATTAACCTCTCAGGCTAAAACTCTGAGAATGCTGCAAGAATTGCAAAAGTCTATCTTTGGAAGTAGGGATTGGAGTTTTCTTAGAAGAAAGCCTCTACCTTCCAACTGATATTCATTCAACAATGAGGAATTTGACCTCAACTGTTGCTCAAAGCTCTAGTGTTATAAAACACACCACGTTACTATCCGTCTTTTATGCAATAGGCTTATGAACGTCTTAACACTGCGCGGTGCCTTCCCTGTTGCATCCTGCACACCAGAAGCAACTGCGGATTACTACCTTACCTATATCATCCCAACCTCCGTCAGACATCGCCAGCCTTAACTGCGTTGATTTAGGCGCTGGGGTCAAGCCAGCCCATGGGGGAAAACCCGGTCATCATAGGTTAGCTCACTGTGGCTCCACCATCAGCTACTAAAGGTTGTCCTGTTATGAATGAGCAAATGATCTGACGCGATTTGCAATGCAACAAAGCCGGTTTCTACCCTCAATTTGAGTAGGGAGATTTGACAGTTTCAAATGGAGTGCTCGGATAGCCAATTGCTCTCCTAATACAACTGTTATTCACCAATATCAGTTAGCGCTAGGGAAACGTGAGTGGGGTTACGCAGATCTTCTACCAGGGCTTGAATATCGGCAGGCGGGGGTGGAGTGAGGCGTGACACAGTCAGTGTCACGATGAAGTTGACAATTATGCCTAAAGTGCCAATGCCTTCGGGAGAAACACCAAAGAATCAGGTAGGCATACCGTAGAACTTGGTGCCAACAATATAAAAGAGAGTAAACAGCAGACCGACAATCATACCGGAAATGGCACCCTCCTTATTGGTACGCTTGTCAAAAATGCCCAAAATGATAACGGGGAAAAAGCTGGCGGCGGCCAAGCCAAAAGCAAAGGCTACGACCTGCGCCACGAAGCCCGGCGGATTAATACCTAAGTATCCAGCTAGGACGATTGCAATCCCTACCAGAAGCCGTCCTATCATCAGACGTTTTGTCTCCGAAGCGTGAGGATCGATCATGCGATAGTAAACGTCGTGGGCGATTGAGCTAGAGATCACCAATAGCAGCCCGGAAGCCGTGGACAATGCTGCTGCTAGCCCACCCACTGCCACCAGCGCAATCACCCAGGGAGCCAGTTTGGCAACCTCTGGTGTTGCCAGCACGATGATATCGGGATCAATTTTGACTTTGTTGGTCGTCGCGTCGGGCGTAAGCTGAATCCGTCCATCAGCATTTTTATCATCGAATGCCAGTAGTCCGGTGTTTTCCCACTTGGTTGCCCAATCTAACTGACGAATTTCTTCAACAGTATTGTTGTTAATGCTGTTGATCAGGTTGTAGCGAGCAAAGCTAGCCAAGGCAGGTGCAGAGGTGTACAAAATGGCGATAAACAACAGTGCCCAACCCGCCGAGTAACGTGCCGATCGCACATCTGGTACCGTGTAAAACCGAACGATAACATGTGGTAGTCCAGCCGTGCCCACCATCAGCGCCAACGTGATGAACAACACATCCAACATGGATTTGTTAGCGAAGGGTTGGGTATATTCGCTAAAGCCCAGTTCGGTTTGAATATCGTTTAACCGTCCCACGATATCCCCAAAGGTAAAGCCCAACTGTGGCACAAAAATTCCTGTCAGTAATGCAGAGATGGCGATCGTTGGAATCAAATACGCCACAATCAGCACACAGTATTGTGCCACTTGTGTCCAGGTAATACCTTTCATGCCGCCTAGAATGGCAAAAAACGCCACAATCACCATGCCGATAATCACACCTGTGCTGATATCTACTTGCAAAAAGCGGCTAAAGACAATGCCCACGCCACGCATTTGTCCTGCTACATAGGTAAACGAGACAAAGATGGCAGCAATCACCGCTACTGTTCGAGCCAGATTGGAATAGTAGCGATCGCCCACAAAGTCGGGCACGGTGTACTTACCAAACTTGCGTAGATAAGGAGCCAGCAGCAACGCCAGTAACACATAGCCGCCCGTCCAGCCCATGAAGTAGATCGAGCCGTCATATCCCAGGAAGGAAATCAAGTCTGCCATAGAAATAAACGAAGCAGCAGACATCCAATCAGCAGCAGTGGCAGCCCCATTGGCAATCGATGGTATATCCCGATCCACTACAAAGAAGCCTTGGGTGTCTTGTACTCGCGACCGCCAGCCAATGTAGATGTACAGAATGAATGAAAGGATAACTAAAACCGTAGTCCAGGCTTCGACTGACATGGTTTAAGCCTCCGTATCTGAGTCGTTGGAAAGCGGTTGATGAGAAATACTAGCACGACGTGAGACTCGATTGGGCACAGCGGCATGACCATATTTGCGATCGAGCCTGTCCATCTGCACAGCGTAAACAAAAATTAGGATAACAAACACATAGATCGATCCTTGCTGTGCCATCCAAAATCCTAGAGGTACACTGCCAAATTGAATGGTATTGAGTGGCTGCACCAGCAAAATGCTAAACACTAGAGGGTGTTGCTGCAAGGGTAATGCTTGGTTTGGCATGATAGAAGAATGAAATGTCCTCAATGTAATTCAACTCAAGTCGCTAAGAACGGGCATCGTCGAGGGAGACAATGCTACAAGTGTAAGCAGTGCA
>NZ_JACJOV010000095.1:0-284632 GCF_014695745.1 Leptolyngbya sp. FACHB-671 | reverse complement strand
CCAATTCTGTATATCGCATATCTGCTTCTGACGATAGCTTCTAGATAGAAACTATCTCGCTTCGCTGCGATCCTCAACTGTCACATCCCTTTGCTATTCATGCAGGAGGTCTACTGTTCTGCTAATCGAGAAGAGTCCGCTCGAAAAGGAGGAGTTTATAAGTGCACAACTGGCAGTGAGGAAAAAAGCTGTTCCTTAAATTCGATGAAGTAGCTTACATCGGATGATTCCAGTTCTTTAGGAAGCTGTTTATTACTCCTAAAACGCTTGCTTGAGATGAACTAAAAGACTAATCTTTAAGCAACTGGGAACAATCTTTAAACAGATTTAGTCCCGAGATATACAAAGCGATTAACACAGTAGGTGCTTCTATTTTCTCTCGCAGAAATGAAGTACCTACTATTTTTTTGCTCAAAAAAAATAGCCAAGCTTTTGCTGTTTACTCACAGAAGGAAATTGACAACGAATGAATACTGTCGCCTTTTCCGTAAACAATGACTGGGGTAGCGGCTTCACTGGGGGAATGTCCATCACGAACGGTGGCACCAGTTCTCTGAAACAATGGACACTAGAGTTTGAGGCTCCTTTTGAAATTACCAATATTTGGAATGCTGAAATCGTCAGCAAAACAGGAAATCGGTATGTGATCCGAAATGTTAGCTGGAATGGCAGCATTTCCCCAGGTCAAAATATTTCCTTTGGATTTAATGGCAATAAGTCAAGTGGAACGACCATTAAGCCAAGTAATTACATTTTGAATGGGCAATCGTTGGGTTCGTCAACGCCTACACCCACACCTACCCCTATCCCAGCCCCGACACCTACCCCTGCACCTGCTCCGATCGCCCTACCTACGCTCTCGGTTGACGACTTTTCCATTAAAGAAGGCACTCTCAATACCAACACCAACGCCGCATTCACCGTTAAGCTCTCTCAAGCCAGCACCAGTTCTGTGTCGGTCAATTACTCCACCGCCAATGGAACTGCTAGCTCTGGTTCTGATTACGGTGCTACTTCTGGCACCCTGACTTTCGCGCCTGGTGAAACTTC
Source organism: Leptolyngbya sp. FACHB-671 (assembly GCF_014695745.1). NCBI lineage: Bacteria > Bacillati > Cyanobacteriota > Cyanophyceae > Leptolyngbyales > Leptolyngbyaceae > Leptolyngbya > Leptolyngbya sp. FACHB-671. Next base: position 283,582 of record NZ_JACJOV010000095.1, on the reverse strand, counting down.
CAAAAAGATTGCTGTCACTATCAAGGGCGACAATACGGTCGAGGCAAACGAAACCTTTAAGCTCAACCTGGCTAGCTCCACAAAAGCTACGATTCGAGATGGACAGGCGATCGCCACTCTCCTCAACGACGACGTATCCACAGTTCCCACCCCGACTCCGGCTCCCACCCCGACTCCCGCCCCTCTTCCCCCACCCACCTCCGGAGCCCCCAATTACGGAGAAGCACTGCAAAAATCTCTGCTGTTTTACGAAGCTCAGCGCTCCGGTGCGCTTCCTAATGACAATCGAATTGAATGGCGTGGCAACTCTGGACTCAAAGACGGAGCTGATGTCGGCGTTGATCTCGCGGGTGGTTACTATGATGCAGGCGATCACGTCAAATTTGGCTTCCCTATGGCGGGTTCAATGACGCTGCTCAGTTGGGGTGTGATTGAATACCGCGAGGCTTACCAAAAAAGTGGGCAGCTTGATGAGGCACTCGATTCTATCCGTTGGGGGACAGACTACATCCTCAAAGCACACGTCACCGACAGCAATGGCACTAAAGCATTTTGGGGGCAAGTCGGACGAGGTGACCTCGATCATGCCTATTGGGGATCTGCTGAAAACATGACAATGCAACGCCCTGCCTATAAAATCGATCGCCAAAATCCCGGTTCTGACCTGGCGGGTGAAGCTGCTGCTGCCCTCGCCTCAGCTTCTATCGTCTTCCGCTCATCTGACCCTGCCTACGCCGATCGCCTGCTTAAAAACGCTGTTCAGCTATTCCAGTTCGCAGACACCTATCGGGGCAAGTATTCCGACTCCATTCCCGATGCCGCGAATTACTACAATTCCTGGAGCGGTTACAACGACGAACTGGTTTGGGGCGCAACCTGGCTTTACAAAGCTACAGGCGACAAAAACTACCTCAACAAAGCTGAAAGCTACTATCAGGGCGTGAATGCAGGCTGGACCCACAACTGGGACAACAAATCTCACGGTGCAGCCATTCTGCTGGCTCAGGAAACAGGTAATGTTAAATACCGCAACGATGTAGAGGGCTGGCTCAACAACTGGAGCAGCAAAACCGGCAGCGTCAAACATACAGAAGGTGGCATGGCATGGCTCGACCAGTGGGGTTCCCTGCGCTACAGCGCTAATACTGCTTTCCTATCAGGAATTTACAGTGATACGGTCAACAACGGAGGAGGGCGCTATTCTAACTTCACCGAAGACCAGGTTGATTACATTTTGGGCGTTAACCCCAACAAAATGAGCTACATGGTTGGGTTTGGGGACAAGTCACCCAAGAATCCTCATCATCGTGGAGCCTCTGGCACAACCAACATCAGCGACCCCACTGCCAACCGCAACATTCTTTATGGTGCACTGGTAGGTGGTCCGTCTGCTCCTAACGACAATGCTTACACCGATGCCCGCACCGATTACATTTCTAACGAAGTTGCGCTCGATTACAATGCTGCCTTTACAGGTGTGTTAGCTCGGATGTATGGCAACTTTGGCGGCAATCCGCTCACCGACGCTCAACTCAACAGCCTACCTGGCATTGAGGTGAACAATGGAATTTAACCCAGCAGGGTAAACGGCTTGTCAAGCCAATAAGGAGTTTATAAGGGGCTTAGGGCGTACTCTAAAGCCCCAAAAAATATTTTGAGGAGCTTGCAAACCCCTCAAAGTCTCTCAGAGCGTGAGCTTAGGGAGTGAGTAAGAGTTAGCAACACAAGTAGAAGTTTAACAATCACCGTTTGCGATTAAGACGCTGATTAAGAGGCTGCATTTTGCAGCAGTACAATTTGCTAGAAGACGTAAGCTTAGTTACATCGTTATCTCTGTCTGAAAGTGGGTTTCATCTTTCTTTATGCCTAATCAATAATAGAATTACTGCCTCTAAAGCTTTCTCATGCGCCCTCCTCGCCAAAACACAATACGGAATATGCCATCTGCAGAAGAAGAGCGTTTGCAGGCAGAGCGGATGCGCGATGTGTTGCTGTTGTTGGATAACCTGATTCGACAAGAGGATGTAACGATTAAGGCAATTCTGAGCTGTCTTTATGACGTGGGTTCAGCAAACTTGATCAACCAGAAATTTCGCTCTCGTTCTCTGAATGGCTTGATGAGGCGGATTTCAACAATGTCTAAGCCAGCATTCAGATTCTTTGCAATGCGTTGGATTAAGAAAAACTGTCCTGAATTGATCACGAAATGGCTATATTCAAAGGCTTCATTTCGGCGATCGCCAACCAATGCCGTTAAAAAGCTAGAAGCTGAAGTTGTAGATGTTAAAGCTGTTTTGCTAGATGCCGAGACTCGTAGACAGGAAGTCAAGCTGCTTCGTTCTCAGGTTAAGTTGCTGACTGGTTTGTTGATTGGGGCAATTACGATTTTGGGAGGTAGTACCCTTTGGCTAGGCTACAGCCAGTTACCCGAAGCGATACCGTTGATTCAATCTGTTCGTGGCGATACTCAAGATCCAGATTAGTAGAAGCTTTCTAAAGTGCCTTGCAAGAAATCGACGGGTTGTCGCTCTATCAAGAAGCGAGCGCCGCCTGATTCTCGACGGTCTGGCAGCCCAACGTCAGGAGGAACATATTCTTGGGCTGCTAGCACTGCTGAAGCAAATACTCCAAGCAGCCAAACTAGGGTCAGGATAAGAGAAGTCGTCACAAAAAGTGAACGAGTCCGAATGCTGAGTCTCTTTCTATACATACTGATTTTGCCCTGCTCATGTGCAAAGAAATGATGCAGATAGATTTCAAAGCAGCACAAATTACTCTGCACTGCAGAGATGGCTGCACACCCTGGGTCTCCCGGTGTTCGCAAAAAGTTTTTAAGCTCGGTTAAAGCTAGGCTATCCGCTCTTGTTTGGTACTGCCCAGTACCAGCACTGAGTCTTCAAATAAGAATTACACTTCAGTTCTATAAGGTGCAGAGAACTTTACTAAGATATGTAGCCCTAGCCAGATGATGAGTAAGAATCCTGCTCCTTGAGCTAGAACTCAATTCCAGCTTGTGCTTTGATGCCTTGCTCTTTGAAGGGATGCTTGATGAGCGTCATCTCAGTCACTAGGTCAGCCCGTTCAATTAACGCTGGGGGTGCGCCTCGTCCAGTCAGGATCACATGAGAGTTTTCAGGCTTTTGCTCTAAACCTGTCAATACTTGTTCAACTTGCAAGTAGCCTAGCTTGAGAGCAATGTTTACTTCGTCTAACAGTACGGTTCTAAAGTCTGAGTTATGGATGAATGAGAGGGCTTTTTGCCATGCAGCCTGGGCTTTTTCGATATCTCGCTGGCGATCTTGGGTTTCCCAGGTAAACCCTTCTCCCATTGCATGAAATTCTAGCTGAGGTAAACTGCCGTCTTTTGGCTCTGTCCAGGGGGCAAGGACTGCTTTTTCAGCAGGCTCCCAGGCTCCTTTGATGAACTGGACGATCGCCACTCGATAGCCGTGTCCTAACGATCGCAACACCATTCCCAGGGCAGCCGTTGTCTTGCCTTTGCCGTTGCCCGTATGCACAATGACCAGACCTTTCTGGTTTGTTTTGTCGGCTAACCGCTGCTCCTGAACCTGTTTGCGTCGCTGCATCTTGCGCTGATATTGCTCAGCCGTCAGTTCTGTGGGGGGCTGATCAGATAACTGGTTGGGTGCGGTTTCTGTGGACAGGCTTTGATCGAGATCGGGAGCGTTAGTTTCCATCAATCTTGTGTGTGAGATTCTACTTCGTCAACGAGTTGCGCCATGTCGCCCTGGTAATTTTGGTTGATGGCGATCGCCCTTTGCTTTAGGCGATCGGGTACATAGCGCAAATGCACCGGTAAACCGTGAGAGAGGAAAAAAACTGCGAGTTGCTCAGCATCAATATAAATTCCTTCTTGGTGAAGTCGTTGCAAGATGCCTTCAAAGGTTTGCCAGGTTGACTCTTGAGTTTGAGTCGAGCTTGGCACATAGCTCAGTGTGGATGAGGAGATGTAATCTGGCATAAGTGAGTAGCTCCTGAATCAGGATTTACTAGACTGAACCTTACAAGAGCCGAGCAAAGATCATAGTAAATAAGCTTGGGAAAAAAGCTTGGTTAGATTCATGCTACAGCAACTTGTCTAGGTAAGACTTTTATGTACTTCCAAGTACCCCTTTGATGGGATAGCGCGAGGGACTATAAGTGTTAAAGTAGAGTTATCTTGTATTGAGAAAGGTTGCACAGAGCGTTGAAACTCCTTGCTTTCACTGGGGATCCGTGGATGCCCCTGTGGTATCTAGAAATGAAACTAAAGCGGAGACGGCGATGTGACCCAGCTCTCTCTTGGGCAGACCGCTGTGAGGGGCCCAGTATGAGCTGATCGACCTGTAACTAGAGGTTTGCGGAGTGAATGTCTGCACAAGCCATGACGATATAGCGCCGTCTCTGGCATACTCGCAAACTGGGTCGATCAGGATATCTGTAGATTTGAAGAATTTGGGTTAATTCAGTTTTGAGCTTGAGGCAGGAAATGTCTGTTCCTGCTTTGATTTGGCGGTCGCTAAGGCTTTGAGCTAGGGCGATTGTTGGGAATGCTATGGTTGCTGCCGGAGTTTCAGCCCTATTGCGGGTTGAATCAGTAGGGGCGATCGCATTCGTGTACTCATCAAAACTCATTCAGACTTCTTGCAGGTTAGATTTCTAGCTTGGCGTGAGCAACATGTCCAAGCCCTAAACTCCTGCCAGATCAGGCTGAATTTTGACTTAACCCAAGTCCGCAGTTTACAGAGACGCGGTTCATCCTCCAAAGGCGCACCCTCACCGTTTCACACTTGATGCTTAACAATTGGGAGTGTACCAATGTCTAAATCGCTCAGCCACAAGATCGCACCTGCTCCGATGCCCAAAGAAATTAGCGTGGTCGATTTGATCGACAGCTACTTCACCGCCTACAACTCTGCACGTTTGAGAGAAATTTGTCACTTGCTTAGCCGTGAAGTGATGCGTGAGGGCGTTACGGTTGGACTGACCCTATCAGGCGCGATGACCCCTGCCGGATTTGGCGTATCGGTTTTGGCACCGCTGATTCGCAACGGCATGATCGATTACATCGTCAGCACCGGGGCAAATCTGTATCACGATATGCATTACGGTCTGGGGCTAGACTTGTTTGCTAGCAACCCTTTCGTGGATGATGTGAAGCTCCGCCAGGAAGGCCGGATTCGAATTTATGACATCGTATTTGACTATGATGTGCTGCTAGAAACCGATGCCTTCATCCGTGAGTTGTTGCGTTCTGAACCCTTTCAGAAACGTATGGGAACTGCTGAGTTTCATTATCTTTTGGGTAAATACGTGAGTGAAGTTGAGAAAAGACGCGGCGTGCAGCATCCCTGCCTGCTTTCTACTGCTTACGAATGTGGCGTGCCGATTTACACCTCTTCACCTGGAGATAGTTCGATTGGGATGAATGTGGCTGCACTGGCATTGGAAGGATCGAAACTGGTGCTTGACCCCTCGCTCGATGTGAATGAGACAGCGGCGATCGCCTATGGTGCTCGCAATTCAGACCTTCCCGGTGTAGAGGGCAAGAGCGCTGCGGTGATCATTGGTGGTGGTAGCCCCAAAAACTTCCTGCTGCAAACTCAGCCCCAAATTCATGAGGTGTTGGGTCTAGAAGAGCGCGGTCATGACTACTTTATTCAGATTACCGATGCTCGTCCTGATACGGGTGGGCTTTCTGGTGCAACACCTACCGAAGCGGTAAGTTGGGGCAAAATTGACCCGAATGAGCTACCCAGCACAGTGGTCTGCTACACCGACAGCACGATCGCACTGCCGATTCTGACTGCTTATGTGACCAACCAGTGTCCTCCCCGTCCGCTGAAGCGGCTCTACGATCGCCGTGAAGAACTGTTGGAGCAACTGCGGCAAGATTACATAACCGCGCAACAGGCAGACCGAGAGCTTGTGTCGTCCGTTGCAAGTACACCGACCTCCGAAAAGCGTGAGCCTATTGCCACCTACCCTTGTGGTACTCCAATTCACAAGTCTCAGCGATAGGAGTACAAGTAGTGCAGTCTAACTAATATCAAGTGCCTGTAGGGGCATGGCCTTTGGGCAAAAATTCTCGGTTTATTTCAGCGTCTACTTGCCAAATTTACGCCTCTACGGAGATGTCTGCTACTTTTCAAACAACTTTATTAGCGTGAGGGCATTGCCTTTACGCTAAATTTTTTGTTCAGGCATAAATTGTTACAGTCCTGATGACAAGTTGCCTCAGTAGCAAGAGGTTTATAGGGTTTCTCGAAAATATAATGAAGGGAATAGGGTTCGGGGGAGAAACCCTCCTAGTGTGTATTAGTACGGGCGACTTCTAACCTTCCTGGTTGATTCGGTATGTCTGAATTTTTGAATAGTTTGTTTGCTTCCAATGGCTTTATTCCACACGGACATTGCTATTTATGGAAGCCAGAACTGGTCGGGCTGCATGTGGGTTCTGACCTATCAATTGGGCTCGCCTATTTTGCAATTTCGGTAACGCTGGTTCACCTAGTTCGTAAAATTCAGCTTCCCTTTCACGGAATTTTTTTAGCGTTTGGGCTGTTTATTGCCGCCTGCGGGGCGACCCATTTTATTGAGGTGTGGACGCTCTGGCACCCCACTTACTGGTTGTCAGGGGGAGTGAAGCTGGTAACGGCGATCGCCTCGGTGATTACAGCCCTTGCCCTGCCTCCTTTAGTTCCTCAGGTTCAAAGGTTGGTTCGCAGTGCAAAACTAGCGGAAGAGCGTAGACTGCAACTGGAGATGGCCAACCAGGAGTTAGCCACGCTCTATGACCAGCTTAAGCAGATGGATCAGGCTAAAACCCAGTTTTTTACCAACGTCAGCCATGAACTGCGAACGCCGCTGACGCTGGTATTGGGACCGACGGAGCGTTTGCTGCGGGAAGCAGCAGCTCAACCCTTTCGCCACAGCCTGGAGAGCATCAACCGCAACGCTCGTACCCTGCTGAAATATGTCAACGATTTGTTGGATATCTCAAAGCTGGAAGCAAATCGGATGGAGTTACGCTGTGTGCAGCTTGACCTGGCACAACTCTTGCGGTTGAGTGCTTCGCAATTCAGCACATTGGCAGAAGAACGTCAGGTTAACTTTGTTGTTGAAACGTCATCTGCGCTGCTGGTTCAAGGAGATGCCGAGAAACTACAGCGGGTTTTCTTAAATTTGCTGGCTAATGCATTTAAGTTTGTACCAGTGGGGGGCGAGGTACGCTGCACCTTGCAGCTTCAGAGCCATGGAAGCTTTGCTGAAACATGGGTAGATGAGGTTGCCAGACAGGTTAGCGTAACGGTCCAAGATAGTGGACCAGGAGTGTTACCAGAACTGCGGCAAATCATTTTTGAGCGCTATCAGCAGGGCGATCGCCAGCCCAATCAGCACGGCGGAACGGGGTTAGGGTTAGCGATCGCCAAGGAGTTTGTCGAGTTACACAAAGGCACAATTGCAGTAGAAGATGCGCCAGGAGGTGGAGCCTCTTTTATCGTTACCCTGCCGCTAGCGGATAGTGATGTTGGCAGTAATGGTGAAAATGCTGCTAACTCCGCAAATGCTATCCAAGTTGAGATAGACGAGGCGATCGTCCGACAAACGCTAGCAACCTTAGAAGTTGGCAATGGTCATAAGACTCCTGACTCATTCACCCACTCTCCAGAAGAAGAAGCCCGTCCGCTCGTGTTGGTTGTAGAAGACAATCCTGATATGAGCCAGTTCATCTGCGAAACCTTACAGCAGGAATATCGCATTGCCACGGCTCCCGATGGTCAAGCTGGGTTAGAACAGGCGATCGCCCTTCAGCCCGACCTGATTTTGACCGACCTGATGATGCCTCAAATCAGTGGCGATCAACTGGTGCAAACCCTACGAACCTATCCAGAGTTAAACAGCACGCCAATCATTTTGTTGAGTGCCAAAGCAGATGACAATCTGAGAATCGATCTGTTGCGACATGGCGCACAGGACTATTTAATGAAGCCCTTTTCAGTAGACGAACTGCGGGCAAGAGTTTCTAACCAAGTCGCTGTCAAGCAATTTCGAGATGTATTGGAACATGAGCTTGCCGTTCAGAGTAAGGACACACTCACGCTGTCAGAAAGTGTTGCGAGCCGTCAGCAAGAATTGCAGGCTGCGCTGATCGCTTTGCGGCAGAGCGAAGCTCGGTTTAGACGAGTCGCCGAATCAAACATGATCGGCATCATGTTTTGGGATTTAGAGGGCAACATCACCGAAGCCAATCACACTTTTCTCCAGACTGTCGGCTACACCAAAGAAGATTTGCAGGCAGGCAGAATTAGCTGGAAAAATATGACACCGGCCGAGTTCTATGATCTGGATCAAAAAACCGTCGCTGAGTTGCGTCATTCCGGTAGGTTTGCGCCCTTCGAGAAAGAGTATTTTCGCAAAGACGGTAGCCGGGTGCCGGTTTTAATTGGTGGAGCGTTTCTAGAAGAATCAAACCAGTGCGGAGTTTCCTTTGTGCTGGACATCACGGAGCGGAAACGGGCGGAGTCCGCTCTAAAGCAGGCTCATAATGAGTTAGAGCTACGAGTAGAGCAACGCACAGCAGAACTTTCTAACGCCAAAGCTGCCCTGGTGCGCGAGCAGGAATTTCTCAAAGCCGTGCTGGACAATGTGAATGCTGGGATTGTCGCTTGCGATTCTGATGGCATGTTGACTTTGTTCAACCGGGCAACCCGAGAATTTCATGGGCTACCAGAACAAGCCCTAGCGCCAGAGCAGTGGGCAGAATATTACAGTCTGTATTCACCTGACGGACAAACCCCTTTGACCAAAGAGCAGATTCCGTTGTTTCGGGCACTGCAAGGCGAGCATGTCCACAATCGGGAAATGATGATTGTGCCGAAACAGGGAAGTGCCCGAACGGTATTAGCTAGCGGACAGGCGATCGCTGACCCCCAGGGGACAAAGCTGGGAGCCGTGGTCGTGATGCACGACATCACCCAGCGTAAACAGGCTGAAGCTCAAATTCGTGCGCTCAATGCTGAACTGGAACAGCGGGTGGTTGAACGCACTGCTCAGCTAGAAGCCGCCAACCGGGCTAAGGACGAATTGCTGGTGCGCGAACAGGTTGCCCGTGCCGATGCCGAGGCCGCCAACCGGATGAAGGATGAGTTTTTGGCAACGCTCTCTCACGAACTGCGAACGCCGCTCAACGCCATTTTGGGGTGGGCACAACTGTTACGTACTCGCCAGTTTGACCCAGATACGGTTAACCGGGCACTCGAAACGATTGAGCGAAACGCGCGATCGCAAACTCAACTAGTTGGAGATATCTTAGATGTTTCGCGGATCATTCGCGGTAAGGTGCGACTTAACATTCGATCCGTCACTCCCATTTCTCTGATTGAAGCAGCGCTAGACTCAGTTCGCCCGGCGGCTGAAGCCAAAATGATTGACTTACAGGCATTTTACGACCCTAGAAGTCAGGCAATTTCTGGCGACCCAGAACGAATCCAGCAGGTTATCTGGAATTTGCTGTCTAATGCCATTAAGTTTACGCCGCAAAATGGCAAGGTCGAAGTGCAGCTATTGCAGAGCAATCGTACCGTTAGCATTCGAGTCAGCGACACCGGCAGAGGCATTAACCCAAAATTCTTGCCGCATGTGTTTGATCGATTTCGGCAGGCAGACAGCTCCATCACTCGCTCTCACGGTGGGTTGGGGTTAGGGTTGGCGATCGTGCGGCACCTGGTAGAGTTGCACGGTGGCACAGTGTTGGCAGAGAGCGAGGGAGAGGGACAGGGTGCAACCTTTACCGTTACCCTGCCGCTGGTTGCCCCACCCGAAGCTGCAGAAGCAGCGGAACTCACCTCACCAACCGTTTTGGGACAAAAAACAAGTCACCAGCCAGACCAGCTAGCCGGATTACGTATTTTGGTTGTGGATGATGAGGCAGATACCCGCGACTTTCTCAAGACGCTTTTAGAACAGTGTGGTGCAACGGTGATTGCTCTGGAATCTACTCGAATGGCGGTTGATTTTCTAACGGGAGCGATCGCCCAACCCCCCGATTTATTGGTCAGCGATATCCACATGCCAGAAGAAGATGGATATGCTTTGATTCGACAAGTTCGGGCGATCGCCCGCGATCGCAATCTGATTTTGCCCGCAGTTGCACTAACCGCCTGTGCTGGACCAGAAGATCGCACCCAGCTTTTGTTAGCAGGCTTCCAAATTCACATTCCCAAACCGATTGATGCAGCAGAATTTATGGCAGTGATTGCCAACCTGACTGGAAGGGCGAATAGCGTCTAATCATTCGTCATCGGAATGCGATCGCTTCCAGGCTGCTCTGACCAGGCGAATTTCAGGGTAGCTGTAGGTTTCTCCTAAGTGATCCCGAATCATCCGTAGGGAATCTGCGCCGGTAATGGCGATCGCCTGCTCAATCGTTGCCTGCCGCTCTGGTGGAACGAGCGAATCTAAATCGACCCGTTGTCCGGCTTCCATCAGCACTCCCAGGTGGTCAATGATCGTACTGAGGCGAAAGTTGCGCTGTTCGGCAATTTCGGCTGGAGACAGGCCCTGCTGGTGCAAATCTAGCGTGTGCAGGTGAGTGGTGGACAGCATTCCCTCGGGTGAGGGAGAGGGAGTGGGTTCGGTCTGTTCTGAACCGAAATTATCGTCTTCTGAGCGAGTGGGAATTCCCTGCTCCTCACAAAAAGCCCGAATTTCAGCAGTAAATCGAGCGCCGTAGCGATCGCGCTTGTGGCTACCCACACCTGAAATTTTGGCGAATTCTTTTAGAGTTTGGGGCTGTTTCTGGGACATTAGCCGCAAGCTGGAGTCAGCAAAGACGACGTAGGGCGGCACAGATTGCTCATCGGCGATCGCCTTGCGCAACACTCGCAGCCGCTCAAACAGCATTTCTGAATCTGCTCTGGGTTGAGATTCCTCAGCCTGGCTTTCTAGACGTGGCGGCAACACAATCTCGACCGTGCGTTGGCTCCGCATCACGTCCCAACTGGCGGCATTCAGCTTTAAGACTGAGTAGCCATCAGAGCTTTCCTCCAGTAAGCCTTGATGCAGGAGCGATCGCCCCAACACTTTCCAGGCATCGGCACTGCGATCGCGCCCAATGCCGTAAGTCGAAAGCTTGTCGTGTCCGTTCTTCAGAATTCGCTTGTCTTTGGACCCGCGCAGTACGTCGATGATGTACTTCATCCCAAAGCTCTCTCGACAGCGAGCTACGCAGGACAAAAACTTTTGCGCCTCAACGGTCCAATCTTCCGTCGGACGGGGATGCAAACAATTGTCACAGTTGCCGCAGTTGCCAATAAAGCTCTCGCCAAAGTAAGCCAGTTGAATCCGGCGGCGGCAATCTGTTCCCTCCGCATAGTCGATCACCTGGCGCAACTGCTGGCGGGCAATTTGCTGCTCATCAGGGTCAGACTTCTGTTCAATCAGAAAGTCAACCGTTTTAATGTCGCCATAGCTGAAGTAGAGGGTGCATTGTGCCGCTTCGCCATCTCGTCCGGCGCGTCCCGACTCCTGATAATAGCCTTCCAGGTTGCGGGGCAAGTCATAGTGAACCACAAACCGCACGTCTGGCTTGTTGATTCCCATGCCGAAGGCGATCGTTGCAACCATGACGCGCACGTCATCCCGAATGAAGCGGGTCTGATTTTGCGATCGCTCCTTATCGCCGAGTCCGGCGTGATAAGGCAGCGCTTCAACGCCATCACGCTGAAGTCGATAGGTGAGTTCATCTACCTTGCGCCGACTGAGGCAGTAAATAATTCCAGAGCCGGAAGTTTGTCGCACCTGTTCCAGCAGTTCTCCGTAGGCATGTCTTTGCTTTGGACGAACTTCGTAGTAAAGGTTTTGACGGTTGAAACTAGCGATGTGGATGTTAGGCGATCGCAACTCCAACTGCCGCACAATATCTTGCCGCACCCGTTCTGTTGCTGTTGCCGTCAGTGCCAGCACGGGCACATCTGGGTAGCGATCGCGCAAACTGCGAAGCTGCCGATATTCTGGGCGAAAGTCATGACCCCACTCTGAAACGCAGTGCGCTTCGTCGATTGCAAATGCCGCAATCCCGACTGTTGCCTGGATCTGGTCAAGCAGCGATAAAAAACGTTCTCCCAACAAACGCTCTGGAGCCACATAGAGTAGCTTAATCCGCCCATTCAGAATGTCTGCCTCGCGCTGACGCACCTCCGTTAAACCTACGCTGCTATTCAGGAAGGTTGCTCCAATGCCGTTATCTTGCAGTGCCTCGACCTGATCTTGCATTAGCGCAATCAGCGGCGAAACCACGACCGTCAGCCCTGGTTTGAGCAGTGCCGGAAGTTGGAAACACAGAGATTTGCCGCCTCCGGTGGGCATGATCACTAGCAAATCTTGATCTTGTAGTGCCGCCTCAATGATTTGCTGTTGCCCTAGTCGGAAGCGATCATAGCCAAAAAAGTGCTTGAGCGCCTGCTCTAGTGAACTAAACTGAGAAGCGATCGGAGTTAAATTCGGGGTCATCGAATTAAGTACTGCATCCACTTTTCCATGTTGCCTTAAAACTCTCAGGAATAAGGGTTCAGATAACTGGGCTATACTCCTTCGAAGGACGCAGGCTCAAAAAAGGCTTCTGCTGCACAGAGTAATTCGATCGCCTGATCAGCACTGATCAATCGCTTCAGCACCACCTGACCGATCGCACTAGCAGACTCAGTATTAAATTCTGCTTCGGGTTTGACTTCTACCATTATCACTTCATCTTCAACCCGGTAGAGCCACAGCTTCTCGCCCTTTTCAGCAATACACAGATTCATCCGGCGGATGTCGGGTTTGCGTCGCCAGGCGACCTCATTCCACAGCGCACCCATTTCCCATACCCGTCCAACTGTCCAACCGTCTGAGAGAAAAAAGTATTTCACGAGTCGGTAGCCTCTATTTGCCATGATTTCTGAGAATGCAGCCTTGGACCGCTCTGCCAAAATTCATGACATTAACATCACTACCCGTAAAGTTTCTGGGAGTGTTGTTTGGAATTATGCCTTCCGAATGGACTTCTCCAAAGATTACTCAAGTTTTCTCAAGACTACCCAAAATAGCTTGGCTGAAGCAGCATTAAGAACATCGACGGCTGTAAGTTGGGAGTGAATCTGAGCTGATAGCTAAAGGGCGACGAACCGCTACAGGTCATGGGCAATGCATTGGCATGACGAGGAGAAAACCAGGCATCTGCCGTAATGACGAGGCGAGTGGCAAAGCGGCGAAAGTCCTGAGTGGATTTGCCCTGTGTTCCAGTGGAGGAAAAGACTGCATACATGACCCCTTCCCCGTCCCACAGCAATCCATAGCCAGTGCTGTCGTTGTTGGTTACTTCGTACTTGATAGCAGGTCTGAATTGCTGAGGTCGTTTTGAAAACCGTTATAGAAGCATCGTTTAGGGAATTGAAGCCACATTTGGCTGAATCTTCGTCAGCACTGTAGCTAAACACTGTAGCTAAACGGAGTTGCCCCTGAGTTCTTTGGATTCACTCGAATCTTGACCACGACACGATGAAGCGATCGCCGGTTTCGCAGAGAAGCGATCGCTTCTTACATAAATTGGGGTCACAAATGAAAAGACACCTCGCGAAGTGGGTGCCTTTTCGTTTTAAACATCTCTAATTGCAGCAACCTTATTCCAGCCCTGATTCCATTGGCACAGGGTCAGTATCTGGTTTTGCCTGTGGCTGAGCCAGCCCTTTGCCTTCTAAATAAATAGCGCGGATATCAGCGGGTAGGGTAGCCTCTAGCTTTTGATAGCCATCTTGAAGCTGTGTCTTGACCTCAGCCGCCGAAATTGCCTCGCCTTCTGCCTGCAAGTAGGCTGCAATTCGGGTTTCGCTCCAGTGAAAGGTTTGCGCCATTACAATCATCAACCGTTGGACAGGCGGAAGCTGATCCAGCGCTTGCTCGATGTAGCACCACAGCGGTGGTGAAGCGGCTTTGAGAGAATAGTGAATTGACTCAACCGCTGGCAAATCAGCTCCATTAATACAGACAGCGGTTACATTAATCAGCCAACTCTGCAAAGACAGCCCTGATCGGGATGCTGCACTCGGAGCGGCAGCGGCGTGCAGATCCAATCCACCCAACTCGTGATAGATGTGCTTCCAGGTAATCGCGAACAGATAGTCTGCCTGAACGGGCGATCGCGCCGAATGTCGAATTAGCGTGTACACAATCGGACTATATCGGCAAAAGATCGCTGTAAAATACTGCCCTGCATCAGGATGCCGTTGAAACAGCGTCAGCAATTCCTGGTCGCTGTAGTGAAACAGCGATTTCACGAGAGGGTGACTACATTCAGGAAAATTTGGAACTAGCACGGCTAATGATTTACAGAGGGCTAAAAATACACCTGGTAAAGAATAACATTTGAAAATCTATCGGTTGGTAAGCGCGTTCCCAGGAATAGCTCCCACTATACCCAACTGTTACGCCCAACTGAGGCATTTTTTCAAAATTGTTCTTGAGGTGAATCAAACCATGTGGGTCCGGCATTCGGATAACTCCGGTCGCTATATTATTTACCCTGACAGAGCTGCTATAGCCCAGCCTCTATGGTTCAAATAGTAAGCAGTCGAGGCTTTCAAGAAATTCTGAACTGACTTAAGCACAATTTATCCAGTTCAGTAGAACTTCTCATGATTTACCCCAGATTTGAATGCTATACGCCCCGTTCTGCAAACCGGGCAGCGATATACTATGCAATAGAGTGCGTGAAGAATCTTCACAAATTTAACGAGGCTTTTTAGCCTGCAAGCTGACGGACGTTGTACTACGTTGTGCGGTAGTCTGACGGTTGATCTAGCAGCTGAATTGGCTTAATGGTTCAGTGAATTAAGGTAATTTGACGGCTAGATAAGTTGTCCTAATCGTTGCCCGTAATAGGAAACATGAACTCAGGAATTGATTTACAAGGAAGTTTTATTCAGCTCCTCGTTGATCTGGGGCTGCCTGCTGAGGTAGCTAGGGTCGCCTGGTTGCCCCTCCCCATGCTGTTAGTACTCGTTGGCGCGACTCTAGGGGTGTTGGTCACAACTTGGTTAGAGCGAAAAATTTCAGCCGCAGCCCAACAGCGAATTGGTCCTGAATTCGCTGGTCCCCTGGGGATGCTCATTCCGATCGCCGACGGTCTGAAACTGCTAGTCAAGGAAGACATTATTCCTGCCAAAGCTGATTCTTTGCTGTTTACGCTCGGACCAGCGATCGTCGTCATTCCCG
The DNA here is from genome assembly GCF_014695745.1 of Leptolyngbya sp. FACHB-671. Lineage (NCBI taxonomy): Bacteria > Bacillati > Cyanobacteriota > Cyanophyceae > Leptolyngbyales > Leptolyngbyaceae > Leptolyngbya > Leptolyngbya sp. FACHB-671. The sequence goes on along the minus strand of NZ_JACJOV010000095.1, from coordinate 268,330 downwards.
TATTCCTGTCATTCCTGATCGTGCCCTTCGGACAAAATCTGTTGATTACCGATTTGGGTATTGGTGTTTTTCTCTGGATTTCGCTCTCCAGCATTGCACCCATCGGTTTGCTAATGGCTGGCTACGCTTCAAACAACAAGTATTCTCTGTTAGGTGGGCTGCGAGCTGCTGCACAATCGATTAGCTACGAGATTCCGCTGGCGCTGTCGGTGGTGGCGATCGTCATGATGTCAAACTCCCTCAGCACCATCGACATCGTTCAGCAGCAGTCTGGTTATGGAATCCTTGGCTGGAACGTTTGGCGACAACCTATTGGCTTCTTGATTTTTTGGATTGCGGCCCTTGCAGAGTGCGAACGTCTCCCCTTTGACCTCCCCGAGGCAGAAGAAGAATTGGTCGCAGGCTACCAAACTGAGTACGCGGGCATCAAATTTGGCTTGTTCTACCTTGGCTCCTACGTCAACTTGGTGCTTTCGTCTCTATTTGTCTCCGTTCTCTATCTGGGCGGTTGGAATTTCATCATTCCTATCGAATCCTTAGCAAGTTGGTTAAGCATAAGTGAGTCTACCCCTTGGCTCCAGGTACTTACCGGGTCGCTGGGCATCATCATGACTCTGCTCAAAGCCTATCTGCTTGTTTTCCTGGCAATCTTGCTGCGCTGGACGCTTCCCCGCGTTCGCATTGACCAACTGCTAGACCTGGGTTGGAAATTCCTATTGCCTGTTTCCCTAGTAAATCTTCTGCTCACCGCCGCTCTCAAGCTCACCTTCCCCTTTGCCTTCGGCGGGTGACTTTTGGAAGATGAGAATCAAGGATGAGAATCAAGAATGAATGCACTTGTAGCAATCTCTTCATCCGCAAAAAGTTCCCACCCCTCATCCTCCCTTTTCAACCCTCATTCCTGATCCTTGTTAGGTGACACTATGTTGAAGTTCCTTAAGCAAGTTACTGACTATACCAAAGAGGCAGTCCAAGCTGCCCGATATATCGGACAAGGGCTGTCTGTCACCTTTGACCACATGCAGCGTCGCCCGATTACTGTTCAATATCCCTACGAGAAGCTGATTCCCTCAGAGCGGTTCCGTGGTCGGATTCACTTTGAGTTTGACAAGTGCATTGCCTGTGAGGTCTGCGTTCGGGTGTGCCCGATTAACCTCCCTGTGGTGGATTGGGAATTTAACAAAGAAACCAAGAAGAAAAAGCTAAACCACTACAGCATTGACTTTGGCGTTTGCATTTTCTGCGGTAACTGCGTCGAATACTGCCCGACCAACTGCCTCTCCATGACTGAGGAATATGATCTGTGTACCTACGATCGCCACGAACTAAACTTTGATAATGTGGCGTTGGGCCGTCTCCCTTACAAAGTTACGCAAGACCCGATGGTGCAACCTATGCGCGAGTTAGCGTACTTGCCCAAAGGCGTGCTTTACCCTCATGGGCTACCTGCTGGTTCCCGTCGGGCTGGTAAGCTACCAGAAGAAATTTTGGAAGAAGCCGAAGAAAATGGCGCAAAGTAAGGCTCGGAGGTTGGAGTAGGCAGATCTCAGCTTTTTCTGCCTGATCCACTGGTGGTAAAAACTTGATGGAGATTAGCGAACGTGAACTTAGCGGATGGAGTTCAAATTGTTTCATTTGGCGTGCTGGCGCTGATGATGCTGGGTGCAGCACTGGGTGTGGTGCTGTTAGAAAATATCGTTTACTCGGCGTTCCTGCTGGGCGGCGTGTTTATTAGCATTGCTGGGCTTTACATTCTGCTGAATGCGGGCTTTGTTGCTGCGGCTCAGGTACTTATCTATGTTGGAGCCGTTAACGTACTGATTCTGTTTGGAATCATGCTGGTTAACAAGCGTCAGAATTTTGTGCCGCTGCGGAATGCCTGGGTTGGCAAAATTACAACAGCAGCCGTTTGCCTGGGTTTGTTTGCCCTACTAGGAACGATGGTGCTAGCAACTCCCTGGGCAATTTCTACGGCTCCGGTGGCAGGAGATACCTCTACTGTTGTGATTGGTATGCATTTCTTTAGCGACTTTTTGCTGCCGTTTGAGTTAGCCTCGGTGTTGCTGCTGATGGCGCTGATTGGGGCGATCGTTCTAGCACGACGTGAGTTTCTGCCCGATGCGCTTGAGCGAGAGGAGACTCAACAACCTGTGTTGACATTGCCCGAACGTCCTCGTGAACTGGCTTCAGCGGCACCCGGTAGCCCCGACAGAACCCTTGGAACTTCTCCAACACAACGCAATGTTTAGGTAGCTCCCTGGAAATTGCTGCAAATTTGAAATTGACAAAACTCTATGGAACTTCAATACTTTCTTCTCCTGGCAGCTGCCCTGTTTTGTATCGGAATCTATGGTTTGGTGACAAGCCGCAATGCGATTCGGGTGCTGATGTCAATTGAGCTACTGCTAAATGCCGTTAATATCAACTTAATGGCGTTTTCTAACTACCTCGACCCCAGCGGAATCAAGGGACAGGTGTTCACGGTATTTGTGATTACGATCGCCGCTGCTGAGGCGGCTGTCGGTTTGGCGATCGTGCTTTCGATCTATCGCAACCGCGATACGGTAGATATGGAGCAGTTTAATTTGCTCAAGTGGTAGTGCTTCTAGTGTGGTGAAGGTTTGGAGCTAAATCAGGTCATTATTGCCTACAAAGCAGGAGACTCCTTCAGCCAACGCCGGGCAGAGCAGTGTGCTGAGCAGTTGGAAAACCGGAAGTGTCGCGTCCTGGTCGGCCCAAGCGGTGCCAAGGACAACCCCTATCCGGTTTTTCTGGCATCGGTACAGCAGAAGATAGATCTGGGTCTGGTGTTTGGTGGGGATGGAACGACTCTGGCAGCCGCCAGACACCTCGCGCCCGAAGGCATTCCAATTCTCGCCATCAATATTGGCGGACATTTAGGCTTTTTAACCGAGTCTTCAGATCACCTGAAAGACTCTGACCAGCTTTGGGATCGGCTGCTAGAAGATCGGTTTGCAGTGCAGCGACGAATGATGCTGCAAGCCTGCACCTTTGAAGGCGGGCGTGAAAATCAGGAGCCAATGAGCGATCGCTACTACGCTCTGAACGAGATGTGCGTTAAACCTGGTTCCGCCGATCGCATGATTACCTCCATCCTGGAAATGGAAATCGACGGAGAAGTCGTTGACCAGTACCAGGGGGATGGACTGATCGTGGCAACTCCTACTGGCTCAACCTGCTATACCGTTGCTGCAAATGGGCCGATTTTGCATCCTGGTATGGAGGCGATCGCCGTTACTCCTATCTGCCCTCTGAGTCTTTCCAGTCGCCCAATTGTGCTGCCTCCTCGCTCAGTCGTCAGTATCTGGCCTTTGGCAGACCGAGAGCTGACGACGAAGCTATGGATGGATGGCGTTTTGGCAACTTCAATTTGGCCAGGGCAGCGAGTTGATATTCGCATGGCAGATTGCTCTGCCAACTTCATTGTTTTGCGAGAGAACTATTCCTATTACCAAACGCTGCGCGAAAAGCTGCAATGGGCTGGAGCCCTAGTACGTTACAGCAACAATCACCGCAACTAATGCCGCTAGCCACAAAGGGGCTGAAGCCCCTTTCACTGATGAATAGGCTAGGTGGTTTGCACTAGCTGGGTTTTACTCAGCATTGACAATTTTCGGCACTTTGAAGAACTCACCATCCCGATCAGGGGCACTTTCGAGAATAATCTCTCGGTCTTCACAAGGCTGGAGCTGATCAGGGCGAGAGACATTGCTCATATCGATCGCCCGTGTGGTTGGTGCCACTTCACTCGTATCTAGCTCACTCAGTTGCTCAAAATATTCCAAAATATCGCTGAGCTGTCCAGTAAACTGAGTTTCCTCTTCAGAAGTTAGATTCAGTCGGGCTAAGTGGGCGACTTTTTGAACTTGTTCGCGGTCAATCATGCTTTATCCTTACTAAAAATACACGTCCATTTTTGACCGCCCAGTGGTTTTCAGCCAGTTTTGAGCTTCGATGTAGTTGTTGGGAGCCATTCGGATGGCGCGCTGCCAATATTCAGCAGCCTGATCATAATATTCTTCGGCCGCTTCAGAGTTGCCTGCTTCTTCCTGGCGTTCGCCCAGATAGTGATAAATTACCGCAACGTTGTTGAGAGCCTGAGGCATTCGGGGGTTTAGCTCCAGTGCTTCCCTGTAGTGTCCTAGCGCTCGCTCGTGCTCGCCGTTGCTGGCATGAATCAGTCCTACGTTATAGAGAATGTAGCTGCGGTCGTAGGGGTCTTCTTCAAGCCCCAATGCTTCTTCGTAGTTTGCCAGTGCTTCGGCATATTCACCATCTGCTTGGGCGGACATGCCGTCTCGGTAATAGGCAAAAGCTTCTTTCGCGCTTTTGCTGGCTGGCAGAACTTTAAGAATCAGGTCTGCCATGACCGTAAAGCTTTTATCAATGAAATTGTCGTTTCGTTGAGATCTGGGCATAGCTGCTTGTGATAGGAGAACTAACTGCTTAGAGTAGCTGATTTATTGTTTAGAGTAGCTGATTTATATGAGGCGATCGCCCACTTACCAACTAACTTAATGCTGAGCCTGACCGCTCAAATTCCAATACTAGACCGTCGTGCTACTAGACGGTTGGAGGCGATCACGTGACTGTCATCACTCAACTTGTCTAACCAGGTCACGTCTACCCTCTATAGGAGTCACTCTAATTCTAAGAAATTGTCACACCTTTTCCCCAAGACGATCACCAACGGTTTCATGCAAGTCCCACATACTATTCTCAAGTCCAACAACGTTCTAGCCATTGAGATAGAGTCTCTGTCAAGCAAACTACGTCTCCAAATTGATGCCGGGCTGAACGACGATGCTTAAAATCCAGGTCTGGGGTGCAGCAGTTGAGTTTGAGCGGGTGCTGCGAATTAGTTTGAAATCAAAAGTTCCTGTGACGTACAGTAGCTGCGCTGCTAGAGAGTAGTCAGCTGTTGATGGGTTGGACGTTCCTGAAAAATAACCTTCACGGGTGTTCCGTCACACATTGAGGCAGGTAAAACTGCCCCTCACCATTTTGTAGAACTACGGAGCTAATCGTGATGATGTCCGACTCAAAACAGCAGTTTTCAAACAGTTTTTTAAACAACGAATTAAACAATAACTTTGTAAAAAGCAACTCTGCCAAAGAGAATCCTGCCAAGCTAAAACCGCAGAAGCCTTCAATCTCACTTCTAGACGGTGTAGCTGTTTTTCCAGACGGCTCGGTGATGTGGGTGCCAGACAGCGATGTAATGGGGAATGATGGCAGATCATGCGAGGTAGCGTTACCCTACTTGAACCATCGACCCGACCAAAGCTATTTTCAAAACCGCAATTACCACCCATCTGCTGCTGTTGCCTTGATTAAACGAATTATCAAACAGCAAATCCTATCGTTTCAACGAGTACCGCGTTAGCCGATGAATTAAATTGAATCAACCTGCTACGGGGTAGATTGGAAAATCTGAATCCTATACTGGAGGTATACCCCGTAGTTTTCACCGAGAAATTGGCATGGCTCTAAACCCTATCGTCATGCAGGCGATTGAGAAGCTAGATTATCGCGTCACCACCGGCGACGTAGCTTCTCAGTCAGGCTTGGACATTAAGCTAGCCGAGCAAGATCTGCTGGCGCTAGCATCTGAAGCCGGAGGACATCTTCAAGTCTCAGACTCAGGAGAAATTGCCTATCTCTTTCCCCGTAACTTCAGAGGGGTCTTACGCAACAAATACTTAAGGCTGCGCCTACAGGAATGGTGGAACAAGATCTGGAAGATTTTGTTTTACCTGATCCGCATTTCCTTTGGCATTCTGCTAATCGCATCGCTGGTCTTGATTGCAGTCTCGATCTTGGTTCTGATCACTGCGATGAACGCTAGCAGAGAGGGCGGTGACGAGCGCCGAGATAGCGGCGGTGGTGGATTCATCTTCCTTCCCCGGTTTTGGTTTGGACCTGACCTATTCTGGATTTTTTACCCCGACTATTACGATCGCCGGTCATATTATCGCCAGCGTCAGACCACTTCTCGTCGGGGGATTGAGCCAAACAATGAGATGAATTTTTTGGAAGCGGTCTTCTCCTTCCTGTTTGGTGATGGCAATCCCAACGCCGACCTGGATGAACGCCGCTGGCAGTCGATCGCCACAGTCATTCGTAATAATAGCGGTGCTGTTGCTGCCGAACAGGTTGCGCCTTACCTGGATGACCTGGGCACTGGCTACAACCGGGAATACGAAGATTACATGTTGCCTGTGCTGAGCCGCTTCAACGGTCGCCCAGAGGTTAGCCCGGATGGACAAATCGTCTACCACTTCCCAGAGCTACAGGTGACTGCAAAACAAAATCGCAGTAAATCGGTAGCGGCTTACCTAAAGGAATCTCTGTGGAAATTTAGTCATGCCAGTTCAGGGCAGGTGGCGATCGCCATCGGTTTGGGTGTTGCCAACCTGGCTGGAGCGATATTTTTGGGAACCCTGCTTACCGATCCGGCGCTCATAGCCGAGATTGGCGGACTGATTGCCTTTGTTGATGTCATTTACCCGCTACTGCTAGCCTATGGCATCGCCTTTATCGGAATCCCGCTAATCCGCTACTTTTGGGTTAAATGGCGAAACCAAAAAGTTGAAGCTCGCAACCGCCAGCGCCAAGAGCACGCCATGCTGCTAAGTCAGGCAACCCCTGAACTCCAAAGCAAAATCGCTTATGCCAAACAGTTTGCTGCTGAAACCGTGATCAGTGCTGATAACCTGGCATACACCACTGAGCAAGACCTACTTGAGCAGGAAGCCTCTAACCCTGACAAAGTTGACGCCGAGTGGCGGCGCAGGTTAGAGCAAGGCTTTTAAGAGTCCCAGAGCCATCGTACAGATCAAAAGAAAGCAGTGAGGACAGGGCTTAAGCCCTGTCCTCACTGCTTTCTCTTAACTGAATAACCAGTTAGCGAACCTCGATCTGAGACAAAATTGCGCCCGTGTAGTAATGGCGAACAATTTGCTGATAGTTTTGTCCCTGCATCGCCATACCGTAAGCTCCCCACTGGCTCATGCCGACTCCATGACCAAAGCCACCGCCGACGACCTGGAAGCTAACTGGACGAGAAGGCACAGTTTCGCCCGCGCTGGCGACCGGCTCAAACTGCGGTGTAATTGCGAATAAAGTACTTTTCAGTCCTAAAGCGCGGCGAATTTCATCGCCTGTCATAATGCGGCTTCCTGACTCCCCAACAACTCGCATTCTTCTGACGCGACCACCAGGACGAGTATATTCCTCTGGAGTAAAGGAAACGATATTGCCTACGCCGGAAATCCGTTGCTGTAAGTCGGACGCGGAGAAGTTTTCAACCCATTGTCTGTCAGGAGAATATTGATCAAAGTCAGGAACGCCGCGCAGATAAGCCAGTGGACTGACCCAAACCTGCTCCACATCTTCAGTGTGTCCACCTGATGAAGAGTGAAAAACGGCATTGATGATTTGCCCGTTGTAGGTCAGCACCTGACCCTGAGTTTGGTCTACAGCAGTTTGGGTGCTAGCTGTTTCTTCGCCTAAGCCGCCATAGACCTGCCAAGCTTGAGTGTCACCGACATCAAACACCTCGTTGGCACCCGTCTGACGCTGGAAAAGCGCATAGGATCTGGCAGCAACCGCCTGTGCCTTGAGCGACTCAATGGGCCAACTAGTGGGCATTTCAGCGCCAACGACGCTGTAAAGGTAATGTTCTAAATCGACGTAATTGACGGCTGTCAGCCCATTTCCTGTAGGGACAACTAGGGTGCGTCCGCGATACCATTTGTCGCCAATCCAGACGGCTCCGCCTTCACTGGGTTCGATCCAGATTTGGCTTGACTGCCAATCGTCGATCGCCACTCTCCCTGCCTCGGACTCAGCTACCTTCGCATTCATCGCTGGAATGTTTGCTAAGACTTGACCTGAGCCGTCACGTACGACAGCATCTGTTGAGCTGCCGACTTGCACCTGAGACACCCCTTGCTCAACAGCAACGCGCATTTCTAAGCGCTGGGCATAGGCGGGAGCGATCGCCACCAACCACAGCAGCAGCGAAAACCACCAGGAGTGTTTAGTAAAACGAGTGAATTGCTGAAGCCGAAACCAGCGAGATTTGGCATAGCATCCAGATGTCATAACTTGCGGACTCCTAACACTGAGATAAAGATAAGTTTGCAGTGGACTCAGGGATTCACAAATGACAGGGGAAGATTGGCATGAAGCAATAACCCTGCCCAATATAGACCAATTTGAACCGAATTTAGACCGTAATTCAGATCAAATTCTAGTCACTTTTAGAACTCATACCAACTCAATGAATCGTCGAAACACCTGTAGTGCGAGCGTTTGTCTGTAGTCTTTGTCCGGCATGGGCTATAACTGTTTGCATCATTCATCACTCAGTTACAACTAACCGGAATCCCCTTGAATTCTTGAATTTGAGGCTCTAACTGCGGCCGAATGTTTCGGTATTTTTGAATCTAGGAAGTTCACAGCGATGAATTTGCATCCTATGTCACTATAGATTTGTGCAGAAGATTCGTGCAAAGCATTTGTGCCAAAAATCAGGTTGACCCATCTTGCAGATAACTTTTCTTGGAACTAGTTCGGGTGTGCCGACGCGATCGCGCAACGTTTCCAGCATTGCTCTGCGACTGCCGCAACGAGCAGAAACCTGGCTATTTGACTGTGGCGAAGGCACTCAACACCAAATTCTCCGTAGTGATGTCAAGATTAGCCAAATCACGCGCATTTTTGTCACTCACATGCACGGGGACCACATCTACGGCTTGATGGGGCTGCTGGCAAGCTGTGGGTTGGCGGGTAATCCAACCCGGATTGATGTTTACGGACCACCTCACCTGAATGAGTATTTGCGAGCCTGTGGGCGCTATTCTCAGACCCATTTTTCCTATCCGGTAAAAGTCCACACCGTACAGCCCGGAGTTGTATTTGAGGATGAGGAATTTACCGTAAGCTGTAGCCCTTTGACGCATCGGGTACCTGCTTTTGGGTATCGCGTTTCGGAAAAAGATAAAGCAGGACGATTTGATGTAGAGCAAGCTGCTGCGTTAGGCATTCCTTCAGGTCCACTGTATGGCAAGCTCAAGCGAGGGGAGGTGATTACCTTAGCAGATGGGCGCAAAATTAATGGGGCTGATCTATGTGGCGAAACCCAGATTGGACGTAAGTTTGTCTATTGCACCGATACGATTTTCTGTGAAAATTCGGTAGAGCTAGCGCAAGATGCAGATGTGCTAGTGCATGAAGCGACGTTTGCCCATCAGGATGCTGAATTAGCTTACCAGCGGCTTCATTCTACTTCTACGATGGCGGCTCAGGTAGCTCTTGCAGCGGGAGCCAAGAAGCTGATTATGACTCACTTTAGCCCGCGCTATGCACCGGGAAATGCGATCGCCCTCACTGATCTGCTGTCTGAAGCTCAGACAATCTTTCCCCATACGACCATGGCTCATGACTTTTTCACTTATGACATTCCTCGTCGCCAAGCCGAAACATTGGCAGCGGTTTAGTTATTGCACCTGATTTAATCAACTTTAAAATAACCTAGAACAGAAATAACCTAAAAAAGGAGCGCAGCATTGCTGCGCTCCTGGTAATTCAGATTAGGCTATAAGTGGTTGCCAGCTTAAGCCAAAGTTTCTGGACAGTAGCCGAGTCCGTGAACGAATTGCTTGCGAAATTCCTCAATTTCGTCGCGATCAGGATTGCCATGAGAGACAACAGCGACCTGGTAGCGATGCATCACGTCAATTGGAGACTGTCCTGTTTCTAGTCCCCAAAGAGCCATTTTCACGCGAATTTCAGGCTCATAGGGAATACCCAGTTCGTTTAGGAAAGCGCGGAAATCTCCGTGCTGCTGTGCATCCAGGTTGTGAGTGAGTTTTACCTTAACTACCCAGCCGTCAATCTGGTGGATCACAGTCATGAAACGGACTGGGAGCCAGGGTGAAGTGTGGAGGTGTTCGACAACTCTCAACGTCAGGCTGGCATTTGCAAGGTAATAGAGATATTCCATAAGGTTTGGATGTCCGGGCAAATGCTACATCTATATTCTGAATGGAATCACGGATAACCAATAGGGGAATAATCCCCGACCTGGAGTAGGGAGGTTCACCCAATCTGACGAAGCGGAAGACTAAAAGCAAACTGAAAACAGGGCAGGCTTTACCGTAGATACTAAATTTCAAGCAGAATTTCAAGCAGAATGATGAGCAAGATAACGGACGAACAAAACTGGAAGCGATCGCCCTCCATCCCTCCCGACCAACCAGATTGGCTGTTGGCTGCATATGATTACCAGTTACCCGAGCAGCAAATTGCTCAAAACCCTGTCGTTCCCAGAGACAGTGCCCGATTGCTTGTCGTTTCGTCAACTGTCACGCACCAGCACAGTATCTTTCGAGATTTGCCGAATTTGCTCCAACCCGGCGACCTCTTGGTACTCAACAACACCCGCGTAATTCCCGCTCGTCTCTACGGGCGTAAGCCAGGAGGCGCTGAGGTCGAGGTTTTACTGTTAGAGGAACAGCAGCCCAATCGTTGGTTAGCCCTCGTCAAACCTGGCAGACGACTCAAACCAGGGGCACAAATTCTGTTTGGAGGATTGGAGGAAAGCATCGTTCAACCCGATCTACCAGTTCAGCCCGATCTATCAGTCCAGTCCGGTCTACCATTAGCTGCCGAGATCCTGTCAACTGATGAGCCAACTGGTGGACGGATTATTCAATTTAACCTACCGGAAGGACAGTCTCTTTACGAAGTGCTAGAGCAGCTGGGCCAAGTGCCTTTGCCGCCCTACATTACTGGATCTGAAGCTGATCCAGAGCAATACCAGACGGTGTATGGCGATCGCCCCGGTGCCGTTGCTGCCCCTACCGCAGGGCTACACTTCACGCCAGAATTGCTCGCTCAACTCAAAGCAAAAGGAACTGACCAGGCATTTATCACCCTGCACGTTGGGGTAGGAACCTTCCGCCCGGTGGAAACAGATAACATCACCACCCATCAAATGCACGGAGAGTGGGTAGAAGTTCCCCCCGAAACGGTGGAAAAAATTCGCCAAACCCAAGCTCAAGGGGGACGTATCTTTGCAGTCGGCACCACCGTTACCCGTGCTCTAGAAGGTGCAGCTCAGGCAGGAACGCTTCAGCCCTATCGTGGCAAGGTTGACCTCTTTATTTACCCTGGCTACCAGTGGCGAGTGGTGCAAGGGCTAATCACAAACTTCCATTTGCCTAAGTCCAGCTTACTGATGCTGGTCAGCGCTTTGATTGGGCGAAAGCGACTGCTAGCGCTGTATGAGGAGGCGATCGCCCAAAATTACCGCTTCTACTCATTCGGAGATGCAATGCTGATTCTGCCTGAAGCCTCGATCTAAGGCAACACCAGGGATTTATACTAGAAGCGAACGATAAGCTCTGAGGGTTTCATGAGCAGTTCTCTCCCAGGAATATAGCTTTGCTTGCTCTTTGCCTTTTCGAATCAGTTCTTGACGTAGGGTGCGATCGCCCACGACGCGCAAGATGGCATTAGCTATGTCTGCAACATCGTTTGGATCAACTAAAAGCGCCGCATCTCCTGCAACTTCGGGTAGCGACGACGTATTAGAAGTTATAACGGGAGCTTCTAACGTCATAGCTTCTAATACTGGTAGACCAAATCCCTCGTAGTGGGATGGATATACAAAAACATCTGCTTTTGAATAAAACAAGGCAACCAACTCATCAGACAAATAGTTGAGATGATGGATGCAGTGGTTCCAGGGCGATCGCTCAATCTCTGCAAAAATTGGTTTATAGTGCCAACCTTTTTGCCCAATTAAAATTAAGTGGTGCTCGATTTTGTGTTTCTGCTTAAGTAGATTGAATGCCCCGATTAAAACATTGATATTCTTTCTAGGTTCAATCGTGCTAACAAAAAGAATATAGGGTTTTGAAAAGTCATAGTTGATAGAATGGCTAAGCTTCTCAACCATTTCTTCTGATAGATAATTTGTGTGATAGCGGCTCGCTAGGGGTGTAACTTGAACCCGGCTAGGGCTAATATTCAAATGCTCAACAATGTCCTGCTTAGAACTTTCCGAAATTGTCAAAACTAGATCAGTCCATCTAAGACATTGCTGAATACGTGAGGCATAGCTTCTGACAATTGCGTCGACATAGTTTGGGTACTTGATAAATGTCAGATCATAAATGCTCATTACCCTCAAACTCTTTTGACACGGATATACAGCGTAATTAGTGCCATGAACAATATCCGGTAGCTCAAAAGATTGCTCAAAATAAGACAAAAGTGGATTTGGAACGGTTGCTAATAGATTAAGAACTCTAACAGGCAACGGTAGCAAATGAAGATTAGAATATTGCTGAATTGAATCAGGGAATTTAAGATTTCCGCGAAGCCAATTCTTGAGACTTGGCTGGTAAGCAATTCCTAACTGAAAGTTTTCTTGGTCCTGTAATGCATGAAGTGCCTGAATCAGATTGGCGACATAAAAGCCAACACCACTAGGTTTTGGAAGCAGCGGAGTCGCATCAACTACAACTTTTAACATCAAATATATACTTTGAGTACACCGATCGCCTTGCTACTAGTACAGGCATAGACAATGATTTAAGTGCTATCTCGCTTATTTCCGCGCACTTCTAGTCTAATTTCTGCTTAGAAATGAAACCCGAAGACCCTATTTCTGAGTTTCATTTCTGAGCAAATCTCTTTCTATTTCACAGTTAGCCGTCACTCAATTGCTTGAGGTCGTAATCAACCATCAATTCGACTAATTGCTCAAAAGAGTGACCAGGCTTCCAACCCAAACTTTTCTGAATCTTATCAGTAGAACCGACTAACTGCACTGCTTCATCAGGGCGATAAAAAGCAGGATCAACAGAGACATAATCCTGCCAGTTCAAGCCGACACAATTAAACGCACATTCAACTAGCTCTTTGACAGAACGAGCTTCGCCGCTAGCGATAATGTAATCGTCGGGTTGCTCTTGTTGCAGCATCAACCACATTGCATATACCGCGTCTTTGGCATAACACCAATCTCGACGGGCATCTAGATTTCCTAATTTCAACTCGTTGTCCAAGCCCAGTTTAATCCTGGCAGCTCCATTAGTAATCTTGCGAAACACAAATTCTGTTCCCCGTCGGGGGGAATCATGGGTATAAGTGATCCCGCAGCAGGCGTAGAGGTTGTACTGCTGACGGTAGTTGATCGTCATCCAGTGCGCATAGGCTTTGGCAACACCGTAAGGGTTGCGAGGACGAAAGGCAGTACGCTCATTCTGAGGAGACTCGTCAGGTTGTCCAAAGACTTCACTACTAGAGGCTTGGTAAAGTCTGGCATCAGGTTTACCGCGACGAATCGCTTCTAAAAGTCGAGAAACCCCGATCGCCGTATACTCAGCTGTGAGGGCGGGCTGTGTCCAAGAAATTGGGACATAGCTCTGGGAAGCAAGATTATAAATCTCATCCGGTTGGGCGCTGGCGATCGCATCCATCAAAGAAAACTGATCTAGAAGGTCACCCGAAACAATTTGAATTCGATCAGAAAGATGACCAATCCGCCCAACATTACCAGAACTGGATCGACGCACCAACCCGTACACCTCATAGCCTTTCTCTAACAGAAGTTCAGCGAGATAAGAACCGTCTTGTCCAGTTAATCCGGTGATTAAGGCTTTCTTTGTCATGGGGTTATCTTAGAGATTTCAAATTTTGAGTTTGACTGAGATAGTAGGCTAGACCAAATGCAACCAGGTCTCCTAAACTCGTTAGCACCCTTAGCATGAGCGATAAACCTAACGCTAATCCTTCTCCCAATACTGGAGAATACAACGTAACCAGGATCGCTTCTCTAACACCTATACCTCCTGGGGCACCCGGAGTCACAAAGCCAGCTACCCAGGCTATCGAAAAACTCCAAACAAATTGATACCATGATATTCCAGCTTCTACTTGCCAAATTAAGTTTAATAGAAGCCAAACAACACTTCCAAATATAAGAAATATTGAAATGTAGAGAAGTCCTGATACACCAATACGTCCTACGTGAATGTAGGGCAAGCGTTTTTTAATCCAATTTTTGACAGATGTCCAAACAGGTTTGGAAATAACAAATACAGTGGTAATTGCCAGTCCAATTACTGCCAATACAGCAATGACTAAGGCGATCGGTGCAACAAGATTTCTTGTGTAAAAGTCTATTTTAATATCTGGGAAAAACTGCTTACTGAATAGCAACCCAGCTGCCGATATGATGAGGCCCATCCCAAAGATCATCACAGTTTCCATGCTGGTGCTGAGAAGAGTCGCTTCAGCAGAAACTCCATATCGGCGACCTAAAGCGACCCGACCTGCATAGTGCCAAATATTTCCAGGTAAGTATCTGCCAATCTGGGATTGAGCCATAATCACGTAAGCTTGTCCAACCGTCAAGTAGACATTACCTCCTCTAATTAAGAGGCTCCAAGCCAAACTTAAAATCGCAACCGTACCAGCACAAAGAAGCGTAGATATAACTAACGCTAGAACGGCTTGGTAAGTAAATTCAAAGCCAGGAATATCTTTCAAGTTAACTACCAGGTTTCTCAGAAGAAAAAACAGTGATAGTCCAACTACTAAATAACCAACCAGGTAAACAGCTTTTTTCACTTAGCTTGAAGCTTATTTCGTACTTCCACCGATTTAAAGATTAAAGTAGTCTGACCTGGATAAGGTAAAGAGGGCGTTAATCCGCGAGTTTCGATCATAGGATAATTCAGTTGTTCAATAACTCTGCGGTAGCGCTTTCTACCGCTATTGTCAAATACAATACACCCAGTTTCTTTAAGACGTGGCAAAGCCTGCTCTAGGCACCGCTCCCGACAGCGACCATCAATGATGATTAAGTCAAACAGACCATCCACAGTGTCAAGATGTTTAACATAGTTCCTGAAGCTCATACCCTGCATATCCGAGCGACTTGACGTGAAAGGTTCTGGTGATTTATTTGGAACCGGAACCTCTAAAAAGCCCTTGGCGTTTGCTAGTCCAGCAGTGTAGCGATCAAGGCTCTTTTTGTACACAGCATCATGCTCAAGAAAATATACCGTACCAGCACGTTGAGCCAACCAGAGCGTGCTTGCTCCAGCCCCGTATTCAAATACGCGTGCTTGCGGCACATTTGCTAGAAAACGTTCAACCAAATCAATGGACGAGAAAGTCCACCAGGGCACACCCAGACGAATCATATCGTCCATATCATAAATCGCAAACAAGCTACGAAGCCAGAACAGGGTGCGGTTGTTCTTACGAGCTTCTAATACTCCTAACAAACCTATGCTTTTAGCAAGGCTACGTAATCCTCTAAGGAGCAGGACGTAGCCTTGCTTAACTGCTGTTGCTATTCCTGAGACAAGATTATTAGCTGGCATATCTGACACTAACTCTGAACCTCCTACAAAGGACTGCTGACATTGTCCAAGCGCAGCTCATGTATTCCAAGACCAAGTACACGTCCATCACTAGAAAGATCTAGTTCGGCAGGAGATTTGGCATTAGGAATCTTAAAAACAATCTCTAGGGGATTTTGCTTGGCAACTAGATCCGCTGGAATAACAGCTTTTCGCTCACCACCTGCACTCTCCCCATAAACAAACTCCCATTGGTCAACCTGCTCTCCATTGACAATCACTTCTACATCAAGCTCGGGATGCTCCTCGTTAACAAAAGCCTGAGCGATAGCTGAAAGCTCTACCGTATTAGAAGTTGGTGAACCGTCAACTTGCATAACCAACCGGGCATCTTTCCCAAGGGTCCAGGTTCCCCAGTCCTCTGGCTTAGCCCAGCCTAACGAGTAGAAGACCATAGGATGGGCATTTGCAGAAAAACTGATTGTGTCTCCAAGTTTGTAAGGCTCAGCTAGGTAGGGCGGGTTGGCAACATCCGAATCGGGTAGGAAGAAAGTTGCATATCGCTCATTTTCGCTAATCAAAGGTTCTTGTTGCAGCAGGTTTGATAGATCTTGAATGACCGTTTCTGCACGATCTTCAAAACCAAGTCTATTAATATAGATTGCTGAAAAACCAAAATTTTGTAGCCTTTGAACTAGCTCAGTCGGAGAACGCTCTGCCAGATCCATATTCCAGTAATATCCTTGCCGTCCTCTAGCAGAGCCATAGCTCCATCTCAAACTAGACGTATGAAAGTACGCTTTTAGGTGCTCATAATCCGTCATTTTGTTAATGGGTCCGCGTTCTGGGTAGAAGGCGTAAGGCATCTGATAAACAGCAGCATTGTCAGGCAACCGCTCTTCTAGCAAGCCAAAGTATTGTCTGTCGTGCTCATAATTCTCTTGAATCGCATCGTACTTAGGAATTAACTTTGGAGAAGTCTGATCCAGAAGACTAATGAAGAAAATAACGGTCAGAAATATATTGATAAAAAACTTTCTTTTTGGCTTAAAGCTACGTCTAGCAACATCTAGGACTATGCAAAGCGCGAATATGGAGAGGAATGCTATGTAGACCGATATTCGATTTGTAGCTCGGATTTTAGGCTCTACAAAAAAGGCAAAAATTGCGCTAAAGCCAGCGAAAGTCGCATATGAGAAGGCAACTATGTTGAGCGCACTCAGTGAAGCTAAAATTGATGAGGCAGAGATGTTTCGGAAGTACGTGGATTCGAGTTTCTCTACTCTAGAGAAAATAACAAAGAATAGGAGAAACAAAAATCCCATTGCTCCCCAAAGACCAAGATATGAGGTTTTGTTTTCATTAGTGTGCAAAAAGGTATCATCAAACCTATCTTTTACATCAGCAATTTCGTCAACCCTGTGCTTAAAGTGAGGCAAGAGAAGTTGAGATAACCTGACTGAATAGAGCTCTACTTCTGTAATAGAACGTTTGGCAACGCTAGCATTAACGCCATGAACCGCTTGATATTGAAGTCTGGGTATTTGTTCGACTGTAAAGGCACTTGCGATCGAAAACCAAATAAAAAGAGCTATAAGGATTGCCCGGAAATTTTTGGTTTTCAAGAATCCAGACAGACCAGCAGCGGGTGTAAGGACAGCCATAAAGAAGCCGTTATATGGCATTTGAAGCGAAGTAAGAAATGATATCAGAAATGCAGCTAGAAGATATTTCTTAGAAATCTTGCCATCCTTAAAAAATAAACCTAAAGCTGTCCAAAGCAAAACCATTACGGACAGCGGTATCATGTAATAGGCTGCATTTGAAAAATGTGGTATTCCTCGATAAAAGGGGTAGGGAAGAAATGCAAAGAGAATTGAGCCGTAGAAAGCAATAAAGTTAGATAATTTAAAGTGCTTCATGACAAATAAAGCACTTAAGGTGCAGAGTATAAATGATAGTAAATAATATAAATTGAGAACTGTAGCGTAGTCTTTGGTGAAGATCAAAAAGACCTTCATGATTAAGTAATTGAGAGAATCAAATCTTGGAAAATCGAGCCTGTTGTAGCTAAAGGGAGCACCAAGAGATGGATTATGAAAAAGCCATCCCGTGTCTATCATGGTTCTTACTTCATTGCCTTTATATAGAGCGTCACCAGCATAGTTAAATGGGACTGATAGTGTTGAATTGCCCAAATCTAGAAAAATGAATAATAAGACACAAGAGGAAACCAAAGTGGCTAGATATATTGCCACCTCGGTGCGAGAGTTGAAGAAGTACTGAGATATCTTAACTCTATCAAGCTTTATTCTCATAACCGTAGAGCCTAAACCATTAAAGGTATTTTGAACTGCTAATTACTAACTTTCTGGGCTAAACAAAATACTGATAAGCCAAACGGAAATATCGGCTTTCCCTCTATTATTTTGGTTTCAACCAATAGGAAATTCCCAAAAGCTGAGTCAACCCAACCTGGAACAGTAGAGCTTTCTTTCTTAAGCTCAGTGAATCCTTTTCTAGATGGAAGGATGCTTTTGGTCAATCGTTTGACAAGACGAATTGCTGCAGCAAGTAGAAACAACACGCTGTTGAAATAACCGCTTTTAAGAACAGTCAGTTCGGCAGGAAGAATGCGATTAAAGGTTCTTTGTGTATAGCGCCTGTAATGTCCTAGAGCAATATCGTGGTCTGAAAATAGCCACTGATAGGCGGGTACTGTTGTAATCAGGTAACCACCTGGTTTCAGGCGATCGACGAGCCATTTAACAGCAGTTTTATCATCTTCAATGTGTTCTACAACATCCAAAGCACAAATGATGTCGTAGCTTTTGCTTAAGTTGAAGGGAATAGGGGTGCTATAAATTCGATTGATATTGGGAATGTCTTTTAACGCAGCAAGACCAATATCACTAACCTCAACGACCTCTACCTGTCCAAATTCTTGTAAGGTTGGTATGTTTTGACCTACCCCTGCCCCCACTTCCAAAATATCGAGGGGTTTTGTAGTTCCAGTGGTTCTGCCCGCTTCTTCAAGCAAAGTGCGGAGCAGGCTGCGACGACCACGCTTTAACCAATTTTCACTCTCTGCTTGATACTGCTTGAAAACGTCCGGTTTCATAAATAGCTCTTCTCCTTATTGTAAGCAGTGGAAATGTCACTGCTATCGGCTATGAGCAGATGCGTTGGTTGCGATGGACTACAGTTTAAAACTAGCTCTGCCAACATTCCCAGAGAGAGCAATTGTGCCGACAGGATCTCTAACATAATTCCAAGTAGAAGCAGTGGTCGTCCTCCGATCGCCTCACTGGTAAAGACCCACACTCCTGTGAGATAGCTTAAGATTAGGAAACCAGCCATACCGCTAATTAGTCCTACTCCCCCAAACAGATGTCCTGGGCGACGACCGTATCGCGTAATAGTTAGCACTGTTAGCAGGTCAAGGAAGCCACGTGCATACCTTTCTAAACCGTATTTAGACTTTCCTGCGGCTCGGGGGTGATGAAGAACAGGAATCTCACCTACTCTGTAACCTAGGTTGTGAGCTAGCAAAGGAATGTAGCGGTGCAGTTCGCCGTACAGGGAAATGTTTTGGTAGACTTCTTTTCGTGCTGCCTTAAAACCACAGTTAAAATCCTGCAGTTTTACATCGCTAACTAAACAAATAGCTGTATTGAAAATTTTTGAAGGGAGCGTTTTGGATAAAGGGTCTTTGCGATTTCTTTTCCAGCCAGAAACCAGGTCATATCCCTCTTTCAGCTTCTCCAAGAATCGCGGTATCTCTTTAGGGTCATCCTGTAAGTCTGCATCCATTGTGATCAGGATGTCACCCCTTGCCATGCTAGCTCCTATTGATAGGGCAGCAGCTTTACCAAAGTTACGACGTAGTCGAAAGCAGCGTACCCATGACTCCTTTGCAGCAAGACTCTGAAGGATAGCCCACGAACGATCAGTACTACCGTCATCAATAAAGATCACTTCAAATTTTTGGTCAGGAATTTGCTCTGTGACATTTACGATGCGATCGAGTAAAGCTTCTAATGTTTGCTCTTCGTTAAAAGCGGGAACAACAATGCTAATATCAGGGATTTGCGTAAGTATAGTCACTGGGTTTACGTGCTATTTGTTACAAAATAAAACAGCCTGAACGAGTTGGTGACGGTTGCTGAATTTATTCAACTTTAGATTGTGTCATGTTCTTTGAGCTTAATCTCAAGATGCTACCTTAAAGTTTTACTATTCGCGCCATTCCTCTGCTTCTACCAAGGCTTCAACTGATATGTGAGCTATGTTTGATGGTCTACTTGATGAACCAGAGACTTACAAAAATTGACAAAACAACAATACAGCACAACTTGGTGAATCTCAAGTTTGAATTAGAGAATTATGGAGATCATACTAAAGTTTAAATTGTTAGATTTTCTGCATTCTCAGACGTAGAAAGCTGATTGGTAGTACTTGTATTGTCAGAAAACAGACTTAGATATAGTCTCTGAATCTCAGACCAAACATAGTTAGCTTCTACAAAGGATTTCCCCTGTGCTCCTAGTAGTCTTCTAACTCGATGGTTCATCGTTTCTACCGCTACTTGAAATTCGTTGATATTGTTGTACCAGAGACCGCCCTGAGACCTTTGACATTGACCCAGCAACACATCACATTTGCCATTTACCAAAACGGGCTTTCCTACTGCCCAAGCTTCTAGTAACACGATAGAAAGACTTTCATAGGGTGAAGGCATCACTAATATGTCGCAAGCTGCTAGAGCATCCCATTTTGTCTGTTCATCTACGAAACCAAACGCTACAATATCTGGATGTTTGGGGATTGGCATGGTTGGTTTGCCTAACAGAACCAGTTTTCTTGACCCAGGTTCTTGTTTACGTAACGAGATGAAATAGTTAAACAGTTCTTCGCAGCCTTTAGAAGGATCAATCCTACCCATATACAGCAGAAAGGGTTCATCAATTTTGTATTGCTGTCTGAACTGGGTTGCGCTAAAAGTTTCTGGGGGTTCTACAGCTATTCCGGCGATCGCCCCCTTTAGATCAGCATCTGGAAAACGAGTTTTAAGAAAGCGTTGTTCCTCCACCGTATTGAAAATAAAACCACGCGGCTTGTTAAAGAAGCTGTTCCACATACTCATGTAAATCGTCCATTCATCATGAGCTAATGGTTCAAGGTAAGCTTTCTCAGCAACTAGCGGCAGAACAAAATAAGTTGTTGCATACAGATAAGTAAAAAATATGAACACGTCATACTCATGTTGATGTTGTTCGACATAAGCAGTCAGATCCGGTGCCCACGGACCCTGAGAACGCATCCAGTCCTCCTGCTCCTCAATCGAAGCCGTCTCAAGGCGAGGGTAGATTTTTTTAGATAAATGATTAAACTCGTCAATATCTCGCTGTTTTTCTACCCAAAAGCGACGTATTTTGACTCCTGAAACTTCTTCTATTCCTGGTGGGTAGTAATTTTCCCAGGTGACATAATCTAATGCACAGGTTGTCAATATCTCCAAATCCCAATGCTTGGACATATACTGTGCAATTTTGAGGCAAAGGACTTCTGCGCCACCATTTACCTCCAAACCGCAACGTTGAACCACAAAAGCAACTCTAGGCATTACTCTAGC
Source organism: Leptolyngbya sp. FACHB-671 (assembly GCF_014695745.1). Lineage (NCBI taxonomy): Bacteria > Bacillati > Cyanobacteriota > Cyanophyceae > Leptolyngbyales > Leptolyngbyaceae > Leptolyngbya > Leptolyngbya sp. FACHB-671. Next base: position 247,282 of record NZ_JACJOV010000095.1, on the reverse strand, counting down.
TCATCAGCAGGATAACTTCTATATAGAAAAGCAGGCTTTTTATGACCTGCCTCTCTAACATTTAAGGCTCTGACAAAGATATACTGTCCTAAATCTTGTTCTCGCTTTTTAAGCAGTGCTGAAAAGTCAGCGATCGGTGCATAACCGTTAGCGTTGTTTAAATGTACGTCAGCCGTAAACATCGCATCAATGTCAAACCCTAAGTAGGTTAGCAAAAGATAAAGTTCGTGTTTGTTGTATTCACGATTGTGTCTGCCATAGGGTCCATAACCGGAGTAGGGATCATAGATATTTCCTCCGGCAATCATTTTGGCGACATTTTCTAATCTGCTCACATTCGGCGTGGTTAAAATTAATGCTCCGCCTGGCTTCAAAATTCTCTTAATTTCTTTAAGAGCAGCAATCGGGTTAATAAGTAGGTGCTCTATAATTTCACAGAAAAAAACTACGTCGAACTCCTCACCTTGAAAAGGAAATTCCTCCTCCTCAACGTTGAATTGGCTTGATTTAAGTTTGATTGACAAATTTTCCTTTGAGCCAGGTTTTTGATACGACACTCCCTGCTCAACAGTGCTGCCTAATTCAGAGTTGAAATAGTTAGCTAAAGATAGATCTATTTGCGTAAATTCCTTTAGCAGCATTGTCGTGAAATAAGGATTTGAACCTAGCTCAAGCCCTTTTCCAGTCAAATCTTTTGCTAGTCCATAGGTATAGACAAATCTGCGAAAATCATACTGGCAATAATCTGCCATTTCCTGCGGAGGTGCGTCCTCAACTAAAACAGATTTAAGAAAATCAAATAGTTCGCTTTCAGAGATACCTGTTGGCAGAGGCAATTCTGGATTAAGTGGAAAAAGTTCGTGAGGCTTAATATCTAAAGATTTTTGAGCCTTTCTACTAAACCTATCGAATAGCTTAGAGAAAGCATTGCTATAGCGAGTCATACAGATACATTTTCCATCTTCAAAATCAAATTATCTAACTTACCGTGCCCTAACTCTGTGAGAAAATCATTTCGTCGTTGGCGCTGTGCTTTGATTACGTTAGACTTTAATTCTTTATCTTTTACCAGCAGCTTTGCTAAGGCGGCTACTTGAACTAAATCATTTTTACTGTTGAAAATTAATCCTGCTGAACCTAATGTTTCAGGAACGGCACTACTTTTGTAAGCAAGAATTGGAGTATCAAACCACATCGCTTCAACAAGTGGCACACAAAATCCTTCATGCTCACTCATCGACCAAAACACGTCAGCCGTTCGGTAATAAGCCAATAGCTGCGCTTCTGTAACTAGCCCTGGCAATAAAACATGATTTGCTAGATTTAGCTTGTCGATTAGATTGATCAGATGAAAATAGTATGGGTCAGTCAAGCCGTATCCACCCAACAGAATTAAACGGGCTTCTTGATCAAACGTTAAGTAATGGGCAAACGCTTCAATCAAATCATTTTGTCGTTTATTAGGGGCAATACGACCTACAAAAAGTAAATTGGTTTTGCCATCTTGCAGCTGTCGCATTAAAGCAGCATCTGGCGGCGTATCCCATTTTTTAGGATTGACAATGATTGGTAAAACTTCTGATTCAGCAAACCCAACTTCTAGCAGTTCTTCTACGTTAAATGTAGAATCTCCAACTGATACTGGAAAATGCTGAGCTAGTTGCCTCAATTCGGTTCTACCATCCTCCAAGAGTTTAGCGACATCAGGACGATAGGGTAAGAAAAACTCTGCGGGGGTGATGTTGTGATAAACCAAACATTTAGGTCCAGAATGGGCGATCGCATACTCCGTCAGTTCTGAGCCAATCGAGTGGTGATAGATTAGCCCCGCTTGATTGTCGAGATATCTTGGGCTGAATACAGTTGCTTCATGGGCAACCTTTTGGTCAAGATAGCGAACAAAAATTTCTGAGCGGTATCCGCACTGACGGAGATAGTTGCGAATCTCGATTGCGTGATTTGAAATCGCATCCCCGTAGGCAAGATTAGGTAGTAACTGATGAATTTCCTTCAGCTTTTTAGGCTTTAGTTGAAGGGGTGAAGTAACAGCGCGCTCAGTCAAATTTAGAGCAATTTCGTAACGCTGAATAATTTTGTCCCAAGCTGCATTTTCCTCGGCGTAAACCTGTCCCTTGATCCCATATTTCGTAAGCTGTTCTTCGCCAATCTGATCAACTTTGTCAAATAGTTCTGACCACTCTAGCTCAGTTTCTGCTAGCCAACCGCCTTGAGCTTTTTCAACGGCGATCGCCGTTGCCAAACAATTCCTATGAGCTGCTACGGGTCGTTTATAAAACCAAGCCTCCATGATCACACGAGAGTAGCTTTCATTCTGGCTAGGCTGAAATAAAGCCAGACAGTTTGCTAATAGCAACTCCTTTTCTTTTTCCTCTACTAAACCTAAGTCAATTAGATCTGGCGCTAACCCGCTGTAAGACCGATTGCCTGGTCCCGCGAGGACCAACTTCAAATCAGAAGCAGGATTCTCTTGTTTGAAGTGTGCAAAAGCTTTAACTAATAAATCAGTATTTTTCCCAGAATCACGGCGACCCAGACACAGCACAAACTGCTCCTGCTTAACCGAAAAACCACCCACATGGGTAAGACTTTCATCAAAGCTGGAACCTGCTTCTATTCCTGCACCTGCAACAGAACTTTTGTGAATAATGCCTGGACCATAAAGCTGTGTGGCTAGCTGAGCTTCTCCTTCGCTAATAAACAGCAGCCCACGTGCTAGATGAAAGATATTAGTAACTTCAGGTAAATATGCATAGACTTCATCATGGAGACAAGGCTGTAAAAAAGCCCGATCTGCTACGATGGGCAATCCGTTTAAAACAGGTCCATAAAGATAGGGAAGAAACAGAAAAGCATGGTACTGGTCTTTATTCCGTTTCAAAAAATTTAGTAATTTAGCTGAATTTATATTCTCAGAAGCAAAGATCAGTGAATCTTCTGGGTTGACCGGATTAACTTGGGGTTTTAAGGCTGAAGACGGCAGATTTAACATTAAGCTGTTTACTCGAGCAAAAGCCTCTTCATTGCGGCGGTTGACTCGAAAATGCCGAACCTTTACGCCTTGCTCTTGCCTCACTCCGGGTCTGTAGTAGTTGGATGTCCAATTGTCTAAGAATGAGCGGCAGCAGGTTGTTAGCACTTCGACCGTATGGCCCTGTGCTGCCAGTCGTGTTGCTACCTGCCAGGCTTGCTGCTCAGCTCCTCCTTTTAAGTCTTTACCAAACCAGGGAGTTACAATGCACAAAGGCTTCATGGCTTATAACCAATGACTGCGTAGTCTTGAGGACCATAGAAATAATCATTGAATCGATCTGCAATTTCTGAACCGCCAACTTTGAACGAATCAGCATAAGCATTCAAGTTCATAATTTTAACGGCTTGATATCCAGCATTCTCAAGCATAAATTTAGTTAGCGGGCCAGGTAAAGGATTGAGATGAGTGGGGTCCATATAAAAGTTGTTGCTTCCTACTAGGACATTCTGGGGATTGGGAGTTTCCATAATAATTAACCCGCCCGATTTCAAAACTCTAAATATCTCTTGAAATAAGGTGAGTAATTCTATGACTGGTAAATGTTCAATGATATGGAAACCTGTTATGGCTGACAAGCTTTGTGAAGGCAGAGACTTTAAGTAAGCTATTACATCTGCTTCAACTACCTCTAGTCCTCGTGAGCGGCATCGATCTAACATTACTCTGTTAATGTCTAGCCCTGTTGCCGTGTAGCCAGATTGCTGCAACAATTCCAACCACTCTCCTCGTCCACAGCCGATGTCTAAAATGGGAAAGTTTGCTGTATCTAACTTTGCTTGTTCTAGAAGCGGCAAATAAACTTTTAGGCGATCAGAAATGTCTTGATAGCTGCCTCGAAAATAATCCTCAAAAGCAACATAGAATGCATCCAGCAGATGCTTCCCTTCATTCTCAAAAGTCTGCAATTGCTCCTGCTCAAAAGGCTCCGGCAAACGTTTTCTTGCCTCTTCTAAAAACAGAGTAATCAGGCGCTTCTGTTGTGTTAAATCGTCCTTGATGTAGCTTTCATTTCTCACATAATATTCATTGGTGGAAGAAAGCTTTTGATCCATCGCTGTGAGACGACTATCTACTGTAAAAAAGCGACCGTCCACAGCAGAGAAGCGTTCATCTGTAGCTGCAAGATGATTATTTATTGTGGAGAACCGCTCATCCATACTGATGCTGGTATCCGCAGTTTGCCTATCTATAGAATCTACTTGGTCTGCTAGCTTGTGCAACTGGGCTTGGAGAGTCACAACCTGTTGGCTTAATCTCTGGTTAAGGTCAAGAGAAACTTTGAGAGCTTGCGCTAGAGAGGAATTAACTACTCGCTGCTTTTTAAATAGAAAACCATAAACCTTAAGAGCAAATTTTTGTAGAGGTTTGAGGATTGTAAATGGAAAACGATTAAATTTATCTGGAAACTTTGTGGGGACTTCAGAAAAAGTTTCAGCAACGCTTAATTGAGCCTCTGCGTGGCTGATACTAGCAGTGTTAATAGTGCTCAAGCTGCTAACTGCTGCCTCTATAGGATTAAAATCACGGCGTTTAGCGACTTCTTCCTGTACCTTTTGCATTAAAACATTTACGTCAATTTTAGAATTATTAGCTTCAATCATACTGACTAGTTGTTATGAATTGAGATGGAAATATCTTCTGCCAATCCGATAGGTTCCTGGTCAAACCAACGAACACCCTCTTGTACTAACGTAATTCTAAGTACATAGTTGCCTGCTTCTGATGGTGCGCTAACTTTCAAGTCATACACCTGCTTATTTGTTGGGGCGGAAAGAAGATCAAAAATTTTCTGAGATTCTTTATTGTTTAGAGGTGGAATTAGCTTGGTTCGCTCGCCTTCAAAGATTACGTTTTTGGTCGCTTTACTGTCTAACCAGTGATAGGAGAGGTGAACTGGGTTAGGAGCACAGCTATTTAAAACAGAACGACTCTTGTTTGTAATTTCTACAGTCGCGATGAACTCACTTTTGACTAAGGCATTTTTAGGAAAATCCTTAACCGCTATTTTGATTTCATAAGGTTGAATAACTGGCAAGGGAGCCATTTGCAATCGAGACTTTAGCTGATCTAAATCAATAGGTTGATGGGATGCGATCGCAAACAAACTATGAGCAGCACGCATTTCTTTTATAGAAAACTTCTTAAGCAGGCTTCCACCAGGGTTATTGATATCTCCAAACCAAAGCAATACGTGTTTGAAATGCTTTGACAATTGCTGCTTCAATACCCTTGGAGATTGCTCATTAATGTGCATCCAAAGCCCATAGCTTGTGTTGGGTTCTGGTGGCAGATAAGCTCCCACAGAAGCAGCTATCTTTCTTCTTCTAGGGTATTCATATTTGTAGTACCAGAGGTTAGGAAAAGTGTGCAGTACAAATAAACCGTCTGGCTTTAAATGCTTTGCTACTTTTTGGTAAAGTGTATCTACTTCATCAGGCGACAAATGTTCAATCACATCAGAGGCAACTGCTAAATCGTACTGAACCTGTAAAGGAACGGTGCAAGCATTGTCGCAGAGAAATTGAACGTCGGCTAATAAATGCTCAGCTTCATCAAAACACTTTACTGCTAGTTGAATTGCGTCTGCTGAATTGTCGATTGCAGTAGTCTTAAACCCTTGCCGAGCAAAATAGTAAGTCAGTTCACCACTTCCACACCCAATATCTAATGCGGAGCCTTTAGCTTTTAGGCTAGAAATTGTTGCGATCGCTTGCAATCTGGGATCTTGTAATCTTTTGCCTTTATTTCTTCTATACGTCTCAAATCCACTATAATCTTTAGCGTAATAGTCAGCGATATAAGCCTGACAAATAGCAAAATTAGAATTGGTTTTATAGCTTTGCTCTTTGCTAACCTGTTCTAAATAGGTAGGAGAAACTTTGATCAATAATTCTCCTGCATAGCCAGGAATTACACCGTAGAAATCTAGTAATTTAGCGTGTCGAAATAAAAAATCACTGATTGCCGTGTAATTTTGTCTTGTCCAGAAATATCCATCTACCAAGATATATCGTCCTTGCTTAAGAGCAAGTTCTAGGTCATGAAAGGAGCCATCTCCATCTTGTTGCCCATCAACATGAATTAGATCGTAAATATCACCAGGGAAATACTCTAGAGTTTGTGTATCCACAATAATAAAGTCAGTAGCAAAGGATTGGGTTGCTGCCTTTGCCCAATTAATTGCTCCTCTCACCCCTCCATAAGAGTCTGAATCTAGATCAATGCCAGTATATTTAGCACTGGGGTTTCCGTGCAAAAATGCTTGCGCTGAATAGCCAAATCGAACACCTATTTCCAAGATAGAACTAGGTTCTAGTACATTTGCGATCGCCCATTTCAACTTATAATAATCGACCCATTCATCAAAGAGATGTGCTAACGGATCAGATGGATTAGCAGTCTTTCTAAAATCATAATCTGACTGTTGCGCTTTTTGAATAATCAACTCAAACATAAACAGAGCTATTAATTGAAATAGAAGGATTGAGATTTACAATACCAGACCAGCGAATAGATTCATCGTTTCTCAGGACATTAAAGGCGGCAGAGTTATGAGCATATACTAGCGATCGTTTAAATAGGCACTCTCCAAATCCGCCGTCAGCAACGCCTAATGTGATCGTATATTCGCCTTCCCTCAGCGGCACATGAAACTTGAAATTTGCTTCTAAAAACGTTCCATTACAGACCTTGCCAATCTTTTCTTTCATCGCAAATGTATTGGTCTCAAAAATGACTTCACCAGTTCTATCTCGAATCTTGAAGCCAACATGCGGATCGTCAAAACTTTGTGAAAATAATAGCCCAATCGATAATTGAAGATCTTGCTCACTGATTACTGAATCAACAGCTTGACCATTCTCGCCCAGAAGCTTTACAAATTTAACAACAACTTCCGAAGACTGAATAACAACTTCTTCTAAAACCTTATCGGAAGACAGTGTTTCTTGAGCAGATGAATTAGGCTTAGCTAACATCTGGATTTCTACGGATTCAGAATGCGTATCTCTTTTCTTTAGAAGTTTTGCCTCATATAAATCAATAACTTGTTTCGGATTTGCATCTAGTACTGCTTTTCCTGATTCCATTAAGACCGCTCTATTGCAGAGTTTATACACAGCAGTAGAGTCGTGAGAAACAAATAGAAGAGTTGTTCCTTGATGCTTAAGTTCTTGGATTCTTTCAAAACATTTCTGCTGAAAGTAAATATCGCCAACTGCTAATGCCTCATCGACGATTAAAATGTCAGGATTCACATTGACTGCAACGGCAAATGCTAACCTGACAAACATTCCACTAGAATATGTCTTTACAGGCTGTTCGATAAAGTCTCCAATCTCGGCAAACTTGATTATTTCATCAAACTTAGTCGCAATTTCTTCTTGGCTAAGTCCTAAAATCTGACCATTGAAAAATACATTCTGCCTGCCTGTAAACTCTGGGTTAAAACCGCTGCCAAGTTCTAACAGAGCCGAAACTCGCCCGTTGACGAATACTTCTCCTGTGGTCGGAGTTAGTGTTCTAGCAATGACTTGAAGTAACGTACTTTTGCCAGAGCCGTTTTGACCAATAATTCCAAGAGCTTCGCCTCTGGCTACATTCAAGTTAATATCACGCAGTGCCCAAAACATCTGAGCGTGACTTTTTTTCGGCAGTAAAACTTCTTTGAGGCGATCTACTGGTTTGGCGTAGCGCTTAAAGCACTTCGAGATGTTCTTTAACGAAATCGCAATTTCATCCATCACACCACTATTGAGCAATTCTTAAAGGACATCAGCAAATGCTGGACGCAGCCGCCCGTAAACCCACAAACCACCAGTAAAAGCTATTAAGGACACCCCTGTAGCGACCCCCCATTCTCCCCAGTGGGCAACTTTGCCAACTAGAACAAGATCTCGGTAGGTTTCTGCGATCGCTGCCATTGGATTAAGCCAAAACACTAAGCTCCTGAACCGTTCAGGAATAATGTCTGCGGGGTAAACAATTGGGGTAACGTAAAACCACAGGTTTAGAATAATTCCTAGTGTCTGAGGAATATCCCGGAGAAAAACGGTGAGTCCTGCGGTCAGGTAGGCTAGCCCTGCGGTTAGCAGCAATTGAGGCATCCAGACTAGCGGCAACAGCCACAGGGTCGCGTGTAGCGTTTGGGTGATTGCTGCTACAAACACAATTAGCGCCATCAACCCAAATGTACTTTCGATGAATGCTGAAAAAACTGGAACTAAAGGCAGCAAAACCAGCGGGAATACTACTTTTTTTACCAAATTTGTCTGTGCCACGACGGAACCTGCCGCCGGAATCAACCCGCTCGTAAAAGCAATCCAGGGTAGCAGTCCGGCAAACAGCCACAGTCCAAAAGTGAGGTTATTTTCTGGCAAGCCGTTGAGAGTCAGCTTGACCCGTAAAACAATCGAAAAGACGTAAGTGTAGATGAGTAGCTGGGAGAGTTGGTTTAACAGCGGCCAAATGTTTCCCAGAATCGACCCCTTATAGCGAGCTTCCAAGTCTCGCTGTACCAATGCCTTGAGCAGGCTTAATTGAGTCCACCCCTGCTCAGGTATTGGCAACCAGCGCTTTATCTTGCTGGCTTTGTGAACTAGCCCTTTGATCAATCCCAACAATGCCCATTCCTCCGCTCACCACGCATCGCAAATTGGAAAAGTTCCAATTTTCACCCTGAACAGTTGGTGAGCGTTACACTTCCAGAATATGACGCTCACTCCTCACCCATCTACGGATTATTCTAAGACTGCTATGTCCAATGCTCACTTGCTAGACAAACAGTGTTCTTTAAGATTCTATGGCGTTTTGTCAAAACGCAAGCAAAAATTTGTTACTTCAAAGATCAGTAACCCATGCTTCTAATCAAGATTCTGTATAGTATCCGCCAGATAATTTAGCAGCACTTCTCGAATGGGCAACAGCGTTTTATATTGCTGCATTTCAGGAGAAATCTGTTGAATTGCAGCTGCTAAACCTCTTGCTGCGGTCGGCTCAGCCTCAAGCACTCTTAAGGAATGGACATAGGTGCGGATTGTAAACAGGATATTCCTGCTTTGAGGCAGCCGTCGTAGGGTTTGTCGCTCTACCCGAATCCAGAGCTTTTCTCCTGCATTGGCAGCATTCAAATTAGGTGCAGCATCTTGGCTTTGCAAAAGAAATAGGTCAGGCGAGTCTACGATGCTCCAGTTCAAACGCCAGACGGGGCGATCGCTCCTGATCTGCTGAAAGAATCGATTGACAGGCGATCGCAACTTCTCTGTATAGCTGGGTACGGGTGCATGAATTTGTTCCATCGATCGCCCTATCTTTTCGGCTAACAGCCAGCGAGATGGGAAACAAACGGAAGCTGCAGACAGCACATAACCTTCAGAGGCAGAGTGCATCAGACAAAAATCTTCCTGAACCAACCGCCCAGCAAGATCAAGCGGGGCGGCTTTGAAGTCTGAGAGATGCCAGGTTTGTCCGGTTGCTAAGTTGTGGAGGCGATCGCCCTCTCGCTGATAGCGCTGAGGAAAATGTTCTAGCAAATGCGTCACCAGTAAATCCAGTGCTTCCTGCTGACCAGGTTCACTCCCTGGCAGGCTAGCAAATACCTCAGCGTAGCGCTGTTGCAACAGCGTTTCCTTCAGCGCCAGTTCACGCTCGAAATGTTCGTCAATCTCAATCCACGTTCGTAAGTTGAGCGATCTCAACCCCGGCACCATACGCCACTGCCCATCAGCAAACGGAAGATAAGGTGGACTGCTCGCTCCGGAACTCATACTGCTGGGTCAACTTAAACTGATACTTGTTCTTTACCCCACTAGCCGCAATCCCAGTTGTACAAAACTCTGGAGAAATCACGAGCTTCTAAAGCTTTTTCCTCAATGAAGAAATTACCGACTCCTGCATCTCCCCACATGATGTCAGCATTTTTTGCGTCGCTAATTTGTAGGAGAAGCAACCAATTTTCCTCGGGCGGAGCTAAGAAACGAATATCCTCTTGAGCAAAGTCTGCATAACCGCCTATTTTATTGCCGGAGGAAAACATAAATTGGTAATCTATAATCTTTTCCCGTCCCTCACCTTCAGCTAAGAGATTAAAATTTTTCCCAAATAATTTTGCAAATCTATGATCATTTATTCCAGCTAGTTCTTCTCGCAATGAAAACTCCAATCTACACTGTTTATACACTGGGAGCCCTTCAAACTCTGGTAGAAAGTCAAAAGAGTCCGTGAGAAGGCTCAGATCTTCAATCACGTTTGGATAATAAACTACCCGAAACTTATTTTGCTGTTGTTGCAATCTAAACTGCTCGGATGGATCGTGAGGATCGGTAAATTCAAGACCATAAAGATCGTCATCTGAAATGAAAAATTGAAGAATTCCTGATGTTGGATAACCCTCCAGCTTTGGTACTTCTGAAAAATTAATTTGTGCCAAAAACGCCAATGGTTCTCCATCAGTCATGTATGGATATTGGGCTTCTTTGGGTAAGTAGGGAGTACCTAAATATTTGCTAGTCCAAGGGGACAGGAATTCGTTTGTCTCAAATGGCTCGATGTGTATAAACGGCATCTTTGTTGCAAGAAAAATGTCTCGCTTAGATTCCAATGCCTTTGGAATAAAGTTGTCCATACCGTCTAAACTTCCCTAAATAGCTCTGATTCACCAACAATCCTACAGAAATATCAAGAGCGCTATCACAATACGTGATAGCGCTCTATAGCTACGTTCTTGCAGTTGATCAGAGACTACTGAACTGGACTCAGTACCTTCTCCTCAACAGCGGTCTGACTAGCTTCTGGGCTGTCTGCCTCAGACGGCGGCACAACCTGCCAGAATTTGGGCAGAAACTCAGACCAGTTATTGAGAATGTGGGCTGCTTTTTGGCTGCCTGTGCGATCGCCATGAGCTGCAATCAAGTCCTTAAGCTGCTGTTCTCCGGCTGGAGTTTGCACGCGCTGGAGCTTGACGATTTCAGGATTGACTTTCTCAGGGAAGCTGCCGTCTTCGTCTAAGAAATAAGCCAGTCCGCCTGTCATGCCTGCACCGACGTTGCGACCGACTCGACCCAAAACGACAATTGTGCCGCCCGTCATGTACTCGCAGCAGTGATCTCCGGCTCCTTCAATCACCGCTTGTCCTTTGGAATTCCGCACAGCAAAACGTTCACCTGCCTGTCCATTCGCAAACAGCGTTCCGCCAGTTGCGCCATATAGACAGGTGTTACCGATAATCACGTTTTCAGAGGGCGTGTAGGTCGCAGCAGCAGGTGGTTTGATGACGATTTCGCCGCCGTGCATTCCTTTGCCGACGTAGTCATTAGCTTCGCCTTCAAGATTAAGGGTCATTCCCGGTAAGTTAAAAGCTCCAAAGCTTTGACCGACGCTGCCCGTGAAGTTGAGAGTAATTTGTCCTTCAAAGCCAGTGTTGCCATACTTCTGGGCGATCGCTCCTGCTAACCTCGCGCCCACAGTGCGATCGGTGTTGACCACATTAATAGTCTGGCTAACGCTGCCCTGATCTTGGATTGCCGCTTGAATCGCCGGATCGCTAAGCAACTGATCGTCTAGAACGGCTCCGTTGCTATGGGTTTCCCCATGCTCTAGCCAGGTGCGATTGGTGCGGCTATCGGGCAACTGAGTCAGGCAGTCCAGGTTAAGTGCTTGAGTTTTGGTGATTTTTACGCCTTCTCGCACTTTTAGCAAGTCAGCCCGACCAATCACATCTTTGAGCGAACGGTAGCCCAGTCGAGCGAGAAGCGATCGCACTTCCTCAGCGATGAAGTAGAAGAAATTCACCACGTGCTCTGGAACGCCCGTGAACCGCTGGCGCAGTTTCTCTTGCTGGGTAGCCACGCCGACTGGACAGTTGTTGGTGTGACAGATTCGCGCCATAATGCAGCCTTCCGCAATCATCGCAACGGAGCCAAACCCGTACTCTTCCGCACCCATTAGGGCTGCCATGACTACATCCCAGCCTGTCTTGAAGCCGCCGTCTGCCCGAAGTAGGACGCGATCGCGCAACTGATTTTCCATCAGCACCCGATGCACTTCGGTTACACCCAACTCCCAAGGAACACCCGCGTGCTTGATTGAGCTAAGCGGCGAGGCACCCGTTCCGCCATCGTGACCGGAAATCTGAATTATGTCTGCGTTTGCCTTCGCCACACCAGCCGCGACAGTGCCAATGCCCACTTCTGCCACCAGCTTCACCGAAACCTTTGCTTTAGGATTAATCTGGTGTAGGTCAAAGATTAGTTGAGCCAAGTCTTCAATCGAGTAAATGTCGTGGTGGGGAGGCGGTGAAATCAGCGGCACTCCAGGCTTAGAACGACGCAGCATAGCAATGTAGGGACTGACTTTTTTGCCAGGAAGCTGTCCGCCTTCACCGGGCTTAGCGCCCTGAGCAATTTTGATTTCAAGCTGTTTGGCGCTGACCAAATATTCGGGTGTTACGCCGAATCGCCCTGACGCAATTTGCTTGATCGCTGAACTAGCAGTATCGCCGTTTCGCAAGCCCTTCAGGTGAGGCAGAAGCTGAGACAGTCCGTTCTCATCCACATCGTTCAGCACCTTAAAGCGAACTGGATCTTCGCCGCCTTCGCCAGAGTTGGACTTGCCGCCGACGCGGTTCATGGCGATCGCCAAAGTCTCATGCGCCTCCCGTGAGAGTGACCCTAGCGACATGGCTCCCGTGCAAAAGCGCTTAACAATGGTTTCGACCGATTCCACTTCCTCCATAGGAATGGCAGGGCGATCGCCCTTAAAGTCGAGCAAATCGCGCAATGCGGTTAGCGGTCGCTGCTCCAGAGATTTCTGGTAGACCTCGTAGTGGTCATAGTTCATCGCGCCTACCGCTTTGTGCAGCGCCTTTGCCATTTCGGGGCTATTCATGTGATATTCGCCCCCCGGCTTGTAGTTGAAGAAGCCAAAGTTCTCTAGTTTCTTCAGCGTTAGTTCAGGGAATGCGCGTTGATGGAAGGTAATGACCTCTTGCGCCAGGTCAGCCACGCTCAATCCACCCAAGCGTGAAGCAGTTCCAGTGAAGCCAAGATGCAGCAGGTCAGATCCAATGCCGATTGCCTCAAAAATCTGTGCCGCCTGATAGCTAGACAGCAGCGAGATTCCCATCTTGGACAGAATTTTGAGCAAGCCCGCTTCGATCGCTTTACGGTAGTTGTTTTGTGCTGCGGTAATGGAAATTGCCTCAAGCTTGCCACGCTGCATGAAGCTTTGGGTTTTAGAGTCAGACCACCAGTGGCGAACTGTTTCCCAAGCCAAATAAGGGCAAACGGCACTCGCTCCATAGCCAATCAAACAGGCAAAATGATGCGTACTCCAACATTGGGCAGTATCCACGACGATGGAGGCTTTCATCCGCAGCCCTTGTCGGATCAAGTGATGATGAACTGCGCCGACAGCCAGCAGGGGAGGAATGTAGCTTTGCTCAGCATTCAGGCTGCCTGTTTCACCAGATGGAGTGAGGCGATCGCTCAAAATCAAAATTTTCTGACCTGCGCGAACTGCCGCTGTTGCCTGCTGGCACAATGCTGTCACGGCTCTCTGCAAACCTTCTGGGCCAGCAGAGATATGAAATAGAGTCGATAGATTTGCAGTGCCAAAGTCAGACAGCCGGATTTGCTCCAGTTCAGCATCGTTTAGAACAGGAGACTTGAGCTTGAGCAATCGTGCATACTCTGGTTTTTCTTCCAGGAAATTGCCTCGTTCGCCTAGTTGAGATGTCAATGACATCACCAGGCTTTCCCGCAGCGGGTCGATTGGCGGATTTGTCACCTGAGCAAACCGCTGCTTGAAGTAGTCGTAAAGCAGACGGGGTTTGTCTGACAGCACGGCAAGGGGAATATCGTCGCCCATGCAAAAAGTGGGTTCCTTACCCTGAGAAGCCATTGCCTCAACGATCATTTCTACATCTTCACTGGTGTAGCCAAAGGCAGTTTGATGGCGTAGCAGGCTCTCAGTCTCCAGGGAACTCGCTTCGGCAAAAGGCTGGGGTTCCAACTCATAGCGCTGCTGCAACCACTCACCATAAGGTTGCTTGCTGGCAACGCGCTGCTTGATCTGCCAGTTCTTCAAAATTTCATGGCTTCTAAAATCGACTGCGATCGCCTCTCCTGGACCCAGTCGCCCCTTCTCCACAATTTCAGATTCGGGTAGGTCAACTACACCCGCTTCGGAAGCAACTACTACAAAGCCATCACGGGTAATGCTGTAGCGAGCAGGACGTAGTCCGTTTCGATCTAACGTCGCTCCGACTCGCTTACCATCGCTAAATACCAGCAATGCTGGTCCATCCCAGGGTTCCTGGATACCGCTGTAGTATTCGTAGAAATCAGTGATTTCGGGATAATTTGCCAATTCTGGCTGGTTCAGGTAAGCCTCTGGCACCATGATCATCAGCGCTTCCAGGGGACTGCGCCCTGAATTCACCAATAGCTCCATCACGTTGTCGAGGTTAGCAGAATCGCTGTTTTCAGGGTTGACGATTGGTTTGAGTGCTTCGAGGCGATCGCCCCAGTAAGGATGCTCCAGGTCCGCTTCCCGCGCCACCATCCAGTTGATGTTGCCCAGCAGCGTGTTGATTTCGCCATTGTGACCAAGCAACCGCATCGGCTGAGCCAAAGGCCAGCGAGGCATCGTATTCGTGCTAAAGCGGCGATGATACACCGCAAAGGCACTTTGATAAGTCGGATTTTGCAGGTCTGTGTAGAAATCACCCAGCACTGCAGAGCGCACCATGCCCTTATAAACAATCGTTCGGTTAGAGAAGGAGCAAATGTAGAACTCTTGCAATCCGGCTGCGTCTTCTGAGCTAGCAGGTTCTACCGTTGCAACTGCCTGTTCAATCTGCTTGCGCACCAGATAAAGCTGACGCTCTAGCACATCGTCCGTCTCGTTAGATTGCACCAAAAGTTGTTCAATCTGAGGCTGGTTTTCTCTTGCTTGAATTCCCAGTAATTGAGGATGTACAGGTACTTTTCGCCAGCCCAAGATCCGCAAACCCGACTCCTGTAGTAGTTTTTCGGCAAGTTGACGGGCGATCGCTGCTGCTGCCTCAGCCTGCGGCAAAAACACCATCCCTACACCGAGATGCTCAGTAGGAACAGCGCCAATCTTGTTTTCCTGGAGCCAATCGCTCAACAAATCCCAGGGAATAGCCGTCATTATTCCGGCACCATCACCCGAATCCTGATCGGCGCTACAAGCTCCTCGGTGTTCCAAACAAGTCAAAGCAGACAGCGCTTTGGCAACCAAAGTATGGCTTGCCCGCCCGTACTGGTCAGCAATAAAACCAACCCCGCAGGCATCCCTTTCCTCAACCAACCATCGCTGTCCTGGAAAACCTGCCGCTACTTCGTGATTTGTCTGTCTGTCTCGATTCACACTCGTGCTACCCATAGAACAACCCGTCTCGCTTGTAATCGCTGAAAAATCATCTGGATGACAAAAACTGTCAAATATCTAAATGACAACCCTAAAAAGAAAACCCCTTATCAACCCGCAAAAGCCAAAAACTGAGGAGACGAGAAAGTTGTCCGAAGCAATGCTTCTGACACTTTCAAGGCTCAAGCAGCCGCAATGCCATTTAAGGTAAAACCCTCAGTACCGTAGCGTGGATTGCAAAGTCGCTATCTATAAAAAATCCACATGGATGGCACCGAATAGATCATGGATCTTATAGAGGATATCGAGCCTTGGCAACCCTCGCTGTATTTGGAGCGACGCAGATGCTCAAATTTCGCTCACCAGCGGCTTAATTTCCAAGCTCAACTCACCCTCAGTCTCAATCAAAGCTTTAAGTCTACTCAGAAAGCTAATTGTACTTGTAACAATGATCTAATCAAAAATCGGCTGTCTTAATTTCTATTATGAAGCTAAAACTTTAAATCTATGTGATTATTCCTTGCTGAATGACTAAGGAGGTGACGCTAGTAGAATTGCAACTCTCGAACTGATGCATTTACTACAAAATTCTGATTTTTATATTTGTAAGGCAAATGTCGAAAGCTTAAATTTGTCTAGGCTTAGGAATCTCAACAATCATTGATTCCCCTGTAGAGTTAGCAGAAAACGAGCAAAGGCTACGCGCTTCCACAACCAAAATCGCGAAAAACGAATTTTGTATCTTGCGTTACAGATTTTCTGAGAAATGCAATGTTTGTCTTTGCAGAAAGAAGTAGCGGCTGTATCTCTAAATCGCGGCTAGAAAGAGCAGTTTTACGCTCAACTTTTAGATGAACAGTTCAAGTCAAACAATCCAAATTCTTCTTAGCCCCCTTTTAGAAATTTGCAAAAACTCGCAGGAAGAGGTCGCATAGCGCAGGCTAAGCGCATATTGAGCTGAATGTTTCGTCTCAGGAATCAGTGCAAGGCTCTGTCTAACCATTCCTTATGCAACTAGAGCAGCAATCAGCGCAACTCTGGAACTGGTGTATAAGTAAACCCGCCCTTGAGAGGATGCGTCTTTTAACAATTGTGAACAGCTGTCGGCAAGACGGGGTTGTCTGGGGGATCCTGGAAGCACAAACCGCTGCAAATTCCCATTGAAGGTTAGCTCGATTCACAGCCTCATTTCAACCACACTGTGTTTCCAGCAACCCAACTGGCAGTTCGCTAACCTCACTATCCATTGGAGTAATGCCCCTTGCTCCCGCTAAGTCACACTGAGCAACGTGAATCAAGTTAACAAGCAACGCCTCCTCAAAGGCTCAATTCTGCAGTCTTTCTCAAAAAAATCTTCTTCCCTGCTGATCTTCCCCCTGCTGGCTGCTACTTTCCATGCGCCTGATTTTACTCAGGGGAATGAAGCGCTCCTATCTCTTCAGTCTCTGCAAAGCGCTAGTTTACAGCTCCAAATGCCCGTTGTTCAAGAGTCGTCGAATATCTTGGCTGTTACTGAAGATGTCTCCAATCAGTCCGCTGAACGATCTGTTCAGGCATCCGATGTAGAAGTGATTCCGCAAGAGTTCTGGACCCCTGTTCTAGTTAGGATTTCTCAAGCCATACCCGTCACTGAGGGTACTCAGGTTGTAATTAACGGTCGCACTCTAAATGCGGCCTGGAGCCAGCGCCAGCAGCGCATTGGCATTGCTGATACTGGATTGATGCAAACAGTTGGCGTTGAGCTACTGAATACTGAAAGTGCCTCTAGGCAGCCTGTGCAGTGGTTTTCTGATTCAGGTACAAATGCTCTGGCGTTGGGAACCTGGCTCACCAGTCGATATCGCTATTTGGATATCACTGAACTCGCACAGCAGGCTGGCTGGCAGATGCAGGTGAGTGGCAATGTGCTGCGGATTTCTACGCCAGTGTCTAGAGTAATGGCGGTTCGTCAAGGACGGCAAAGTTGGGGCGATCGCATTGTGATTGACCTCGATCGCTCAACCCCTTGGCAAGTCACCGAGCAATCTGGAGAATTGGTAGTTAATATCAACGCCCAGGCTGATCCTGCGTTAGTCCGAAACTTCCAGGCAGGACCAGGTAATCGACTAACTTCGCTCAATGTTCAGGCAAGCGGCAATCAAACGGTGATTCGAGTTGGCATTCCCACAAACCTCCGTCCTCGCGTCTGGTCTTTGCCTAACCCTAATCGTATGATCATCGACGTTGGAGCAGATTCCACCGTGCAACGCAATATTGTTTGGGCACCGGGTATTCGCTGGCAAGAGCAAGTTGTGAATACAGGAAGCGCCCAATTTCCAGTAATCGCTCTAGTCATTGATCCCCGTCAGTCAGGATTGGCAGTTAGACCAATTTGGAGCAATGCCTCTAGTGCTATTGGGACTACGCCACTGATTACGATGGCTCAAAGCTCACAAGCGATCGCTGCTATTAATGGTGGTTTTTTCAACCGCAATAATCAGTTGCCGCTGGGCGCAATTCGTCGAGATGGTCGCTGGATCTCAGGGCCAATTTTGAATCGAGGGGCGATCGCTTGGAACGAAGCCGGAGAAGTGGCGATCGGCCGCCTCGGGCTTCAAGAAACAATAGCAACTCCCGCAGGGCAGCGGTTTACAGTTCTTTCCCTCAACAGCGGATACGTTCAGGCAGGTGTTGCTCGTTATACAAGTGATTGGGGATCAACCTACACTTCGATCATCGACAACGAGATTTTGGTCACAGTTCAGGACAATCGGGTCGTCAATCAGCAACCTGCTGGAGCTGCAGGGCAAACCTCCATTCCCATTCCTGCCAATGGATATGTGATAGTCGTTAGAGCCTACAGTGCTGCTGCAAACGCTCTTGCTGTAGGTACCAACGTGCAGCTAGAAACTACTAGCAACCCAGCCGACTTTGGCCGATATACCCAAATTCTTGGAGCCGGTCCGCTGCTGCTGCAAAATCGTCAAGTCGTACTCAATGCTCAGTCCGAGCAATTTGGTGAAGCCTTTGCCCGACAGGCAGCTGCCCGCAGTGCGATCGGTAGAACAGCAGAAGGCAATCTGATTATGATTACGGTTCAAAATCGAATAGGTGGACCTGGACCTACTCTGGCAGAAACCGCTCAAATTATGCAGCGATTAGGCGCAGTAGATGCTCTCAATCTAGATGGTGGAAGTTCCACAACACTTTATCTCGGTGGACAGTTGCTTAACCGCTCTCCCTATACAGCAGCCCGCGTTCACAATGGCATCGGTGTGTTTATTCAACCTAGCCTTTGAATAAAACAGCCTACGTAACTCGCACTGCTTACTTTTGGGATGAGTACTTATACCTTTTCAACTTTAGAGGAAATAAAGCTGATTTAAAGCTCATCCTATTGTGTAAAGAATCCATATAAATCAGCTCAAACTGTGGTTTGGCAGATGAAATCATCTGGGCGCTTTTGCTATGGTTAGCTTCGGTTGTTTGAATTGAGGGAATCATGCTTGAGTCGGGCATCGTTTTCCAGTCAAAGCAACCAAAGCGAATGCCCGAAGTCAACTCAATCTCACAGCAGTTCATAAGGAGAAAATGTCGTGGCTCAAACCCAAGAAGTTACTCAACCCGCCGCTTTGAACCTACCTACCTCGGTTACTCCAAAAGGAGTCGCTGCCACCGAACTGCGCCCCTGGGGCTCTTTCACTATTTTGGAAGAAGGGCGGGGATACAAAATTAAGCGGATTGAAGTCAAGCCTGGGCATCGTCTTAGCCTACAAATGCATCATCACCGCAGCGAACACTGGATCGTCGTCTCCGGAACCGCCAAAGTCACCTGCGGCGACCAGGAAAAGCTGTTGTTTAGCAACCAATCAACCTACGTGCCCGCCTGCACCAGCCACCGCTTAGAAAATCCTGGAGTAATTTCTCTGGTTCTAATTGAAGTTCAGAACGGAGAATATTTAGGAGAGGATGACATCGTTCGGTTCCAGGATGACTACTCTCGAGCCAAAGCTTAAGTTTCAAAATTCGCTCACCTGACTATTACATCAAAAAGGGTAGGCTTGACCAAGAGCCTACCCTTTTTAGCTAGCTCTAACTCTGACCTCTTTGCATCTCTACGCTTGCGGGTAGATGGCTGTAAGATCATCCACAGGACTTATATTTTTCCATATAATTCATGATTCAGCTTAGTCAGGCAGCGATCGCCGAAATCAGCCGTCTCAAAGCAAAACAGCGTGACCCTCAAATGCTATTTCGTTTAGAAATTCAGCCCGGTGGCTGCTCTGAGCTTCATTATGTCCTTAGATTTGATAGTTGCATTAACCCGACTGACCAAGTTCTAAAATGTGGGGAGATGTCTGTTGTAGTAGACCCTCAGAGTCTCAGTTGTATTAGCGGTTTGGCAGTAGACTACTCCGAGGATCTAATGGGCGGTGGATTTCGCTTCCACAACCCTAACGCTATCCAAAACTGTGGATGTGGTAACTCTTTCTCTATTTCGTAGTGGTTTCCAGAGCTTCCCATTTCTGAGGGCTTTGCTGCCAGATATTAAAGTCCAAACAAATTGACAAAAAATCGCTAAAATCGCTATAGTTGTAGACTGTTGCAAAGAGCAAACCAGTAAGAGAACGAGATTTAGTGTTATTCCATGCCCACAATCCAACAGCTTATTAGCGACGAACGCCAAAAGGCAACGAAGAAGACAAAGTCACCAGCTTTAAAGAGCTGTCCGCAGCGTAGAGGCGTTTGCACGAGGGTTTATACAACCACTCCTAAAAAACCAAACTCAGCACTCCGCAAGGTTGCGCGGGTACGTTTGACTTCTGGGTTTGAGGTGACTGCTTACATTCCGGGGATTGGTCATAACCTACAAGAGCATTCTGTCGTTATGATTAGGGGTGGTCGGGTTAAAGACTTACCGGGTGTTCGTTACCACATTATTCGCGGAACTCTGGACACTGCTGGAGTAAAAGATCGGAAGCAAGGGCGCTCCAAGTATGGCGCTAAGCGCCCTAAGTCCTGAGCTAAGCCCGTAATACTTTTCGTATGTGCTGACTTTACACTTGCGATTTATTCGAAATTTGCTACCTTGAGTTATTCTTGGATATTGGTGGCATTTTCGTCACTGTCGATGTGTTCTCAGCGTATATCGTAATGGGACTGCGTTCTCTTTGCGATTGTGATGTCCACATCTTTCTGTTTCAATCAATCTTTTTTGCAAGGCAATCTAACCTCTCAATTTAAGGCTTACCATGTCTCGTCGTACAGTCATCCAAAAGCGTCCAGTTCAACCTGATCCAGTTCACAACAGCCGCCTTGTCAGCATGATGGTCCGGCGATTGATGAGAAGTGGAAAAAAATCCTTAGCGTATCGTCTCATTTATGATGCGTTCAAGGTGATTGAGGAGAGAACTGGGTCAGACCCGTTGGAAACGTTTGAGAGAGCTGTACGAAACGCTACTCCCTTGGTAGAAGTCAAGGCACGCCGTGTAGGGGGTGCAACTTACCAAGTTCCTATGGAAGTTCGCTCTGACCGAGGCATTGCATTGGCTCTAAGATGGTTGACCCAGTACTCTCGCCAGCGTACAGGCCGAACTATGGCTGGTAAGCTAGCAAATGAGCTTATGGATGCAGCTAATGAAACTGGCAGCGCAATCCGGAAGCGTGAAGAAACTCACAGAATGGCTGAAGCTAACAAAGCGTTTGCTCACTACAGATACTAATTTCTTAGAGGAAGACTCCGTTAAGAGTTCGCAGTGTATAGAATCTTAATAGAGGTATCCGAACGAACTTTGCGACAGGGACTAAGGAGGTAGCTGTGGCACGTAATATCCCGCTAGAGCGGATACGTAACATCGGAATTGCCGCCCATATTGATGCTGGTAAAACGACGACGACGGAGAGAATTCTGTTTTACTCCGGTGTCGTTCACAAAATTGGAGAAGTCCACGAGGGAACAGCTGTAACCGACTGGATGGCGCAAGAGCGGGAGCGGGGTATTACTATCACTGCTGCTGCTATCAGCACAAGCTGGAAAGACCATCGCATCAATATTATCGACACTCCTGGCCACGTTGACTTCACGATCGAAGTTGAGCGTTCCATGCGTGTCCTAGATGGTGTGATCGCTGTATTTTGTTCGGTCGGTGGGGTTCAACCTCAGTCAGAAACGGTCTGGCGACAAGCCGATCGTTACAAAGTACCCCGGATTGCATTTGTCAATAAGATGGACCGAACGGGTGCTAACTTCTTTAAGGTGTATGACCAGATCCGCGATCGCCTTCGGGCTAACGCTGTGCCTGTTCAACTTCCAATTGGGAGTGAAGATCGCTTTCGAGGAGTCGTAGATCTAGTAGGGATGCGCGCTCGTATCTACAACAATGATCTAGGTACGGACTTTGAAGATACGGATATTCCAGAAGATGTGCTTGAGCTTGCAAAGGAATATCGCACTAAGCTGATTGAGTCAGTGGCTGAGACTGACGATGCTCTGACAGAAAAATACCTCGAAGGTGAGGAGCTAACTGAAGAAGAGATCCGAGCCGCTTTGCGGAAAGGAACTATCGCAGGCACCATAGTTCCTATGCTGTGTGGTTCTGCCTTTAAGAACAAAGGCGTTCAGCTTCTTTTGGACGCTGTGGTTGCCTATTTACCCGCTCCTACAGAGGTGCCTCCAATTCAAGGTACCTTACCGGATGGTAGTGTGGCTGTTCGTCATGCAAGTGACGATGAGCCCCTAGCTGCCCTAGCATTCAAAATCATGGCAGACCCATATGGTCGTCTGACCTTTGTTCGAGTCTATTCAGGCATCCTCAGCAAAGGGAGCTATGTCTACAACTCGACAAAGGGCAAGAAGGAACGGATCTCTCGCTTAATCGTGCTTAAAGCAGACGAACGAACTGAAGTTGACGAGCTTCGAGCCGGAGATTTAGGTGCTGCTCTTGGTTTGAAAGATACGTTTACAGGTGACACGATTTGCACTGAGGAATCCTCAGTCATTTTAGAGTCTCTGTTTATTCCAGAGCCTGTAATCTCGGTTGCGGTTGAGCCTAAGACAAAGCAAGATATGGAGAAGCTTTCCAAGGCCCTCCAATCTCTCTCTGAGGAAGACCCAACTTTTCGAGTTAGCATTGATCAGGAAACAAACCAGACCGTGATTGCCGGAATGGGTGAGCTTCACCTAGAGATTCTTGTGGACCGGATGTTGCGGGAGTTTAGGGTAGAAGCTAACATTGGTGCCCCTCAAGTCGCTTACCGGGAAACAGTGCGTAAGGCTGTTAAGGCAGAAGGCAAGTTTGTTCGTCAAAGCGGAGGAAAAGGGCAGTATGGTCATGTCGTGATTCAGTTGGAGCCTGGAGAGCCTGGTACTGGCTTTGAGTTTGTTTCCAAGATTGTTGGAGGCACTGTACCGAAGGAGTACATTGGCCCAGCCGAGCAAGGCATGAAAGAAGCTTGTGAGTCTGGTATTCTGGCTGGATATCCGGTAATCGACCTTAGGGCTACGCTGGTAGACGGGTCTTATCACGAGGTTGACTCTTCAGAAATGGCTTTCAAGATTGCCGGCTCAATGGCAATTAAGGAAGCTGTGATGAAAGCTTCACCCGTTCTTTTGGAACCGATGATGAAAGTTGAAGTCGAGGTTCCTGAAGATTTTCTGGGGGATGTGATGGGTGACCTAAACTCCCGCAGAGGTCAGATTGAAGGGATGGGATCGGAAGAAGGAATTGCCAAAGTCACCGCTAAGGTGCCACTGGCAGAAATGTTCGGTTATGCTACTGATATCCGGTCTAAGACGCAGGGTCGGGGCATATTCTCGATGGAGTTTAGCCACTACGATGAGGTGCCTCGCAACGTGGCTGAAGCAATCATTGCTAAGAGTAAAGGGAACGCATAATCAGAAAGAGGAACACATAGATTCATGGCACGCGCAAAGTTTGAACGGACTAAACCCCACGTTAATATCGGTACCATCGGTCACGTCGATCATGGTAAAACTACTCTTACCGCTGCGATCACGATGACCCTGGCTGCAACGGGTGGTGCCAAAGCCAGAAAATACGACGAGATTGATGCTGCTCCTGAAGAGAAGGCAAGAGGCATTACAATCAACACCGCTCACGTTGAATACCAGACAGAAGAGCGGCATTACGCTCACGTAGACTGTCCAGGACATGCCGACTATGTGAAGAACATGATCACTGGCGCGGCACAAATGGACGGAGCGATTCTGGTTGTGTCAGCGGCTGATGGCCCGATGCCCCAAACCCGTGAGCACATTCTGCTGGCGAAGCAGGTTGGTGTACCCAACATTGTTGTTTTCCTAAACAAGCAAGACCAGGTTGATGACGAAGAGTTGCTGGAGCTAGTTGAGCTAGAGGTGCGTGAACTACTCAGCACCTATGATTTCCCGGGCGATGACATTCCCATTGTTTCCGGTTCTGCTCTGTTGGCTCTGGAAGCATTGGTCTCTAACCCTAAGATCGTTAAGGGAGAGAACGAGTGGGTAGACAAAATCTACGCGCTAATGGATGAAGTAGACGCTTACATCCCTACTCCTGAGCGGGATATAGACAAACCCTTCCTGATGGCTGTTGAGGACGTTTTCTCAATCACGGGTCGTGGAACGGTCGCAACCGGACGGATCGAGCGTGGCAAGGTCAAGGTCGGTGAGACTGTTGAGTTGGTCGGTATCAGAAATACTCGCAGCACCACAGTTACGGGTGTAGAGATGTTCCAGAAAGTTCTGGAAGAGGGAATGGCTGGAGATAACGTTGGAGTTCTGCTTCGCGGTATTCAGAAAGCTGACATTGAACGCGGCATGGTACTTGCTAAGCCTGGTTCGATCACACCTCACACCCAATTTGAGTCTGAGGTTTACATTCTGAAGAAAGAAGAAGGTGGTCGTCATACCCCATTCTTCCCTGGCTATCGCCCTCAGTTCTATGTTCGTACAACTGATGTGACTGGCACAATCAGTGCTTTTACTGCTGACGATGGCAGTGAAGCTGAGATGGTGATGCCTGGCGATCGCATCAAAATGACGGTTGAGCTAATTAACCCGGTTGCAATTGAGCAGGGAATGCGCTTTGCAATTCGGGAAGGTGGCCGTACCGTAGGTGCGGGTGTCGTTTCTAAAATCATCAAGTAGCTCTAGCTACTGAGCCGTTTTTGTCAGCAGCCAAATTACAAGTTTGGCTGCTGATAATTTTGAGCTTAGCCAGGTTCATCTCAACATTCTGGCTGAAGCTAGGATGTTGAGATGAACCTGGAATTAACTGAACCTGGACAACTGAAGCAAAATCATGGCAACTATTCAACAGCAAAAAATTCGGATTCGCCTCAAGGCATTCGATCGTCGCCTTTTAGATACCTCTTGTGAAAAGATTGTCGATACTGCTAATCGGACAAACGCTACAGCAATTGGTCCGATTCCTCTACCGACTAAGCGCCGAATCTACTGCGTACTGCGATCGCCTCACGTAGACAAAGATTCTAGAGAACACTTTGAGACCCGTACTCACCGCCGCATTATTGATATTTACCAACCTTCTTCTAAAACGATTGATGCTCTCATGAAGCTGGATTTGCCTGCTGGCGTTGACATTGAAGTGAAGCTGTAGCTCTCTTAGATTGGTTGTGAAATGAAATGGGTCGTGGGAGACGAACTCTTCGGAAGTTCGTCTCCCACGACCCATTTGTACGACTAAGCTAGCTGTTTAGCAATAATAGAGCTTCTTCTCTGTTCGTTAGATTGACATTGTTTCTATTGAAGGTAGAAATCAGCCATAACCTTTTGCAGGAGAGGTCTTTTAATCAAGGGTATTAGGTGGGCACTAGTAGCTAGATGTCGCCAACTCAGTCTTTGGTTATAGATTTAGGGTCATAGCCTTTTTGCAGACTAGAAGGATGCGATAGACTATGTGGAGTAGCCTTTGCTGCTCACACATTTGACCTGTTTCCGAAAGCAGTTGATAAGGTCAAACCTAATCATATTGAATCCCTATTGGGGATTAGGATTTCAATGACATCTTCTTCATCAGTTGCTGTTCGAGAGCTTCCACTTTTTCCGTTGTCTGAAGTAGTTCTATTTCCAGGCAAACCACTTCCACTTCACATTTTTGAGTTTCGCTACCGGATTATGATGAATACCATACTTCAGAGCGATCGCCGCTTTGGAGTGCTGATGGTTGACCCGGTAGAGGGTAAAGTTGCAAAGGTTGGTTGTTGTGCAGAGATCGTACACTTTCAACGTCTCCCAGATGACCGGATGAAGGTTATGACTGTGGGACAGCAACGCTTTCGGATTCTTGAATATGTTCGAGAGAAGCCCTACTACGTAGGATTGGTTGAATGGATTGAAGATCAACCCACTGAAAGGAATCTAAAGACATTATCAACTGAAGTTGATCAGCTATTGCGAGATGTTGTGCATCTTTCCGCTAAGTTGACGGGGCAAGAAATTGAACTGCCTGATGACATTCCTGATTTGCCCGTTGAACTCTCCTACTGGGTCGCTAGCAACCTTTATGGTGTAGCGATGGAGCAGCAAGCCCTTTTGGAGATGCAAGACACGGCGGCTCGTCTAGAGCGCGAAGCTGAAATTTTAACCTCTACGCGTAATCATCTGGCAGCTCGAACAGCCTTAAAGGATGCTTTGAAGTAAAAAAGGGAAAGGGGGTTCAACTCTCTTAGGTTTGGGCAATCTGAGATGGAAGAACCGTGTAGCTGCCAAAGATTTTTAGGGTCTCTGCATAGTTGCTCAATTCTTTTAGGGCAGATTGTGTTGTCGGATCTTTTTCATCAGCTTCAATATCGATAAAGAACAGGTATTCTCCAAGCGAGCGCTTGGTAGGACGTGATTCTATACGGCTTAGGTTAATACCCCGTTCGGCAAAAGATTGAAGGGGTCTAACTAATGCCCCTGGTAAGTTGGCAGAGAAACTTAAGGCCAGCGAGGTATAGCTACCACCAGGCGATGGTTGTAAGCTTAATGTCCAGAAGCGGGTGCAGTTGTCAGGGTGGTCATTGATTGGATGAGCCAGAACAGGCAGCTTATAAAGCTGAGCAGCCCGTTGAGATGAAATTGCTCCACTACTAGGGTCTCGGTCTAGGTATTGCAATGCCTCCGTTGTAGAATTTGTGGGAATTAGCTGTACATTGGGCAAGGCTCTTTCCAGCCAACTCTGGCATTGGGCAAGAGCTTGAGGGTGAGAGTAAACGGTTTGAATCTGCTTCAGAGCTGGACTGTACGACAGCAAAGCATGAGAGATTGGCAGCACTAGAGCTTTTTGTATACGCAGGGTGTCAAGCTGCCAAAGTGTATCTAGGGTGACACTCACACTTCCTTCAATTGAGTTTTCGACCGGAACTACTACTAAGTCGGTTTCTCTGGTTGCTGTTGCTCTTAATGTTTGTGTGATGCTGGGGTAGGGACAGAGTAAAGATTCTTCCCCTGTCGTCTCTAGCAACCATCTGGCACAGATCAGGGCTGCTGCTTCAGCATTGGTTCCTGGAGGCCCGAGGTAAGCAATTGAGCGTGCCATAGCAAATATTTGAGGAATAACTTTTCAGAGACAAAGCTGAGATAATTGAAACTTTCTATTAAGTACAATCAGCTATTGTCCGTCAAAACACGTATACTTCGTAAGATTAAGGGTGTTTCCTTGGAAAGTATGTAAAATTTAGTGAACGAGTAGGGAAGCATTCAACCATTCTTTAATCCTTCTATGCCTATCCGATTTAACGCCTTCCAATCCGTTGAGATTGCTGTAGCAGATCAGCCTATCCCAATTCAGCATTACTTGCGTCAACCTCAGCGCTTGGTCAAGGCACTGGTTGATCCAAGTCGGACTGAGCAGTTGAGTTCAGAAGTATTTCGGCTAAAGATGCGTCCTTTGAACTTTATGATGCTAAAGGTTCAACCTATAGTAGATATGAGAATCTGGGCAGAACCAGACGGCACGATTCGGGTTGAATCCCTTGCTTGTGAGATTCGAGGAGTGGAATATATCAACCAGCGATTTAACCTTAACCTCGTTGGACAGTTAACTCCACAACTAAAGCGTGATACAACTTATCTCGTCGGGAGAGCAGATTTAGAGGTACTAGTTGAGTTACCGCCGCCTCTGTTATTTACGCCAAAACCTTTGTTAGAGGCAACAGGCAATGGTTTGCTGCGAAGCGTCCTGCTCACCGTTAAGCAACGTTTAATACATCAACTCTTGTCTGACTATCGGACTTGGGCTGTTAATCAGAGGGAGCAGGTTGCTCAGTCCGGGCGATCTCTTCTATCTCCTAATACACCAATTGCTTAACTGCTCAGCACGTTTCAACATAATTATTGCAACTTACAGGGGCTAAAAGACAAGCGATGTTGTCGAGAAGCCCCTAATTGCTTTAATCCTAGCTTGTGTTTGACAGTTCCATATCCTTTATTGGTTGCTAGGTCATACCCTGGATACTTGGCTGCTAGTCTAACGATTAGTGCATCCCGCCAAACTTTTGCAATGATGCTGGCAGCGGCGATCGCTGCGAATTGCTGATCGCCCTTTATGCAGGTTTGATGAGGCATTGGCAACCCTTGAACTTTTTGATTGCCATCTATCAAACAAAAATCGGGCTGGGGAGTTAGCCGAAGGATAGCGCGACGCATAGACAGCAAAGATGCTTGCAGAATGTTGAGTCGATCGATTTCTTGAACTGAAGCAACACCAATTCGGCAATCTACTGCTAGAGACCGGATCTGTTTAGCAAGCAGTTCTCTGTGTAAAGGAGTAAGCTGCTTGCTATCCGTTAAGCCTGCACTGAGTAGACCCGCTATAGCCCGCTCCGGTAAAATTACTGCTGCGGAAACCACTGGTCCAAATAAAGCTCCTCGACCTACTTCATCAACTCCAGCAATCAGTTGAAACTGGCTTAAGTTGTCAGGTAGGTTTGAAAAACACAATTGTGATTGGATCACAACTAGCTATCACCCACTGCATTCATAGTATTTTCTGACTCGACAGCAGAAGAACGACGGCGACGGCGACGAGACGACCCATTACCGTCAGGCGAATCTACACTTCCATCAGAAACTGCTAAATCAGGTGCTGGCACAGATACAGGTATTGAAACTGAATCTTCGCCATTTTCGTCGTCTAAAGGAAAGTCTGTGCTCGATGGGGAGGTTTCTTCTGCTGCAGTTTGCTCAAATCCACTAGGTGGAAATACAACTGGCACGGGTGTTCCATTACCAGTACGGGAGCTTTCTCCAGGTAATGTAACTGTGACAACAGCAGACTTTGGATCTTTTACTTCCTCAGTTGCTAAAACCAAAGGTGAAACACCCATTAAAGCATAGACATCTTGTTCTTCAAGTGTCATTTCAACTTGAACAATTTGAGGTGGTTCAGCAATAGGTTTGTCGCGTCGATTAGAGGAGCGGCTTCGATCAGGTTTTTCACTTCGACTCTCTTTAGGAATCAACGTGGGTAGTACTGTCTCTTCGACAGCAGGCGGCAGTTCAGGCTCAACGTCAGGTTCTGCTCGGACGGGGCTACCCACTCTCGCAACAGGTTCTCCGACTCGGATGCGGCTGCGACGACGGCGGCGATTGTTAGCTCCACCCCGCTCTTGATAGCTAGGATGGTTGGTCAAATCTAGTTCCTGCAAATCTTGAGATGGATCTGCATCAAATTCATCTTTTTGACCGTCCCAGTTCTCCCGCAGCTGCGGTGTGCGGCTCTCAGGTGCAGCATATTCGCGAGCCGCTGGTTCGACAAATTCTTGAAGCTGACGCTCTGATTCACCTGGAAGGTGTACTAAGTGCCCTAATCCGCCGCAGGTTGGGCAGGTTCTTCCAAACAGCTCATAAATGTTCTGGCCTTGGCGTTTGCGGGTTAGCTCAACCAAACCTAGTTCCGAGAGTTGGGCAATTTGAGGTCTAGCTTTGTCGGCTCTTATGGCTTTGTTAAACTGCTCTAAAACTTGCAGTTGATCGCGACGGGAATCCATATCGATAAAATCGACAATAATGACTCCGGCAATATTGCGAAGTCGCAGTTGTCGGGCAATTTCAACAGCCGCTTCAGAGTTTGTCCAAAGAACCGTTTCACGCGCGGTTGCCGACCGGGTAAAAGAACCAGAGTTGACATCAATAACGGTTAGCGCTTCTGTCCGTTCAATAATGATGTAGCCGCCAGAGGGCAAATCGACTCTGGGTTTAAGTGCTTCTCGAATTGCTGCATTGACGCGGAAATACTCCAGGATGGAGGTGCGATCGCGATGATGGTCTACCAGTACACCTTGAGGTGACCGACCGCCGCTCCAACTGACTAAATGCTGTTTTACCCGCTTCATCCCGGTGTGAGAATCTACCACAATCCGGTTAACATCGGCACTGTATACGTCTCGCAGAACCCGTTGAATAAAATCGTCATCGCGATTCAGCAAGCTAGGAGGGCGAGTCGTCACTGCTTCTTGCTGAATGTTTTCCCACTGCTTCTGCAGGGCTTCCAAATCTTCAATAATGGCCTCTTCTGCCACACCCTCGGCTTCGGTGCGGACGAGTAGCCCCATCCCTGCGGGCTTGACTAAGACTGCCAGCGCGCGCAGCCGATTCCGTTCATTTTCGTTACGAATACGGCGCGATAGATTTACACCCCGACCAAATGGCATGAGTACAAGATAGCGGCCTGGAAGACTGATATTTCCAGTTAACCGAGGTCCTTTGTTGCCCGTTGGCTCCTTCATTACCTGCACCAAAACCTTCTGCTGGGGTGCTAGTAGTTCAGTGATAGAGCCAGCGGCCCGCTTTAGCCTGAGCGGACCTAAATCCGTGACGTGAATGAACCCATTGCGCTCGGCGTCTCCAATGTTGACAAAGGCCGCATCAATTCCAGGTAGTACGTTCTCAACTACACCTAGATAAATATCACCAACTTGGTGACTTCCTGTGGCAACAATCAGTTCTTGAATTTGATCTTCTGAAAAAACAGCAGCAATCCGGTGCTGTTCGGCAATAATAATTTGCTTCGACATTCAACTTCCTCGAATATTTACAGCAAAGCAAAAGGCACTAGCCTCATCAGCACCGCTTGCTTTCCTGGTAATAAGACAACGTATGGAAAAAATCACAATCATGACATGGAGGCAAACGAAGCTGCTCCTTATCCTTAAACAAAACCATTGAGAAATTCAGCAACCCCAGAATGGCTGAATCTCTCCAACGAACCTCGAACCTACAGCCAACTAATCAAACATCCTGGAAAGATACCTTCCGCTGGGAGTTAGGCATCTGCAATTGACCAGGGGTGAACGGAAAGCCTTGCAGAAGCAGACTGCGCCCGACTTGTGTTGCCGATTAAACCACTGGCAACCCTGAAGGCTCTCAATCCACGACAGCTTCTTTGAATTGAATTATAGCGTGGAGCAGCGATAACGCCACTAGAAGTGAGCAATTTGTGAGAAATCAGGAGCAGAATCCAATCAACAATCCTTACTCAGTGACTGCTAGGGATAGAAAAAGCTGGCTTCGGTGGGTATGCAGCAGTTGAAATGGACGCTGAGCTATTTGCTCCAGCATATAAACTACATGCTCTGGGCGCAGCAAGCTGCCGTCGTTGCGACAGCTTCCCACATATTGCAGAATAATAGCGTCAGATTGAGCTTGGTGATGCAGAATAGCAGGAGGCAAGTTTGAGGAAACAGTATTTTCGACTAAGGAAAGGTCAAAGAGACGATCGCACAAGTTAACCTGCTTAGTCTTGCCCGACTTCGTCTTCTGCTCTAAGCCTATTTCATTAGCTGCTTTAATCGCTTCTATCCAAGCTTGCCACTGTGCTGTTGACAGAGGCTCTGGATCTGAAGTGCCCTCAGCCAGAGCACGAACTGCGACATAGTACTTTGCTTGCTCCAGTAACTTGGTGGCAGATGCAGTAGTGGGAGCAATCGCCTCTACCTGATAAATGGGTACATCTGCTGGCAAAGCCGCTGCCAATCTTTCCTGAAACTCGACTAAATCTACAGTTTTAGTCAGTTCAAAGTCTACTAGCTCACCCGAACTCGTTGCTCCAAGCGATAGAGCATTAGCAATCGAGATTCGAGGTGAAGGATGAAATCCTCCTGTGAAAGCGATGGGTAAAGCGGCTCGCCGCACTGCTCGGTCAAACAAGCGCACCATATCTAGATGGCTCACCAAAGCCATATCGCCCTGCTTCCCAAACCAAACTCGCAACCGCTGGACTTTTTCCTGGTTGGGCTTAAAGTGTCCCTCAAACTGAGGAATCGGCAGCGGCTGAATCACAACGTTGTGACCAAAGTCTGCCCCACACACGCCACAGTGGGAGCAACCCTCAAAAGAGCAGTCTGGTACGATCGCTGCTTCTAAAGCCTTCTGTAGGTCTGCTTTGAGCCATTGTTTATCAATTCCTGTATCAATATGATCCCAGGGCAAAGGAGCATCGCATGCAGGATGAGGAGTAGGGAGTGAAGGATCAGATTTCTCTACTGACGTAGAATGCTCGTCGGGTTGAGGGGACGGGCTGGTAGACCGTTGTGGCATCCCTTCCATCAAATTCCATTCGCCGCTTTCGACTTGACGATATTTCCAGGTTAGCCCTGACTCAGCGATCGCCTGTGTCCAGGCAGCAAAGGCACGATCAAGACTTTCCCACCAGGCATCCATTCCAGCTCCCAGTTCCCAGGCGCGGTGAATGACGGTAGAAAGACGGCGATCGCCCCGTCCAACAAAGTCTTCCATCGCGGAAAGCCGCACATCCGTAAAGTTAGCTTTCAGCCCACGAATCGTGCGAAATTCCTGGCGCAAAAGCTTCTGCTTGCGCTCAAACTCAGCCGTCGAAACCGAGTGCCACTGAAATGGAGTATGCGGTTTGGGTGTGAAGTTGGAAATCGTTACATTGAAGTTTAACTTTCGTCTACCTGGAGTACTGCATTCCTGCTGAAGCCACCGAATTGTCTCGGCAATCCCCAACACGTCAACATCTGTTTCTCCAGGCAAGCCAATCATGAAGTAGAGCTTGATCTTGTCCCACCCTTGCTCATGAGCGGTTTTAACCCCTCGTAACAATTCCTCGTTAGTCAGTCCCTTGTTGATAATGTCCCGCATTCGCTGAGTGCCAGCTTCAGGGGCAAAGGTTAAGCTACCCTGCCGCATTCCCCCTAAAATATTGGCAATGTTTTCATCAAATCGATCGACTCGCTGGCTGGGCAAAGATAGAGAAATATTCTCGTCCTTGAGCCGATTCTTGATTTCCATGCCGACTGCTGGCAAAGCCAAATAGTCAGAGCAGCTTAACGACAACAGCGAGAACTCGTTGTAGCCTGTCGTTCTCATGCCTTGCTCAATCGCTTCTACAACCTGCTCTGGCTCCACATCGCGGGCCGGGCGGGTGAGCATCCCAGGTTGGCAAAAACGACAGCCACGAGTGCAGCCACGGCGAATTTCGATCACGAGACGGTCGTGTACTGTCTCAACATAGGGAACCAACCCCATTGAATACGCAGGCATAGGGTCGGCAACCCGACGTAAGATGCGGTCCGGCACATCTGGTCGAATAGATTGAACAGAGCCATCTGCACCCATCTTGTAAAACTGCGGTACATAGACTCCAGGCACCTGTGCTAGATCTAACAGCAGTTCTTCTCGACTCAGTCCGGCAGACTTGCCCTCTTCCAACACCAAACCGATTTCGGGCAGTAGCTCTTCTCCGTCTCCCAGCGCGATGAAGTC
The DNA here is from genome assembly GCF_014695745.1 of Leptolyngbya sp. FACHB-671. Classification (NCBI taxonomy): domain Bacteria; kingdom Bacillati; phylum Cyanobacteriota; class Cyanophyceae; order Leptolyngbyales; family Leptolyngbyaceae; genus Leptolyngbya; species Leptolyngbya sp. FACHB-671. The sequence goes on along the minus strand of NZ_JACJOV010000095.1, from coordinate 214,130 downwards.
GAAAAAGTCGGCATAAGGTTCTGGATTAGAGGTGGCAGTTTGCCCCCCCGCGAAAATGAGCGGGTAATTCTGCCTTGCTAGTTCGTGCTTCCGTTCTTTCCAGGTTAAGGGGATGCCAGCAAGATTTAACATCTCCAGGATGTTGGTAGCCCCTAGTTCATAGCTAAGGCTAAATCCCAAAATGTCAAACTCGGTCAGCGATCGCCTCGACTCCACTGCAAACAGTGGAATCTTGTTTTCTCGTAATTTGGCAGACAGATCCGGCGCAGGTAAATAGGCGCGATCGCACAATTGCCTGGGCTGAGCATTCAGGATGCTGTAGAGAATGACATGTCCCAGGTTTGAGGCCCCAACCTCATAAACCTCAGGGTAAGTCAAAACCCAACGCACCGTTGATGCATTCCAATCCTTATGAACTGCCCCTAACTCATTACCCAGATAGCGAGCAGGTCGAGCAATTTCTGGGGTCAACAACCTTTCAACCGCAACCGTCACAGTAGATTCAATTCCAGCATTAGGATTAAGCTTTACTCATTCACTATACTGGACGCGCACACAATCAGGCAGTCCACTGCCCTTCTATGAAGACTACTGCTTGAAACCTTCATAGGGTCTACTAGTCAACAATAGTGAACCCCTCAGTCGTGAGAGACCCTATCAATTAGGGGATTAGGTAAGGTAGACAAAATAAACTCAGCGCCAGATCAGTAAGGGGTTGAACACAATCTGGCGCAACAAATTGACTAAAGAGAGCAGTCACAAGGTTCGGTGAAAAAGTAAAACTTAAGCCGCAACGATTTCAAAAGCAGAGCGGCTGTCAAAAATCTCGAACACCCGATCTAGTTGAGTCAGCTCAAAAATGATGCGAATCGAGGGAGATACGCAACATAGTCCAAATCGCTGATCCAATCGCTGAGATAGGGTCAAGGCGGAAACCAACGCCATCAAGCCTGCGCTGTCGAGAGATTCGACCTGGCTCATGTCTACCAAAACGGCAGAAGAGTCCCGCGAGGAAACGGCTGACATTAACTGCTGCTGTAATCCCGCTGCATTGGATGCATTGAGATGACCGCAAGGTTGAACAACTGTCATTGGAGATTGGGCAAGAACACTTCGCATCGTTCGATCCTGTTAAAACAACCAACTGGAGAACTGCTTTCAGATGCTCCGAAGATAACTTTAAGATTCGGGTCTAGACCACAAAATCTAATTCATTTCACTAAAACTTTATGAGTTAACTTCAGTACTTGAAGTTTTCAGCAAGTCATTCTGCAAGAAAGTGTTCAAAGTTACGAATTATTCCTTCAATCAAGCAATTTACTACTAATGGGTGAAGCGAAGTCTTCAATAAAGAGTTGGGAGGGATTAAGTTATAGCTTTTGGTGAATTAATCAAGTCTTTTTTGTAAAGTCGTTTTGATTAATACAAAGCTCCAAAAAGTTTGCGTCTAAAGATAGATGCCTATGAGTTTGTAGTTTGAAATTCAGAGTGGCATTCAGCAATAGCTCATAGAAATGCTGCAAGTCGCGGGTTCATAAATGACTAAGACCAAGTAGATAAATTGTTCGTTGTTCTAGGACTGTTAATGCCGTTCCTTAAGATTTCCTTTCATGACAAACTGAAAGCTTTATGGAGGAAGGCGGTTTTGAGGTGTTCAGCTCTGTGAAGCTATTGTGTTGTGTAGGACTATTCGTCAGCGACAGGAGGGTTGCTAAGAAGAGATGCATTGGCTCCCATATGTCGGGTGAGGTGGTTGAAGCAGGGGTTGGATTTTAGGCAGGGCAATGTTTTCCCTATATTCTGCCACTAGAGAAACTATGGTAAATTTAACTTATGAAGGAGTAAAGCATTAAGAGAGTAGTGACTTCAAAATAAAGTCCGTGACTGAGATCACTCTGAAGTAAGGTTGTAGATCACTTTCCTGCCCAGGTATTCAGCAGAAAATTCACCTTAGGCATGTCTTCCTTTTACATGCATCCTCCTCTCAATTTGGTGGTACCTGCTATGAAAACGACTTATGCTATTCGCAAACTTGTAGAGAAGGCACTTTATATCAGGCAACTTACTCCTGATATTGAGAACGAGATAAACTACGAACTGACTCGCTTAGGCTATATTTCTGACGTAGATTATGAAGCGTTAGAGCTATTAATGTCCGAGATGGATGCTGGTCGAGTTCGGTTGGTTCCTAGTCCATAGTTTTTATTCAGTTAGTACTTTACGTTACGGCTGAGTTCTTGTGGGTTTCTAGCTTTTGTATTACCCCTAATAGAGTTCTAATTTCGTTTGAACTAGACGAGCCTAATCGGTTTTCAGCTTGTGTTAAACCCTTGCTGAAAGTTGAATTAAAGAGTCGTTAAATGCATCTGACAAACATCATGGATAAAGCGATGTAGCTGCTGATGGGCTATGCAATCGCCTTGTATTTGGGTTTTGGGATGAGCTAGTTGAGTCAGCAGTGGTAAAACCTCTGTATCTAGAGCAGCACGGAATAGAGCTATAGGGCAGAGCAAATCAGACCCCTGTCGTAAGTCATATAAGCTAGGCTGTTCAGAAGCGGTTGGATCGTCGATATGTACACTAGAAGAGGCGATGGAGTCTCTGGTGGGAGAAACTTTCAAGATTAATGGACGAACCCACCCTCTCCTACTTTTGTTTTTAGGAGCAATTTGAATGAGTTCTGCGTATAGACAGGTGTCTCCATGCTCCAAGCAAAGAATTTGACCGGGTTGAAAATCGGTAATAGAGGTCATTAGCTCTTGCCTTCTCAGCGGGTTAGCTTGCTGTCAAGAAGTGTTTTGATAGCTAAACTTTTGTCAAATTGATTGTAGCTTTTGGTGAGGTTGCCCAGAGAGAAACTGCAATGCTTGAACTACCTGGTGGTTGAAGTACTGATGTAGGAAGGATAAAACGATTGTACGTATATGGTTCATAAAATTTCACTGGTAAGAAGAAAGGCATAAATTAAGTTGGGTAAAGAAAGGTTAAGTCTGGTAAGGTTGAGATATGCATCTCATTTGAATGCAGGTTTACCTAATTGCTATGGTGATTTGTGCTGATTTCTTTGTACTGGAGGCTTTGCTAGCTGCTTATATGGATTCATCACTAGCTCAGCAATACGACTATTCAAGCAGGGCTAGATAAACTGGTTTTAAGTAGTTTATAGAGAGGGTAGAGTCGTGTCCGTCGAGACCATTGAACAGCGTTCAACGTCCCGCAAACACGCACCCCGCTATCGGGTTTTGCTGCACAACGACGATTACAACTCGATGGAATACGTGGTGCAAGTTCTAGTCAAGACTGTGACTAGTTTGACTATTCCGCAGGCAGTTAGCATTATGATGCAGGCTCACAACAACGGGACGGGCTTGGTTATCACATGTGCCCAAGAACATGCAGAGTTCTACAGTGAAACCCTTAATGCTCATGGTTTAACTAGCACAATTGAACCAGACGACTAGTGCTTGACCAATTTAAGGCAAGGTTTAACCCCCGCTCCATAGCTCGCTATCCACTTTTACTTCGGCTGCTGACTTTTATTTCAGTTCTGCTTTTAGCGTGGTTGCCGCTCGCAGGTCTATCTCTGTGGTTAGTGAAAGATTCAAATACGCTCAGCATCGTAGCTATGTCGCTGCTGGCACTTGGATTTTTAGCTCTAGTCAAGGTTTGGGGGAAAGTTGTTTACCGGCAGCCTCACATTTTTCGGAGCTACGGTCTGATTTTTACGCGCCGAAATGGATGGGATTTACTTGAAGGATTAGTCATTGGGCTGTCTAGCTTATGGGCTTTGTTTTTGCTTCAGGGCTGGCTGGGATGGTTGAGTTGGCAAGACTTTCCTCCACGTTTCCCGCTCATTCTGCTAGAGGGATGGCTGGTTGCGCTGGGTGTTGGTTTAGCTGAGGAACTGGCGTTTCGGGGCTGGTTGTTGGATGAGTTACAGCGAGATTACAGTCCTAAAGTCGCGCTTTGGAGTAGCAGCTTAGTTTATGCGGGTCTGCATTTTCTAAAGCCAGTTGCGGAAGTTTTGCGGACTTTGCCTCAATTTCCAGGACTGGTGATGCTTGGTTTGGCTCTCGTTTGGGCAAAGCGATCGCACTCTGGTCGTTTAGGATCATCAATTGGTCTACACGCTGGGCTAATTTGGGGCTACTACATGGTTCAAGTCGGTGAATTGGTGGAATATTCCAACCAGGTGCCTGAGTGGGTTACAGGAATTGACCGAAATCCATTAGTGGGTGGAATGGGACTAATGTTTTTGGGTGGAATTGCCTTCTATATGTGGAGGCGATCGCAGATATTCTCCCGTCAAACAGTCGCAAGGTAAGCTATTTCAGCAAATTCTTCTGATCTCTAGCTAGAGAACTGGCATCTCTGTTATCGTACCTTCATAGATGGATCGCCAGATTTAGGGCGAGAGCGCATTGCAGAATCAATCCCTTCGTTAACTGCGCCCTCTCATACAGATATGACAAGCAAGATAGATTCCTACTCGTTGCCCCCGGCCGTTCGACGGATTGCCACTTACTTCCGTGTTTGTGGTTGGCTTAGCTTCTGGGTGCAAGCAGTCCTGGCTTTAGTTTCTGGGGTAGCTCTTGTTTTTGCTGTTGGTAGTTTGAGCTTGAGAAGTGGGGCTGAAACGTCTGGAGGACCAGGAACCGGCTCTGGTTTATTTCTTGCCGTCTGTGGATTAGTTGCTCTTTGCATAGGCGCTTACTGGGCATTTCGCTACACTCGCCTGTCTCGGAGATTGAGATCTCCTGATTCTAGAGGTCGTCCAAAACCTGGGGATGTCATTCAGGCTCTAAGGATTGGGCTGACGATCAACCTGGTTGGTATGTTGCTGACGCTCCTAGGAGCAGAGGCGATCGTTGGTTCGTTGTTGGCAAGGACTTTTTCCCAGTCAGGTGCGATATACGAATTCGGGCGAAATCCTCAGTTTATTCAAGCAGCCGATATCTTCATCGTGCAGGCAAACACGAATACGGTGCTGGCCCATTTTGTGGGTGTAGTTGCTTCGCTATGGTTGGTGCGGTGTATGAGCCGCCAGTAGTTGATAGGCGAGCTCTGATAATTACCTAAGTTTAGGTTGGAGGACAGCGATCGCAATGTCCACAGCGTAAAATATTCGCTTCTGTGCCAAAACCGAAAGCTTGCAGCAAAAATTTCCAACGACATTCTGAGGTTGTCAAATATTGCTGCATTTGCTGTGCTGCATTTGCCTGATCGCAGGTTTGACGAGCAGGGGAGGCATGAATCCTGTAGCGAAATGGGTCTTGCCACTCTAGCTGTCCACTACTGTGGAGCATCGCCAGTGCGATCGCCCCATCTTTAAACTGGCGCGATACTTCTTTAACGTCTCCCTCGACGGGTAGCTGCTGAGCAAGCTGCTGAGCTTTTTTTTGGAGCGATCGCACTCTATCTTGAAAAAAGCGCTGCCGCTGTCGATCCTCAGGATCGAGCCATCCTGTCGGTTCACTCACCAGCGTTAGTGTTTCAGCGGGTAAGCCGTCTCTTCCTGCCCGTCCAACTTCCTGCACATACTCAGATAGCAGCGCTGGTGCATGAAAGTGAACGACCCAACGTACGTCTGGTTTGTTGATTCCCATTCCAAAAGCAGACGTACAAACCACAAATCTGATTTCATCTTTTAACCAGGCAGATTCAATTGCGCGGCGCTCTTCAGGGCTAAGTCCAGCATGATAAGCAGCTGTCTTGTACCCCTTCTCCGCTAACCAATCTGCCAAACTTTCGCTATCTTGCCGAGTGCGAACGTAAATCAACCCTGCTTGTGGTGATCTAGCTTGAACGAACTTGAGTAAAGACTGACGACGCCCTTTGGGTGTCCAGGCAATTTGAACAGCTAAATGAAGGTTTGAGCGGTAAGGATTAAGTCGAAAAATTTGAGGATGTTGGAGCTGCAAAACCTGTTGGATAATCTGTTGCGCTTGAGGATCAGCCGTTGCTGTGAAAGCAGCAATGCCGATCTGGGTTCCCGCAGGCTTTGATTGCAAAAGAGCCGAGCGGACTGTCCCCAAACGGCGATAGGCGGGGCGAAATGTGTCTCCCCACTGAACCAAGCAGTGAGCTTCATCTAAAATCAATCCATTTATCTTTAGATTGGGCTGACATAAACGCTCCCATACTGCTTCACTCAGTAGTGTTTCAGGCGAAAGGTAGAGTAGCCGCAGTTTTTGCCGTTCGAGTGCCCACAGGGTCTGACGGCGTTGATGGGTCGGAAGTTCGCTATGCAGTAGAGCCGCTGACAGCTGACGCTGCTGTAGGTCTTGCACCTGGTTTTCCATCAGCGCGACCAAAGGCGATACTACGAGCGTGACTCCTGTTCGCATTAAAGCCGGAAGCTGAAAGCAAATTGACTTGCCGCCGCCCGTAGGCATTACGACTAGAGCGTCTTGGTGGGCTAACAGCGTATGCACAATTTCACCCTGAGGAGGGCGAAAGTCCTGATAACCCCAAACTTTTTGAAATGTGGCGCGAACACGGCTCCAAGCGGTCTGTTCTGAGAGGTGCATGACTGAGTTGCAAGTTAGTCGCAAGCTGTGTTCCCAGAATTCCCGCTTTTTTCCTCTGGGCAACCGCTATAAAAATAAACCTGCTTCTGTACAAATTCCGTGAAGGGGACGGTCCCAAGGGTCAACTGGCAATTTGGGTAGGCGAGCAAACTCAAAGACGATACCAATAGTTGGTTTGGGTAGCCAGCCAGGTTGGCTCAACATGCGATCATAAAAACCGCCTCCGTAGCCTAGACGATATCCGCGTACGTCACATGCCACAGCAGGTACTAGAATCAGATCGACTTGCTCTGGCTGCAAAAGTGGCGTACTGGGGTGAGGTTCTAGGATGCCATAAGCTCCAGGTTGGGGAGGAGGGAGACGATGATGAGGCGACCAGTAATGCCAGGATAAATTGCGATCGCTGCAACGGGGAAACCCCCATTGCTGAGATGTCGTAAACAAAGGGCTTAGGTCAGGTTCCTGACGAAAACTGAAATAGGCCAAGATGGTTTGCGATCGCCTAAATATTTCAGAAGCTTCTAAATGACAACAAAGCCGATCGCTCTTCTCTCTCCAAACTTCAGGATGCATCGCCTGTCTAGCTTTAAGGAGCGATCGCCGTAACTCAGCCTTCTCCATGCAAATTCAACCGTATTCACTTAACTCCAACATTTAAACTGACAGAATTTACATCTCCATCACCTGGGAAAGGGGCTTCAAGCTCTTTATTTACCCTAGATAATTTTCTAATGCTGCTTAATCGCTGCTGCAACTTTATCCATCAAGTGTTGATCCCGCTTCAGATCAAATAGAGGCGCACTTTGCCAATCATAAAACCATGCTGGCTTTCGTCGTTTCTCTTCTGGTTCGGTTACATACCTCGGAAACACATGGGCGTGTAGTGCTGCTTCGCTGTTACCCAGAATTTCGTAATTAATGCGAATTGCACCCGTTACTTCAAGCAACGCATCTCCCAAAATTGTCATGTCTTGTAAAAAGCTAATGCGCTGCTCCATTGGCAAAGCATTCAGATTGGGCACAACTGGGTCGGGCAACAAAAGGGAGTAACCCCGCAAAAATTGAACATCGCCAAGCACTGCCCAACCTGATGGAACCCGACAAATTACTGCTGGATTAATTCCCTGACGTGCCTCCTCGACTCGACGATGAATAAGAGTAGACATCTTAAGCTCTAATTGCTTTGATTATCAAACTTAAGTGGAACGGCATAGCAACATTTTAGAAGTTGTTTTGATCGCTGATTTCTAAAGTAAAGCGAGAGCGTTGGCAGTACCAACACTCTCGCTTTGAAAATTTTGACTTTGCTGTTATGCAGCGTGCTGCCGATACCAGTCGATGGTGTTTTTCAAGCCTTGCTTGAAATCAACCTGAGCAGTGAAGCCAAAAGCTTGCTTTGCTCGTTCAGTATCCAGACAGCGGCGAGGTTGTCCATTGGGTTGGTCAGTTTCCCAGACAATTTCGCCGTCAAATTCCATTAGCTCGCAAATTAGAGTAATCAAATCGCGGATGGATATTTCGTAGCCTGTGCCCAAATTGACAGGTTCAGAATCACTGTAAAGCTGGGTGCCCATGACAATGCCTCTGGCAGCATCTTCTGAGTAGAGAAACTCACGAGTCGGGCTGCCGTCACCCCAAACGGGAAGCTGTTTGTCGCTACGCTGCTGGGCCTCGTGAACTTTACGAATTAGCGCTGGAATGACGTGGGAACTGCGGGGATCAAAGTTATCTTCAGGCCCATACAGATTGACTGGAAGTAAATAAATTCCGTCAAAGTTGTACTGTTGTCGATAGGCTTGAAGCTGCACTAGCAAAGCCTTTTTAGCAATTCCGTAAGGAGCATTGGTTTCTTCTGGATAACCATTCCAGATGTCGTCTTCCTTAAACGGAACTGGGGTGAACTTGGGGTAAGCGCAGATTGTGCCAACGCAGACAAATTTTTCTACGCCTGCTTCATAGGATGCATGAATCAACTGCGTTCCCATGATCAAGTTGTCATAAAACAGTTCAGCAGGCTTTTCGCGGTTTAGACCAATGCCACCGACGTGAGCTGCCAGGTGAATTATGATGTCCTGCTGATCGACGGCTCTTTTACAGTTTTCTAGGGTGCGAAGGTCACAGTCGCGCGATCGCACAACGGTGATTTTCTCCAGGTCAGCGCCAGCCTGACCGAGTTGAGCAATCACCTGGCGACCTAGAAAACCCGCCCCGCCCGTGACCAGAATTCGCTTATGCTCAAGGTTCAAAGTTGCCATAGTTGAAATTACCTTTGTCAGGTGGGGCAAGGTGAGCTTGCCCTTCTGTAGTGAGGACAGTGAGACGAGAATTAAACGTTGCTCAGTTCTTGCCGGATCGTGGCATTTTCTAGAGCAGCATGAGATGCATTGCTATTACTGGAAGTTAGACCCAGTGCCTTCAGGTCTGCCTCTACCATTAGTTGAACCAGTTGCTCAAAGGTAACGGAAGGCTCCCAGCCCAATTTTTGCTTAGCTTTGGTTGGATCACCAATCAGCAAGTCTACTTCTGCAGGACGTAGATAGCGCTCGTCAAATTCGACGTAGTTCTGCCAATCTAAGTTGACGTAATTAAAGGCGATATCCAAGAATTCACGGATTGAGTAGGTTTCGCCTGTGGCAACAACGTAATCATCGGGTTGGTCCTGCTGAAGCATCAACCACATTGCTCGAACGTAGTCTTTGGCATAGCCCCAGTCACGCTTGGAGTCGAGGTTGCCCATATAAATCTTCTTCTGGCGACCTGCAATGATACGGGCGATTGCTCGGGTAATTTTGCGAGTAACAAAGGTTTCGCCGCGACGAGGTGACTCGTGGTTAAACAGGATGCCATTAGAAGCGAACATCCCGTAAGACTCGCGGTAGTTTACGGTTTGCCAGTGTGCGTAGACTTTGGCGCAGGCATAAGGGCTGCGGGGATAGAAAGGAGTGGTTTCCTTTTGGGGAACTTCCTGAACCTTCCCATACATTTCAGAGGAACCTGCCTGATAAAACCGCACTTCAATGCCAGTGCGATGGCGATAGTCTCTGATTGCTTCTAGTAAACGAAGCGTCCCCATGCCTACTGCATCTGCGGTGTATTCAGGGGAATCAAAACTAACTCGAACGTGGGACTGTGCGCCCAAGTTGTAAATTTCTGCCGGCTTAACCTCTTCTAGAATTCGCCGCATTGTTGCGCCGTCTGTAAGGTCACCGTAGTGAAGGAACAGCCGAGCCTGGTCGTTGTGAGGGTCTTCGTAAATGTGATCAATCCGGTCGGTGTTGAACGTAGAAGTTCGCCGGATGATGCCATGAACTTCGTAGCCCTTCTCCAACAAAAGCTCACTTAAATAAGAACCATCTTGACCTGTAATGCCGGTGATCAGTGCTCGTTTCTGTTGCGTCATCCTCAGTAATTCCTTGTGAGTTGAGTGGATGGAGGTAGCAAGGGCAGACCGCGATCGCCATCAGCTAACCACCACTAAAAATCAGCTCTAACATCTGAATTTATTTCCAGATAACACCTGGATTTATCTCCAGAGGTAGAGAAATGCTCAGATTGCTTCACTAACGTTAACCCGAAACTTTTCGCGAAACATCAAGAAACTGTATATTCTCTGCAAAGAATCTCAATGTTCCTCCTACTGATCAAACGGGTTTTGTTCGCTTTAAATACACCAGAGCATGGTGGCATTTAGGCAGGGTTTAACTGCAATGCCAACCGGAGTATGCCCCTCATCACTTACTTCTTTCACTGTTTCTTTAGGATTTCCGAATTTTTTCGATTTAACTTTGAAAATCCTAGAAAAGTCAGGAAGAGCGTGAACTGTACGAGGACAATGCTGGGGCCAGAGGCAAAATCAAAAATGCCAGATACCAGCATTCCGGTGATGCTGCTCAAGACTCCCAAGATTAAGGAAAGCCACAGAAATTTTGTAAATCGCTGACTGATGAGTTTGGCGGTTGAAGCAGGAATGACCAAGAATGCATTTACAAGCAGAATGCCAACGGCTTTGATAGAAACTGCGACTGCCAGGGATAGCAGGATGACAAACAAATAACGGTGTAGCTGAACGGAAACGCCCTGAACCTTGGCGATCGCCTGATTTAAAGTCAAGAGAATCTGCTGATCCAGTGTCAGAAGCAGAAAAATACTGCTACCCAGAAGCAGCAGAGCGGTCAGAATCAGATCTGCGCCGTTAACCGCCAAAATGTCGCCAAATAGAACACCCATCAAGTTGCCCCGATAGCCCTGGATGAAACTGGTAAGAATGACTCCAATCGCCAGTGCGCCTGATAGCACAATGCTCAGTACGTTGTCGCTCCAGAGGTCAGTTTGGTCAATCAGGTAAAGCACGACCAGCCCGAAGACCAGGGTAAAAGGCAGCAGCATTGAATTGAGCGGAAGCTGTAGCAGTACTCCCAATGCAATTCCAACTAGAGCGGCATGACCGACGGCATGACTGAAAAAGGATAGTTGCCGCAGGGTAACAAAGCAACCCAACAGTCCCCCCAGTAGCCCAAGCAGAATTCCTCCAGCGATCGCCCGCTGCATGAAGGGAAATTGGAGGAGTTCGATCAGGTTTTCCATAGGGGAGAGGGGATTTTAGTTTTTTGAATTGAAGTAAGCGGTGACCTCCTCACCGCTTACTTCAATTCAGGAATTTAATGATGATGCTGATAGCGGCTAAAGGAAGGACCATAAGCATCTAGCAGATTTTGGGGGGAGAGGGCTTCTTCGGGCTGCCCTTGGCAGACGAGGTGACGGTTGAGACAGAGGACGCGATCGCAGTGGTGGCTTACCATGTCTAGATCGTGGGAGACTTGCAGCACTGTCCAACCATGTTCTCGCTTGAGCTGATTGAGCAGAGTGTAAAAGTCTGCTTCTCCCTGCAAGTCTACGCCTGCCAGTGCTTCGTCAAGGACTAGGAGCCGTCGAGACATGACCAGACAATGGGCTAATAAAACTCGTTTGAGTTGCCCACCGCTAAGGTTACCGATCGCTCGATTGCGAAGGTGATAGATATCGACTCGCTCCATTGCTTGGGCGATCGCAGGTGCTTTTCTAGGGTTAGTTTTCCAGGGTAAGGTAATTCGCCACTGAGGAAAAACGGGCAGTTGAGCTGAATTGCTCAGATTATGATCAACCCAGCCCAAGCCAACTAACTCACTTACAGATAGGGGAAAGCCCCGGTCAAATACAAAGTTTTGAGGGATGTAGCCAATCTGGTAACGCAAATTACCCAGACGACTGAGCGGACATCCCAAGATTTGAACCGCGCCTTCAAATGGCAATAAGCCTAAAATGGCTTGAACCAGAGTACTTTTACCTGCACCGTTGGGCCCGACAATCGCAGTATTGGTGCCTACCGGAAGCTCAAAGGAAACGTCTTCAACGGCGGCGTAAGTTCCCTGGTAAACAGTCAGGTTTTCAACTTTGAGAACAGGTGTAATTTCCTTGGGGTGGGAGCTTGGGGCGATCGCAGCATCAGGGGGGTCAGAGTTCATCACACCAATTCATTGAAATTCATTGAAACGCAGTTTCGAGGATTTTCAGGTTTTCGCTCATTGCAGTGAAGTAGTACTGCGGGTCTAGTTCACCAGACTCTAGGGAATCTAAAGTCTGCAATTCTATACCTAAATCTTGAGAAAGGCTTTGCAGTAGTCTATTATCCACTCCTGGTTCACCAAATAAGGCTTTGACATCATATTCTTTTACGACTTCAACAGTCCGCTGAATGTCTGTAGGGGAAAGGCTGTCTTCAGGAATCGCAACGATCGCCACCTGTTGTAAATTATACCGCTGCGCCAGGTAGGGGAAAGCGTCGTGAAAGCTAATGAAGGTGCGATCGCTATAGGTTCCCAAGCGCTGCTCAAATTCAGCATTTAGTGCCTGCAATTCCTCAACATAAGCGGTTGCGTTTGCCTCGTAGATTTCGGCATTGTTGGGGTCTGCTTCAACTAAACCATCTCGAATGGTTTCCACCTGTTGAATAGCCAGTACGGGATCAAGCCAGACATGAGGATTTTCAGCATGAGTGTGAGTTTCCCCCGATGATTCAGCTTCGTGAGCCTGTTCATCCTCTGCATGTTCTTCGCTAGTTGTTGCAGCCTCCTCATCGTGACCGTGTTCATCTTCGTTATGCCCGTGTGCTTCCTCAACTTCTCCACCCGGAAAAACAACTGGAGATAATTCTCCAACTGGGTCGATGTTTTCGCTGGCGTTGATTACAACCAGTTCGGCATTTTGAGCGCTATTAATTGTGCTGTCTAGGAACTCTTCCATGCTCAAGCCGTTTTGTACCAGCACGTCTGCTTCGGCGATCGCTCGCACATCGTCGGGGGTGGACTGATATTCATGCACCTCTGTTCCAGGCTGGATTAAGACTTCCACATCTGCTGCATCTCCAGTTACCGCTTTTGTAAATAGATACATCGGCAAGAATGTTGCCAGAACTTGCAGTTTTTCATCTGAAGCTTCAGTAGTGACATCTGGTGATTGAGCATCAGGAGCAGATGTACTACATCCAGCGGCAACGGGTAGTAGTAGCAGGGCAATCAGCAGCCGACGCAAAATTGGGTGCATGACGCAGATCTCCTTTAACAGGTTTGGGGGGTAACGCAAAACGAGAATGATCTCAATTTCTTTTTGAGAATGAATCTTATTCTATTACGCTCTGCCAAAATTCTGCCAGATGCGGGTGGATTGAAGCTGTGCGATCGCAAAAAACGTAAATCTGGCTGCAATCCCAGTCAATGGTGCAGCACGTTACCGTAGGAATATATGCTTGAGATTAAAAATGATGAAGTTGAGGCAGGGGCGGTGAGGTAGAGCGGAACGGGCAGCAAGTGCTGGAGTTTAACTGCTGCGAACCGAATTGCAGCCTAAAAAATTTCAACTATTTTTGATGTCTTAATCGTGTCTGGAGAATCTTGAAATGCTGGAATCTTACCGTCAACAAGTTGCAGAGAGAGCGGCGCTGGGTATTCCACCGTTACCGTTGACTGCTGAACAAACAGCCGAGCTATGTGAATTACTAAAGTCTCCACCGGCAGATGAGGCAGAAACACTGCTGGAACTGCTGCGCGATCGCATTCCTCCGGGGGTTGATCAGGCGGCGTATGTGAAGGCGGCATTTTTAACAGCGATCGCCAAGGGTGAAGCGACTAGTCCGCTCGTTTCTCCGGTGCAGGCAGTGGAACTGCTGGAAACGATGATGGGTGGCTATAACGTGCAATCGTTAATTGATTTGTTGAAGGTAGAAGATGCTGAGATTGCAGGAGCGGCAGCGATCGCCCTGAGCAAAACCCTACTGGTTTACGATGCTTTCCATGATGTGGAGGAGCTAGCCGAAAGCAATTCTTATGCTAAGCAAGTGCTCGATTCATGGGCAGCAGCAGATTGGTTTACCAGTCGCCCATCTTTGCCCGAAGCAATTACTGTCACGGTTTTTAAGGTACCTGGAGAAACCAATACAGATGACCTTTCTCCTGCCGTTCACGCGACGACTCGTCCTGACATTCCGCTTCATGCGCTGGCAATGCTGGAATCACGAATGCCCGGTGGGTTGGAAACCCTTGCTGAGCTAAAGCAAAAGGGACATCCGGTTGCCTACGTGGGCGATGTCGTGGGTACAGGTTCTTCCCGTAAGTCGGCGATAAACTCGGTTCTATGGCACATTGGGCAAGACATTCCGTTTGTGCCGAATAAGCGATCGGGTGGATTTATCCTGGGAGGGGCGATCGCTCCCATCTTCTTTAACACTGCTGAAGACTCGGGTGCATTGCCCATCGAGTGTGACGTCAGCCAAATGGAAACAGGCATGGTGATCACGATCCATCCTTATAAAAGCGAAATCACCAATGAAGCTGGAGAAGTAATTTCTACATTCAAACTCAAGCCAGAGACAATTCTGGACGAAGTTCGTGCAGGTGGACGTATTCCACTGCTGATCGGACGCACTCTTACCGACAAAGTTCGAACTGGGTTGGGACTAGAGCTAAGCCCAGTGTTTACCCGCCCCAGCATTCCGGCAAGCTCCAGTAAGGGCTTCACCCTGGCGCAAAAGATGGTTGGCAAAGCATGTGGTCTACCTGGCGTCCGTCCAGGCACATCTTGCGAACCGTTGATGACAACTGTAGGTTCCCAAGACACTACTGGTCCTATGACTCGCGACGAGCTAAAAGAGCTTGCCTGTTTAGGGTTCAGTGCTGACCTAGTCATGCAAAGCTTTTGTCACACTGCTGCCTATCCTAAACCCGTCGATTTGCTGACCCACAAAGATCTGCCTGATTTCTTTGCCGCGCGAGGGGGCGTTGCCCTACGTCCTGGTGACGGCATCATTCACTCATGGCTCAATCGAATGCTGTTACCCGACACTGTAGGGACAGGTGGCGACTCTCATACCCGATTCCCGCTTGGTATTTCTTTCCCTGCCGGGTCAGGACTAGTTGCCTTTGCTGCTGCTCTGGGTGTAATGCCCTTAGACATGCCCGAATCTGTCCTCGTTCGGTTTAAGGGCGAACTTCAACCTGGCGTAACCCTGCGGGATCTAGTTAACGCCATTCCCTATGTGGCAATGCAGAAAGGGTTGCTTACCGTCGAGAAGCAAAACAAGAAAAATATCTTCTCTGGACGCATTATGGAAATCGAAGGGTTGCCCAATCTGAAGCTAGAGCAAGCCTTCGAGCTAACCGACGCAACTGCCGAACGGTCTTGCGCTGGATGCACGATTAAACTCAGTCCTGACACGGTAGCAGAATACATCCGCTCAAACGTTGCCTTACTGAAGAATATGGTGGCACGGGGCTATCAGGATGCCCGCACCATTCTGCGTCGAGTCGCCAAGATGGAAGCGTGGCTGGCAAATCCGGTACTAATGGAAGCTGACGCTGATGCAGAATACGCTGAGATTATTGAAATCGACCTGAACCAGATCAAAGAGCCCATCGTAGCGGCCCCCAACGATCCAGACAACGTAAAGTTGCTGTCAGAGGTGGCAGGTGACCCAGTTCAGGAGGTCTTCATCGGCTCCTGTATGACAAATATCGGGCATTATCGGGCAGCAGCAAAAGTGCTAGAAGCTCAACCTGCGGTTAATGGTCGGCTATGGATTTGCCCTCCAACTCGTATGGATGAAAGCCAACTTCGCAAAGAGGGAATTTACGAAACCTTTGAAGCAGTAAAAGCCCGAACTGAAATGCCAGGGTGTTCGCTTTGCATGGGGAATCAGGCACGAGTTGAAGACGGCACAACTGTTTTTTCGACTTCAACTCGCAACTTCAATAACCGTATGGGTAAGGATGCACGGGTTTACCTTGGTTCTGCTGAGCTTGCCGCCGCTTGTGCCTTGTTGGGACGTATTCCCACAGTAGAGGAATACACGAACATTGTGGCGAACAAGCTGAATCCTTTTGCGGGCGACCTATATCGCTACCTCAACTTTGACCAGATTGCTGGTTTTGAAGATGAAGGTCGGGTAATTCCCCTAGAGGAAATGCCTCGGATTGAGGACATTTTAGGAATGCCGACTACTGCGAGTCGGTAGTTGTACAAGATTGTAGAACTTTCATTAATAATGGGGTGAGCATTGCCCACCCCATTGTTATAGCTTCAACAGCTAAATTAATCCCGGAAATTGCGGTCTAACCCTCTCAACTGAGTAAGAACTCCATAAGTGTAGGCAGCATCGTCAACTCGGCTAGCAGGTAAGCGCCCTGCATCAACCGCAGCTTGAACAATGTCTTCTGGAGTGGTATCGCGCGTTCGGTAGTTGTCGGTTAGTGTAGCGTAGCTGGGAATGCCTTGATTCTGTAGGTACCCTTGACGGGCAAGACTGACAATCTCAAAAGGTGTGGGCTCATACTGGCTAACAAAGTTTCCTGTAGCTGCATAGGTGTTTTGATTGCCTTCGTTAGCAGCAGGTTGGGAGCTATCTTGAGAAGAGTTGTTTTGCTGATTTTCAGAAGAGTTGTCTTGCTGAATTTCAACTGAGGCTGGTGATCCGTCCTCGTAAGGAGTAGCGCGCTGATTCTGGTTTGAGTTCTCTAGGCTCTCCTGATCCATTTGGTTTTGCTGCATGCTGTCTGGACTTGACTGACCTGACTGGGACTGTGCTTGAGCTACGGGTATGACCGCAGTTCCCAGTAGTAGAAGTGAAAGACTGCTGATTAATAAACGTTTCATATTGAAAGCCTCTTAGCAAAAAACGACAAAAGCCTGTTGGGTGGGAATTAGGGATAGGCAGTAGCCGTCCTTCTCCATACCTGTAATGTTATCTAGATTACAAAGGATCGAAATTCATCAATAGAGATAAAAGTCTGTATAAAATTTGTCAAAAATCTATTTATTCAGGCTGAGGTTTACTGAAATAGAATTGGCAGAGCCTTTCGGATTTTCTTCTGCTGAATGGATGGCAATCTGGCAGCACTCAAGATACTGTTGAGGGGAAATTCCTTGAGCTTCTATCTGTGGACATCTCAATTCTGGTTAGAACTTTTGTCGCGGTTTTTGTGCTGGCAGATGCACTGGGTAATGCACCGATTTTTTTGGCGCTTACTAAGGGAATGGAAATAGATGAAAGAAATCGGGTTGTCGATCGCGCTACGTTCGTCGCTACTGCCGTAATTCTGGGATTTGCTTTTGCAGGACAAGCGATTTTGGATTATCTGCATATCAGCATTGCCTCTTTGCAAGTTGCGGGAGGTTTGCTGCTGCTGCTGGTGGCGCTGGATATGCTGAAAGGCGAGATGGATGAGCCTGTGATAGAGCAGGGGCGAGACGTTGCGATTACGCCGTTAGCATTGCCGCTACTGGCAGGGCCAGGAACACTGACAACAGTGATGCTGATGATGTCGGAGTCGCAGGCGGCTCAGTTAAGCGTAGTAGCGGGAATCGTGGCGGCAATGGCTGTCACCTGGTTCATTGTGCGTCAGTCTTCCCGAATTGATAAATGGATGGGGGCTGAAGGCGCAATTATTGTTACCAAGATTTTGGGTTTTTTGTTGGCGGCTTTGGCGGTAGAGATCGGCAGTGCCGGAATTCGAGAGCTCTTTTTAGTTTGATGAGAGAGGGGGCGATCGCCCCCTCTCTCATCAGCTTCGGTTGACTACAACCCAAAATTCCAGTCCATCAACGAGTCGGTGAAGGAGACGGAGATGGTGAAGTCCGTAGTGATGGAGTTGGGCTATCTACCGGAGAAGGGCTAGTTGTTGGGGCGGTAGATGGAGCAGACTGACCAGCAGGAGCCTGACCAGCAGGAGCGGTTGGGCTAGGAGAAACTGTCGGGCTAGGGGAGGGAATTTCTGCCTCAGGTGATTCTGCTTCAGTTGGGACAGGAGAGGCATCTGGGCTTTCTTCCTCCAGGCTTTCCTCTGGTGTTTCTTCAGGGCTGGGCGACGGAGCAGTTAGGGGAGCCGCTTCAGGGGCAGGTGCGCCTAGAATGCCAGAATAATCACCCGTGTCAAAAACACCAGCGACGCAGGCGATCATTAGGGTTGCCAACGTCCCAATAAACAGAGCTTTCCAGCCGAGTTCTGAAATGTCTTTGCGGCGAGAGGGAATTAGGGCGGTTGTGCCGCCTACAAAGATGCCAACTGAAGCCAGGTGAGCAAAACCGGATAGGGCATAACTGACAATCAGGACAGCGCGATCGCTAATGATTCTTTCGCCTACCGGCAAAGCTGCTGCTGCACCCAAAGCTTGATAAGGCGGGATAGCAGTTTCAAACAAGCGTCGCCCGATGATCACCGAGGATTCCCATAGCTCTTGCCAACTGAGAGAGACGCCTGTTAGCGCCGTCAGTGGCAAAAACAAAGCGCCTAAAATATTCGCCAAAGAGACAACGCTAAAGAAGCGACCAATCGGTTGTAAGGCAGCAATCTCAGACTCCTGCAAACTTGCCAATCCAACAAAAAGTTGATTGACCAGATAAACCAGTCCCAGAATCAGAATCAGGACAGCGGCGATCGAAACTGCCATTCTGACTCCATCTAACGCACCTAAAATGGCGGCGTCCAAGGGGCTAACACGCTCAATCGATTCTCCAGCAACCGTTTCCCTAGGGGCATCTTGAAAGTCGGCTTCCTCGACCCGCTCATCTACTGGGTCAGGACTATGTCTCAAAGCCCGTTCATCTGGAATACCACCTGCCGTCAGAGGAATTTCTGTCTCTGGCACCAGAATCTTTGATAGGACAAAGCAGGCAGGAATTGCCATGATGGACGCCGAAACCAGGTGTCCCAAAATGTTGGGGAAGACAGGTCTGAGGAAGTTGACGTAAATCGCCAGGGTTGATGAAGCGGCTGTGCCAAAGCAACAGGCAAGAATGGCACAAAGCTCACTGCGCGTCATTTTGGGCAGAAACGGTTTAACAACGATCGCCGCTTCAATTCCAACAAAAATATTGGCGGCACCGCTTAGAGCTTCGGCACCACTCAGCCGCATCACCGAGTAAAAGATTTTGGCAAAAATATTAGTAATAAATTGAATAACCCCCAAGTTGTAGAGCAAGCCTACAAAACCAGAGAAGAAGATAACTGCGGGCAAAGCCCGAAAGGCAAAAACATAGCCAAGTCTGATACCACAAAATCCAGGAATGACTTCTCCGGCTGTATTGGGCGCACAAACGCCGCCCGCAGCAAGCGGTGAAAGCAAAATGGGTTGAATTGGGTTATTGCGAGGTGGCTCTGGCACCAAGTTTCGACCAAACACAAATTGCGCTCCGTAGTCGGCTGCATCTAGCACGACGTTGAGGAGGTTGCTAAAGCCCTGAAGAATAAGCCGGGTGAGTGGAAACTGAAAGACTAGAAAGCCCAGAACAAGCTGCAAGAGAATTCCCATGATCACCAGTCGCCACGGGAAGACCTTGAAACTGCGATTTTCAGAAAATAACCAGGCGATCGCACACAATACAAAGATCCCAATCAGGGAGATTACCCTAAGAATGAGAAGATTGTCTGTCATAGAGGTCATCCTTCCTGTGGAGAGGTGAGGCTACAAGATTATCCGAGACTTGAACTCTAGCCTTGAATGAGCAGGCAATGTAAAACTGAGAACTTCAAGATTGAAAGAAGATTGAAAGACTATAGCTTTCAGTTTTGCTCTAGTTTTACTACGAATTTCATCCCAGACAGTACCTAAAGGTGGAAATTCTGGCACAGTGAATGTTCTCAATTAAACTAGAAAACTGTCCTTTTACCTAGATTTGAGATTCTGATTGGGTTTCTACAGTTATTTAGCTCACCCGATTCGTAAACAAACCGTTAATAATGGGTAGCAGATGCTATTCAGTTTTAGTTCATGGATGCGTTTGCTCCAATTCCACCTGACTGGACAAATTCAGCTGTTCACGTTCACGAATTTTCTTGCCCGACCTGCCGCACCGCTTGTGTAGAAGCAGAAAAGGTTTGGATTAATCGGCGATCGCCCGTTTTTACCGAAGAACATCGTAAAAGGTGGCAGGAGTTTTATCTCTGTACCTGCGGTGTTTCCTGGTGGGCGTGGAGTAGCGATCGCCCACCAACCGACCTGAAAAGCTGGGACATCTCTGATATGTCTTGGGGCGACGGGGGACTACTTTAATCAGTTACAACCCCTACGCTTTTGGGCAGATGAATTGTCCCTAAAGGTGAGTCACTGTGAGATTGAACATTCACAGAGGTGAAACCAATGGTTAATACCCAAAGTAGCCAAAACCGAGCCGTCAGCAATCTAGAGTATGACCTGATTACAGCTTTGCAAAATAAAGCCGAAGCAGTAAAAGCTTACGAAACCTACATTCAGGATGCTCAAAGCATGGACTCGCAGCCCTGTGTGGAGCTATTCCAAAAGCTACGGGATTCTGACCAACAGCAGGCACAAGAGATTCGTCAGCACCTTCAGCAGGTTATGCAGAACGGCAGAATGTAAGCCGAGCTCGTTGTGGAAACACCGATATACAAATTAAAAATTTAATAGGAGAACCTCCGGCAGGGGCAAACGATCGTTTGCCCCTGCCGGAGATTTTTGTAGATTGCAGCTAACTCACTACAGCCGCCTTGTAAGCTGCCCAACCTCCATAATCAGAGATATCAATCCAGTTGTGCTGCTCTACTAACTCACGCGGGTAAAGCATTGCCGTCGAAACTTCCCCATCCTCCAACATCACATCACCGGGATACATATGGGGTGGCTCATTGGCTAACAGATATTCATACTGCTCCTGAGTGAGTTCATATACCTCACCCGGAATCGAAATACCGCCCTCTGTCACCTCATAGATCGCGGGATGCCAGCCATTCTCAGCCGCATGGAGCCGATAAATCGGTTGAGTTTTTGCTGGACGAATAAACTCAGCAGACTGGAGATTTTGGTGGTCAGGTTGCCCTCGCAGCGCAGAACCACAAATGAAAACTCGCTTGTTAGGGGAGGTCATAGACGTGAAGCAATGCCTGAATTTTGTCTGTAGATACAGTATCTTAGCCGGTAGCGATATTAAGGTAATGTCTTTGACGGACGTATTCAGCGTCTTGGGTAGCCAGGATGTTAACCCCTCAAGAATCTGGACAAAATAGGCAACTTCAACCTTATGACCCCACCGTATCCGCGAGACCTGATTGGGTATGGACAGACCCCTCCTGACCCACAGTGGCCCAATCACGCCCGGATTGCCGTGCAGTTTGTGATTAATTATGAGGAAGGGGGAGAGAATTGCATTCTGCACGGCGATCAGGCTTCAGAAACTTTTCTGTCTGAAATCGTTGGGGCAGTTCCTTTGCAAGGATTGCGCCACATGAATATGGAGTCTTGCTACGATTACGGCGGTCGGGCTGGATTCTGGCGCTTGCACCGCTTATTTGTGGAGCGAGGCATTCCGATCACTGTCTATGGAGTGGCGATGGCGCTAGAACGAAATCCAGAAGCGGTGGCTGCCATGCTGGAAGCAGATTGGGAAATTGCCAGTCACGGCTATCGCTGGATTGACTACAAGTATTTTGGGGAAGCGGCAGAGCGAGAGCACTTGGAAAAGGCGATCGCCCTCCACACTCAAGTCACAGGCAGTCGTCCCCTGGGTTGGTACTTAGGGCGCAACAGTCCCCATACGCGCCGCCTGGTTGTGGAGGAGGGTGGCTTTCTTTATGACTCTGATAGTTATGCCGATGACTTGCCCTACTGGGTACAGGAATATGACAAGCCCCACCTAGTGATTCCCTACACGTTAGATAACAATGACATGCGGTTTGCTACCCCACAGGGGTTTAACTCTGGTGACCAGTTTTTTGCCTATTTGCGTGATGCCTTTGATTGTCTTTATGCTGAGGGTGAAACAGCACCCAAAATGATGAGCGTTGGACTCCATTGTCGGCTCGTCGGCAGACCGGGTAGAGCGCTGGCAATGACACGGTTTTTGGACTATGTGCAAAGGCATGAACGAGTGTGGCTTTGCCGTCGGATTGACATTGCTAAACACTGGCATGAACACCATAAGGTAAGTTAGTAGTTTTTCCGTAAAAACCGCTTAATAAGATTGCTCTAGCAGATGGGCTAATAGATTATTTAAGGCGCAAATGATTTGTTATTGCAGAAGCTGTCCCATTGGGGGATGTATCGGAAATAACCAACTTTTAGGGTAGAAAGAAACTTACTCTAGAGTTAAGTAGTCTTGTTTCAAGTCCTGTAACTGCTCCGCCAAACTTTGTCTCGTGCCGTAACTTAGACTTATGCCTTCTACCGTTAAGTCACCCAATTCAAATGCTGCCTGGGAGGAGCTAACTTCAGGCATTCAGCCAGACCCGATTCAGTTGGACAACATCAAAGCCCAACTGGATTTGGTGTTGCTGGCGCTGGAGGCGTTAGCCGGAATTGGCTCTGAAGCAATGTTGCGAACGGCGGCAGAGCTAAACCTGGCAGATGTCGTGGCAGATCGCGTTTCGCTGTGGCGGTTGAGGCAGTCTAGCCCTTTGCGAAAGGGGCAGGGACGTAAGCGGTTGGATGTAGATGAGGCGCGATCGCTTGTCTTGATTGCCTGTCGTCTGGCAAACCAGCATCAAGAGCTAATTCGCCGTGCAGTGGGGCTATTAGAACAACTTGCTGAACAAAACCGTGAACCTCACCAGGCTGCGCTATTGGGGGATTACCTCGATAATTTCAGCAATGCCTACCAGGAACGGATGGAAGACGGCGAAAACACACCGCCCGACCAGTTGACTCACCTGGCGCTGAAACTGCTGATTGATCTGTTGTTTTATAGCGCTCCTAATGGCTCTCGGCGGCTTTGGATGGCACTGCTCGATCGCACTGGTGTCGCGCCAGTTCATCCTTCAAAGCCAGAGCTATGAGCTTTATATACCGCAGAGACGAAGCTTTATCTCAGCAGTATCCTTATAATTTCGGTGATTGAGTCGTATTCTTGCTTCCACAAAACAGCTTGCTTCTGTTCACCTGTGGATCTATCCGTGTGTCTTTAGAAGAAAGCCAAACCTCTCTTCCTTAACCATGTCTTTGCCCAACTCCGTTTTGCGTCGATATACTCCCCCTACCTGCACACTGGAAATTGCGGCAAAAGGGTCGCCTCTGTCTCGCTGGGCAGGTCGCCCTGTGTTGAAGCAGTTGCGGTTTCAGCTTAGCTTTGATGACCCACGCTTACCGCCAGAAGAGCAGGTACAGATTACAGGCGATCGCGCTCAGTTAGAAGCACTGTGTGAAGCAGTCGAGCGCTATGTGCAAAATGTTTTAGGTACCGCTCCTACGCCAGGGCAATCTCCTCCCCTGTTGGCATCCTTTGACCAGCTAGAGTCTTTGCCGGGTGCTGCTTCTAGTAGGCTAGGAAACGGTACAGCAGTAATGCAACCTGAGGAGGGTAATGGTGCTGGTGCAACTGGGAGCGCAACTGAGATTTATCTCAAGCCAAAGGGCTTGCTGTCCCACGACCTTTGCTTGGGTGAATTGTCCACAGGTGAGTCAAATGTAGTGCGGCTGAGCGCTTTGCAGCTATTTGATTTGGCAAATGCCTTGGATGAGTACAGTGCGGAGGCGATCGCTCTCCCCACGCTTAACCGTCCCACTTGGCTTAACGCTACGCCTGCCTGGGCAAAGGTTGCCGCTGTCCTAGTGTTGGCAGTTGGGGTAACAGCGTCGATCATTCGCTTTGTCGATCCTTACGCTGGACAGCCTACGATTACTGCTTCTAACGAAGACACGAACGAAATCCAAACCGCAGAAGGTACCTTTAGCGAAGATCCACAAGACATTGCGCTTACCCCTCTTCCGTCTGGTAAAGACACAACCCCTCCTAACTCTCAACCGCTCGATATTCCGCTACCGCCGCCCAATGCTAATACTCTCCCTTCACCAGGTACCGGGTTGCCATCAGTAGGGGTACCTCGTACCCCTACGCCGAATGCTCCTGTCCCTAACACTTCCAGCGCTCCTACCAATCTCCCCGATATAGCGATCGCCCCTTCCCAGCAGCGATCGGATGCACCCGGAACAGGCAGCAATCCATCTGAACTGCAAGTTCCAACGGAATCAGAAGCGGCAGATGCGCCTTCGAGCGCAGCGCGATCTTCGTCAGGGCAAGGGGACGCATTTGCTTCGTCGGAGGCTGCACCGTCGGATGAAGGAGGAGGCGATCGCCCCAACCCAGGCAGCACTGCCTTTGACACCATTCCCCAAGTTGCAGAAGCCCGCGCCTTTTTCCAGGAACGCTGGCAACCGCCCGAAAGCCTCGACCAAACACTGGAATATCGACTGCAATTAAGCGCTGACGGTACAATTCAGCGAATTATTCCCCTCGGGCGGGCTGCTGGGGACTATATCGATCGCACCGGAATGCCCCTTCCTGGTGAACCCTTTGTCTCTCCCGTTGAGAATGGTAGCAATCCCCAAATTCGCATTGTTCTCGACCCCAGCGGCAGAGTCCAAACCTTCATGGAAAGCCCTTGAATCCTCCAGCTCTCCTCGTTACGAGGCTCAGTCTCGTAGTGCCAACCAAAGGCTCTGCTTCTTGTACTCTTTATGAGGCAAAGCCTTACTATAGACATTTCTAGGTTTGGCGTTACTGAATGCGGGCATGATTCACGGATCTCAATTCCCTCTGCAGGGTCATGGCATTGCCATTACTCTACGAAATTCATACCTCAGATCAGCAATGCCTCCCGAGTTTTACCTGGGAACAAGATTATAAGGTGAGTACTGCCCACTCTACGGGTTAGGCATCGTCGTCAGATTTTTCTTGGAAGCCGCGTACGATCCGCGAAAGCTCATTCTTCTCATCAACTGCGATGCGAGTGGGGGAGCCACTGATGATTCCTTCAAAGTTGCGGAAGGATTCTTTGATTTGTGGACCTTGAGCGCTGATCGTGTATTCTCGAATGCCCTTATCGTGCCAGGAACCGCGCATCTTAAAGACATTCAGGGCTCGTGCCATTTCGCCGCGAATCTCGACATATTGCAACATCAAAATTGTGTCGGTGATTGTAGAAATATGGGAATCGGTAATGGAGTTCGATCCCATAAACTGGTCGGTCGTGTTGGTGAAGAACCCTGTAATTTCTTCCTGCTTAGCGAAGCCCGTCACGCCAATGACAAACTGACGAAATGCATTGTTACTTACACCCCGCGCCAGGGCAGAAAGCGAATCGATCGCAATTCGAGACGGCTTAAACTGGGCAATTTCAGACTTGATAATCTGCAAATGGTCTTCTAAACCCGCTGACTCTGGATAAGCACAGAGAATTCTCAGCAAGCCCTTTTGCTCCAGTTCCTCAAAGTCAATCCCCCAGGAATAGGCGTTGCGGGAAAGCTGGGCGCGAGATTCTTCATAGGCAAATAGCAAAGCGCGTTCGCCAATCCTGCACGCATCTTGCAAAAACTTGCTGACCAGCATCGTTTTGCCTGTACCTGTCGCTCCCGTTGCCAGGATGATCGAATCTTTGAAAAAGCCGCCACCACACATTTCGTCCAGCGTCTTTACGCCAGAGGAAACGCGGACGTTGGACGATCGCTGTGTTAAGCGCATGGCTCCGAGTGGGAAGATGTTGATGCCATCATTGGTGATGGTGAAGGGATATTCGCCCTTCATGTGGGTTGTGCCACGCAGTTTGAGAATTTCGATCGTGCGGCGACGGCGTTCTCCCTCCAGCACATTGCGGACGATCGCCACGTTATCAGAGACAAATTCCTCAACGCCAAAGCGGGCAACCGGGCCGTATTCCTCGACTCGCTCCGTGGTCATGATCGTTGTGGCATTCATCTGCTTAAGGCGAGCCACCAGCCGAAAAATTTCGCGTCGCACGACTGAAGCTGCATCGTATTGCTGAAAGACCGCCGTAACGGAGTCAATCGAAACTCGTTTAGCTTTGTATTTACGAATCGCGTACTGAATTCGCTCGATCAACGCAGATAGGTCAAAGTTGCCGACTACGTCTTGCCCTTCGGGATCAGGGGAAGCATCCAGGATAAACAGCTTGCCCTGATCGATTAGCTGCTGCAAATTCCAGCCAAAGCTGTGAGCGTTTTTGATGATATCAGCCGGAGATTCTTCAAACGTGACAAATACCCCAGCTTCATCAAAGTGAGTGATGCCGTTGTAGAGAAATTGGACGGCAATCAGGGTCTTTCCAGTTCCAGAGGTGCCGCTGACTAGAGTAGTTCTACCAACTGGCAGACCGCCGTGACTAATATCATCAAAGCCTTCAATTAGGGTACGAATCTTCTGGATACCTGCTGAGGTCGATTCAATGGCTTGCCCAGTTTGATTAGCTTTATTCATAAATCTGTCAACAGCTTACCAAAAGAGTTTTTAAATTTAGTTCAATGGTGTGAAATGTGCGGTGGGATGTGGGATGTGGGATGGATAAGGTTTTTGGATTGAACTACTGTTCTTCCCGTTCATCTTCTCGCAATTCGTCGTACAAAAGGTCTAGTCCGATTAAAACTTTCTCGCGATCCGATAAGTCTCCGATGATCTTTCGCACGGGCGGAGGCAGGATTTTGGATAGGGTTGGGGTCGCGAGAATCTTGTCTTCTTCAGCAAGCTGAGGATTTTTGAGAACGTCGATCACCTTGAGCGCATACACACCCTGAAATTCTTTTTCCAAAATGTTGTTCAAAGTCTTTAAAGCACGAATCGAGTTGGGGGTGTTCCCAGCGACGTAAAGCTTCAAAATGTAAGTCTTTTTCAGTGGGCTCATGGATCTCCGATGAGGAATTCGGTTTTTTGACGAGACGACAATGAGGATTGTAAATGCTGATGGCGATCGCTTATCAGAGTTTTCAAGACTCTCTAGGAATGGAGCGACGATACATTTCACAGAGATGGGCGATCGCATCGATCAGGGTCAGCCGATAGTCCAGCAAGATATCATCACTGCGTCCTTCTAGCTGTAGCTGTTTAGAGAATTCGTCCATCAATTCCATGTGCATTTCTACAATGGTCGAGACTGAAATGTCAGCGAAAAAAGCCACATTGACAAAATTATCAATTCTCTCGTTGAGATTGTCTTCTCGGGCAAAATAATTCAAGACAATTTCCCGATAATCTTCCTTAAGCTGCTGGATTAGCTCTTTTCGCTCAGATGAGGACAAGTGTCGGAGAAAGTTTTGGGGATTCCTTTTGTAGTACACACCGAGGTATCCTAGCCGTTCCTTCAGTTTGTCAGACAGGCGTTTTTGTTGCGCAACGAGAGACGTGTGGGTAGTCAGGGCTGCCAAGGAGCCAGGGGTTGAGTCCTGTTCAGGGAGCGGGCAAGAAAGCGATAGCGTCAAGAATTGATCAATCGCTCGATCAATGGTTTGGTCGATCTGATGCAGCTGATCAACTGATGTTCTCAGGACAGCCGTATGGTAGAGAGCAGCCAGATCTGACAGATCAGCTTCTGCCAAGATAGGTGAGTCTTGGACAGACGACGGGGTGACTGAGTCTAAAATCACCGTTGGCAGGAAGATGGCCCGTTCTCTCAAATGTCCAAGTGTTGCCAAAAGCTTTGCAGTATCTTGCAGAATTAAACAGTCCAACTGCTTTTCTCGCTCAATAAAACTGAGGAATTCAGTCTCAACCGCAAATTGAGTCAGGCTGTACTGTCCACTTAACGCACCCTCAAACGAGTCTCGCTGAAGAGAATGCTTGAGGGATTGCGCTAGTGCATCAGAAGAGATCAGGCAACAAATGAACAGTTGAGGACGCAAAGCTATAACTGCAAAAAGGACAATAACTGAAGAAGAACTATAAAGCTGAGCTGATAGTGAGATAAGTAGACTTGTCAAGAATCCTAGCGAAAACTGGGCGATCGCTAAACAGCATTAAAATACTTAACATTTATTGTAATTGCAAACGTCTTTACTTCTCCTGTCATGTGGCCATAATTGAGCTAGGATCGCTAGCTTGTTGATAAAATTCTCACTGGGGCCTGCTTTCTCGTAATACATGTATGTTGCTTCTGTCAGGGAATTTATCCAACCTACGCCAGTCTGCGCTCAAACTGCCAGACTGCCAGCGGTGCTAGGGTTATTTCAACAAATTAGCTGTGAGCGGGTTATTGTTACCGATGGACAGCGGTTAGTGGGAACGTTGACCCTTCATTGCCTTAAAGACTTTCTATCTAAAGAGACTGCAGAAGTTGAAGAGACAACAGTTATAGATCGCGTAGATCGTGATTACTCTGAGACTGCGATCGCTCCTCGGCAGCAAACCCTTCAGCAATTGTCCTTTCTTGTCGATCAGCCGCTCTATGAGCCGCTAGTTGAGCTATCTGCAAACTTGCCAATCAGCCAGCTTGCTCCTTACCTGAAAGACCTGGAGCAGTGGCAATATGCCTTGATTGACGAGTCCGGCGACTGTCTGGGGCTGTTAAACCAAATGCAACTGCTCAAGTTTCTGGTGCTAAACCCCATGCCCAGTTTGCAGGAACGATCGTTAGGGATGGCGGAGATTCAAAAAAGCCTGGGTCCGCTAAATGAAAAGGCGAGCGCGTTTGAGCACCCAAAGCGATCGCCCTTAGCAGAGCCAACCTTTGCTGAGTCGATTTCTGCTGAGTCAATTTCCGCTGACCTGTTGATTGATTTGCTAGAGCGACTGCCCTTGCCCATGATGCTACAAACCAGCACTGGGGAAGTCGTTGCTCGCAACTTGTCTTGGCGGGAACAACTCGGTGAGCTGCAAGACCCTAGCAGCGTAGGTCGAGAAGCCGCTTTACTGCTGGAAGTCGCTACGCCTGTGCTACAGCGTAGCCAACCTGCTCTCTCTACCGAATCTTCCTTTGAGCCTCCGTGGTTCCTCAGCGCAGCCCAGCGGTCCCATCTGTCCGGGACTTGGAGTGTTGCCAATTCGATTGATGCGATGGGCGATCGCTTCAGTTTTTGTCATTTAGGGGCTGACTTGGATACCTGTGTCTGTACTTGTCCCATGAAAGACGGACAGGAGCGAACCTGGCAGTTTCTCAAAATTCCGCTGGGAAACCGCTCTACTTACGCACAGTTCAGCATGGCGGCTCTTTTGTCGGTGGTGGAATCTCGCCGTCGTGCCCAGTCTGGCTTCCAGTCCCATGAGATATCTGACTTCGCTGCTGAGCCAGATCATCCTGCTCAAGCCCATTCTCAGGAGCTATGGCTGGTGATGGCTCAGGACACTACCGAGCAGCACCGGGTAGCCAAAGAGCTAACTGCTAAAAATGCAGATCTTGTCCAGCTTAACCGCCTCAAGGATGAGTTTCTGTCCTGCATTAGCCACGAACTAAAAACGCCGTTGACCGCGGTTTTAGGGCTATCAACGCTGCTCAAAGACCAGGCGTTGGGTGAGCTAAACAATCGCCAGACTCGCTACGCGCAACTAATCCACCAGAGCGGTAGACATCTGGTGCTAATTGTTAATAGCATCCTGGATTTGACTCGAATTGAAACTGGACAACTGGAGTTAACGTTAGAGCCAGTTCATGTTAAAACGGTGTGCGATCGCGCTTATGAGCAAGCCCGTCGGTTGCAGCCCCGGGAAGAAAGCTCTGGCATGGAGATTAGCGCTTCAGCATCAGAAATTCATTTTGACTTGACCGTGCAGCCCGGTTTAGAAACCTTGATTGCCGATGAGCTACGGCTACGGCAAATGTTGACCAACCTCCTCTCCAATGCGTTCAAGTTCACAGAAGTGGGCGGCGAAGTGGGGCTAACCGTGGAAGCCTGGGAAGGTTGGATTGCCTTCACTGTGTGGGATACCGGAATTGGCATTCCCGATGAAAAGCAACACCTGATTTTCCAAAAGTTTCAGCAGCTTGAAAATCCGCTAACTCGTCGATATGAAGGAACCGGACTGGGACTCGTATTGACCCAGCGGCTAGCGCGACTGCATGGTGGTGATGTAACATTCACCTCCGTTGAGGGGCAGGGGAGCCAATTTACTATTTTGCTGCCGCCTAGCCCTCCTCAAGCAACCGCAGCTGAAACGCAATCGTCGGTCAAGCCGCTTGCCCAAACTTACAGCAATCGTCTGATGCTGGTGGTTGAGGTAGTGCCCCGCTTTTTAAAAGACTTGACCCATCAGTTGACTGGGCTGGGCTATCGCGTGGCGATCGCCCGCTCTGGCACCGAAGCCCTAGAAAAAGTGCGACGGCTCCAGCCGGCGACGGTTTTTCTAAATCCGGCTTTGCCCCTGCTGACTGGTTGGGATGTCCTGACCCTGCTGAAATCGGATGCCGAAACTCGCCACATCCCCGTTATTGTGACCGCCAGTCATCTGGAAAAAACTCAGGCTCAGCGCAATGGAGCAGATGGCTTTCTCAGCTTGCCGATTCAGCCTGATGCGTTAGAGCAAAGCCTGAAGCCTCTAACTCACAAAGCGTCTGAGCCACAAGATGCAGTCACCAGTCTAACCATCCTGCACCTGAACGCAGGTGGACAGGTGCTATCTGCCCGATCCGAGCATTATTTAGCGACTCACTTAAATAGCCTGTTGCATCCTCACAACTGCCGGATGCTAGAAGTGGACGACTTAGACCAGGCAGATTTGCTGGCAAAAGTTTGGACGCCTAATGTGGTGTTGTTGGATGGAGCCATTTCTGATCCAATAACCTACCTCAGGCAGTTGAGTGAATATCCAGCTCTAGCAGCCCTGCCGCTGGTAACGCTCACCGCAGAAATTACGCAAGCTGCAAACCAACTGCCAGAGCTAACAGTTTTTCCTTGTTTGGCTTCGCCTTTGCCAGATGAGACAGCTAGTTCAAATGCAGACTCAGCACTACTTCAGGTAATTCAGGTCGCTGCTGGAATGAGCTGGGCACCGCATGTTTTGGTTGTTGATGTGGCGGCACTTCAGCAAGACTGGGTTTCATTGCCGCAGTCTGACTGGGTAGAGGGGACAGCACCTGATCCCAGCGCTAAGCGCGCGGCAGAATGGCTGCAAGCCTCAATGCAATATTTTCAAGCAGCGGGCTTTCGTAGCTCAATCAGTCGTTCCTGGTCTGAGGTGTTAGAGCAAATCCAGCATCAGAGCGTTGATCTGCTGCTGTTGTGCGTGCGTCATGCTGAACCGCATCCGTCGGTGCTGAAAGCACTGCAAACTCTAGCTCAGGTCGGTACTAAACCGCCCATTCTGGTTTGGAACTGTCAACCCCAGCCGTTTGAAATGGGGGCGATAGGCGAAGTGCTGGAGGCGATCGCCGCTCAAGTCCTCCCTCCCTCGCTTTCGATGAAAGAGTTGCTCGATCAAATTAATCAAACTCTGATCAAACGATAGGGCTGCGTCCTAATTTATTTGTGCAGTGAGTTCTGCGTCTGCTATTGACGGCTCATCGTTAGAAGCTTTGGCTAAAAGCCAGTAGGTCGTCATCTCCCCCTTGCCCTTGACGGCGATCGCCCCTCGTTTTTCAAACTGGTAGCGGTGCTGAAGGTGCTGATAGGTTTCTGCCGTCACCTGAATTTTTCCGGCTTCACCCTGGGTTTCCATCCGAGAAGCGACGTTGACGGTGTCTCCCCAGAGGTCATAGCTAAACTTTTTGATGCCGATTACACCTGCGACGACAGCTCCTGTGTTGATGCCAATCCGCAGTTGAAACGGCTCACCCTGATCTCGATGAAACCGCTGAATCGCTTGCTGCATGTCCAGGGCAAGATCCGCGATCGCCTCGGCGTGGTCATCTCTGGGAGTTGGCAGCCCGCCCACTGCCATGTAAGCATCTCCAATTGTCTTAATTTTCTCCAAGCCGTGCTGTTCGACCAGTTGGTCAAAGGTCGAAAAAATCTGGTTGAGCAGATTCACCAGGTCCGTTGGACGAGTCCGCGCCGCCTGAGAGGTAAAGTCAACGATGTCAGCAAACAGAATTGTGGCTTCGCTGAACTGTTCTGCGATCGCCCCATTCTCTTGATTCACAGAGTCTTGATTCTTCTTGAGTTGATCCGCGATGATTTTAGGCAAAATGTTCAGCAGCAACGTTTCAGATTTGCGTTGAGCTTCATAAAGCGCTCGCTCAATGCGGCGGCGATCGCCAATATCCCGCACGATAAACAACACCTCATCTTCACCGCTGACAACAACGCGCACCTCTTCCTCAAAGAGTTTGCCATCTACCTCATACTGCTGCTCATACACCTCAATCTCGCCCGTTTGTAGCACCAATTCCATATACTGCTGTTGTCGCCGCGCCATTTCTGTAGGAATCACATCCATCATTTTTCGCCCAATCCGCTCCATCTCAGGCGATAGTGGTTCATGGAACCCTTTAGCCGGGAAATAGTCTAGATAAACCCCGTCTCGACGAACGCGAAACATCAAGTCGGGAATGGCTGCCAATACAGCCTGGTTCTGGGCTTCGCTGCGTCGCAGGGCGGCTTCTGCCTGTTGGCGATCGCGAATTTCTTGCTGAAGCCGAGTATTTTGCTCGGTAAGCTGTCTCTTCTGTCGCTGAATCGTCAACTGATTCTCTACCCGAATCAGCACATCCTCTAACTGAAATGGCTTGGTGATGTAGTCTGTACCTCCCACCTCAAACGCATAAATTTTATTGAGCGCCTCTGAAGCAGCACTTAAGAAAATTACCGGTAGGTCGCGAGTCCGTTCTGCTGCCTTTAGCTTGGCGCAAACTTCGTAACCGCTCATCTGAGGCATATTGACATCGAGTAAAACAATATCCGGCAGAGATGCCTCAACAGAATCTAGAGCAAGCTGTCCGCTGAGTGCTTTCCTGACCTGATATCCCTGTTTCTCAAGCATCGCCGAGAGCAGCCGAAGATTGGCTGGATGGTCATCCACGACCAAAATGTCTGCCTTGCCCTCACCCGTCTTGCTTGCGTCTGCTTTGCTCACGTCTGCTTTGCCTGCTCCTGTCCTGCGCTTTTCCGCCCACTATAAAAACACAAAGGTGGGATGCTCCCAACGAAGTTT
Organism: Leptolyngbya sp. FACHB-671; assembly: GCF_014695745.1. Classification (NCBI taxonomy): domain Bacteria; kingdom Bacillati; phylum Cyanobacteriota; class Cyanophyceae; order Leptolyngbyales; family Leptolyngbyaceae; genus Leptolyngbya; species Leptolyngbya sp. FACHB-671. Next base: position 181,262 of record NZ_JACJOV010000095.1, on the reverse strand, counting down.
CCCACAATCCGTTTCTATTTAAGGTCAGCAGAGTCCTTGTTTAAGTATCCTGACTATCGGTTGAAATCACCAGGGCTTTTAGACAGATGACTCAAGCTTTTATCCACACCTCATGATTTTTTGCCCTAGGGTTTAGGCTCTATCAAACTCTTGTGGTTTTGTGACCTAGCGAACATCTTCATAGAACTGCTTCAGGTATGCAGGCGAAACACCAATGCCCCAGAGCAACCCAATGTAGAGATAAATCGCAGTTGCTTTGAGTGTCCCCCATTTTGCTACACGGCGATCGCACGATTGCACCACCCGATTGACCTGCCGAATTCGTCCACGCTGCGTCAGCTTCAAGCACAAATCCGCCTCTTCCATAATCGGCATTGCTGCATCAAAGCCACCACACGCCCAAAAATCCTCCCGCCGACAAAACATCACTTGGTCGCCAAACAGCAGCCGCATCCCTTTCAGGAACAAATGGGGACGAAAAATCAGCGGCGCGTAATATGTTTTCAAATAGTTGTGCAGTGATACGCCCCAGCGAGTTGTCTGAGTGCCAGCCATCAAAGAGATAAACCCCCCACAGGAAACCGTCGAATCGGTCAGAGTGTCAGTTACCACCGTGACTAAATCATCTGGAACCAGGGTATCCGCGTGTAAAAAGCAGAGAATGTCGCCCGTTGCGGCTTCTGCTCCTCGATTCATTTGCAGCGATCGCCCGCACTGCTCCGTTAACAGAATACGCATTTCTGTCTGAGGGAAGGCTTGATGAGTGTGACGAGCGATCGCTAACGTTTCATCCGTACTACCCCCGTCTATAATCAACACCTCTGCCGCGGGTGGGTCAAGCAAACTCAGGTGACGCAAAGTGCGTCTCAAGCAGCTTGCCTCATTCAGGGTTGGCATCACAATCGAAACGCGAGCCATCTTTAAGTTCCTACTTCAAGTTCCCGGTAGGTTGCGTAGCCGTTCACTCAGATGAAGGCGATCGGCAACCGCCTTGACTAATGGGCCGTGAGAGCCAAACTCAACCACGCTAACCGAACCCACTGGACAGCCCAACCGATATCGGAACCGCCCCACGTCAATTCCCAAAAGGCTAGAGAGAATAATCCGAATCGTTGCCTTGTGAGAAACAATCAGGACGTTGCCCTGAGGATAGCGTTGCTGGATTTCTTCAATGACACCCAGGGCACGGTTGGCAATGGCGATCGCTGCCTCCCCTCCGGTGGGTGGATTCCACGCCGGGTCAGCCAGCCAGCGAATATAGTCATCATGATAATCCTGTCTGACTGTCTCGACCGTCTGCCCCTCCCACTTGCCGTAATTAATCTCCTTCAACCCATCTCGCAGTTGAATAGACTGCCCAATTGCCTCACAAAGTGGCTGAGCCGTCGCCTGGGTTCGTCGCATTGGGCTACCAAAAACTGCTTCCCAAGCTGTATTGCGGTAAGCTGCCGCAAACTCCTGAGCCATTTCCATTCCTTCGGGCGTTAACTCTGGGTCAATCGAGCCACAAAACAAATTGGCGCGACTGCAATCGGTTTGCCCATGTCGAAGTAAGTACAGCGTCAGACTCAACTCAATTCCTCCAATCGCCAAATGAATAGAACTGGGGAGTTCCCCTGGAAGGGTGTTCCCTCGGTTTTTAATAGTTAGGCTGCATTAATTTTGTTCTAGATTTGATAGTCTAGCCTTAACGGGTTATAGAAGAATTAAAAGCGTGAACATTCAAATTGGCAGGGGCAAAGCGGCCCGTAGGGCATATGGGTTTGACGAAATCGCACTCGTCCCTGGACAGCGAACGCTAGACCCAAAATTGGCAGACACTAGCTGGCGCATCGGTGGAATTGAACGTGAAATTCCCATCATCGCCAGCGCAATGGATGGAGTCGTTGATGTACAGATGGCAGTGCAGCTCTCGCAAATGGGCGCACTGGGCGTACTCAACCTGGAAGGAATTCAGACTCGCTACGAAGACCCCAACCCCATCCTCGATCGCATTGCCGCAGTTGGCACCACCGAATTTGTGCCGCTGATGCAAGAACTTTATGCAGAACCGGTCAAGCCAGAACTAATCGAACGGCGAATTCAAGAAATCAAGCAACAGGGTGGCATCGCTGCGGTCAGTGCTACTCCCCTTGGAGCAACTCGGTATGGCTCGGCTGTCGCTAAGGCGGGAGCAGATTTGTTCTTCATTCAGGCAACCGTCGTTTCAACCGCTCACCTGTCGCCCGAAGCGGTCACACCGCTCGACCTGGCAGAGTTTTGCCAACAAATGCCAATTCCGGTCGTGCTGGGTAACTGCGTCACCTACGAAGTTGCCCTCAACTTGATGAAAGCAGGGGCAGCAGCAGTGTTAGTTGGCATTGGCCCAGGTGCAGCTTGCACCTCACGCGGCGTGCTAGGAGTGGGCGTACCTCAAGCCACAGCAGTCGCAGACTGTGCCGCAGCACGAGATGATTATTATCAGGAAACCGGAAATTATGTCCCTGTAATTGCAGATGGCGGACTCGTTACAGGTGGAGACATCTGTAAATGTATTGCCTGCGGTGCTGATGGTGTAATGATTGGTTCTCCCTTTGCTAGAGCAAAAGAAGCTCCCGGTCGCGGCTATCACTGGGGAATGGCGACACCCAGCCCTGTCCTGCCCAGAGGCACGCGAATTCGCGTCGGCACGACTGGCACCCTAGAGCAAATTTTGCGTGGTCCTGCCCAGCTTGACGACGGCACTCACAACCTACTGGGGGCTCTGCAAACCAGTATGGGTACCCTTGGTGCTAAAGACATTCGAGAAATGCAGCAGGTAGAAGTTGTAATTGCACCCTCTCTGCTCACTGAAGGTAAGGTTTACCAAAAAGCGCAACAATTAGGCATGGGCAAGTAAGCGTAGTTTTGTCAAGTTATTTCAATAAGTTTATCCTTTCCGTTTGGGTGAACTGCTGGAAAAACTATAACTATCGCCTACAATAGAAAGTAGCGGAGACGCATGTTTCCGTTCACTCCTCACACCACACTCCGCCTGGACTACCGTTCAGGCGGTTCCTCTTTTAAAGGAACTACTTCACCAAAGCAGTCAATCCAGAATAGTTAGCGGAAAAATTTTGAATCTTTACTTTCAATTCTTCTAGTTCATCAAGCTGAAGTTTGAAGATGAGCAACATACAAATGCCTACGTTGCTAAATCAGAAATGACACAGACATGAGTAGCTTTAACATTCCGTTAAGTTGTATCCAGTGATATACATCTCTTGGTCGAAGGCGGTTCGTTTCACTATGGTAAGATTTTGACAGATCACGTAGGCAAGGATTTTTCAGGCATGTCAGCAGCCGCGCAAGTTACGGATTCTACTTTTAAGCAAGAAGTACTTGATAGTGAAGTTCCCGTTTTAGTAGATTTTTGGGCACCCTGGTGCGGCCCTTGCCGCATGGTTGCACCTGTCGTTGACGAGATCGCTGAGCAGTACACTGGACAGATTAAAGTCGTTAAAGTTAATACTGACGAGAATCCCAGCGTTGCAAGTCAGTATGGCATTCGCAGTATCCCGACTTTGATGATCTTCAAGGGAGGACAACGAGTCGATATGGTTGTTGGTGCGGTTCCTAAGACAACGCTAGCTAACACCCTAGAGAAATATCTCTAAACCTAAGGGAAAACATCTCTGAAAATTGCATAAGACTTAGGCAATCTTGAGCGGAGAAGAGCGAAGAACTCTCTCCTTTCAGGGTTGTTTAGTCTTTTTTTCTAGTGAGTTTAAGGGAGAGCCTGAAGGAGGATGATTCTGAACAGCGCAAATCTTCTTTGGCAGATCCCCTTCGTATGTACTGACGAGTTTGTTCTTGTGTTTGTGCCGTTTAGGGACAAACTTTCAAACATTTTAAGTAGGGCAAAATCCGTGTACCCGAAAGGGTGATTTTGTCTGGTTTAAGGGCAACCCGACCGAAACCTCGGTAAAATAGAGTGCCTTCCGTTAAAGAACTTCATGGTATCTTCTTCATCCCATTCGCTTGATTCGCTGCGGGTAGAGGTCAATAACCTAATCGACCAATTGCCAGACATGATGCATGGGGAGTTGGTTCAGCAGGCAATCATGACGCTGGTTCGCATGGCAGAGGTTGAGGCGGATCGGCTGGATTGGAAGATTCTGAATGCTTCTCTGCAAGATATGGAGAGAGCATTCAGAGGATTCTATCCTTATCGTCATGTACGTAAGGTGACGATTTTTGGCTCAGCTCGGATTTTGCCAGAGAGTCCTCATTACAAGATGGCTGCTGAGTTTGCCCGATACATCACTCAGCAAGGGTTTATGGTGATGACGGGGGCGGGCGGTGGCATCATGCAGGCTGGAAACGAGGGGGCGGGTGCCGATCGCTCCTTTGGCTTAAACATTCAGCTTCCATTTGAGCAGGGCGCTAATCCTTACATTGAGGGCGATCGCAAGCTGATCAACTTCAAGTATTTCTTTACTCGTAAGCTCTTCTTTTTGCGGGAAAGCGATGCTCTGGTCCTGTTTCCAGGTGGCTTTGGCACCCAGGACGAGGCTTTTGAATGCCTCACATTAATTCAAACGGGTAAATCCGATTTGCTGCCGCTAGTACTGATTGATCGTCCAGAGGGCGAGTATTGGCTGGGCTGGCAGGATTATGTGAAGAACCAACTGCTGCGAAATGGTCTGATTAGCCCAGATGATCTGAGCCTCTACACCATCACCGATCGCCTGGATGTGGCTTATGAAGCGATCATTAGCTTTTACCGCGTTTTCCATTCCAGCCGGTATACGCAGGGGAAGCTGGTGCTACGGCTCAAGTGCGAACTTTCTGACGCAGATGTAGATTACCTCAACGAAACCTTCCCAGATATTTTGTTAGAGGGAAAGATTGAGAAAAGTCCGGCAGTACCCGAAAAAATTAACGGTGAAATGGCAGAGCTACCACGCTTAGTCATGAGCTTTAATCAGCGAGATTTGGGGCGACTGTACCAGATGATCAAGATAATCAATCAACTGGGTACGCCTTCCATTGGGAGCAATCACCCCGAAAAGAAATGACCAACAGTCGCCCATTGCCTTAAGGACAAGGGGGCGATCGCAAATATTAGATGTAGCGATCGCTGCTGTGTATAAATACTCAGTGAACCTGTGTAAAAGTGGTGATTGTAGTGTAAATTTGTGTAAAAATAGTTAGACAGAGAAACCGAAACAAGCTGTCGAAATCTACAGTCATACAGCTTGTTTAGTGAACACCATTGCAAAACCTATTCAAGCGGAGCAGGAGCTGATGTCAGACGCAGAGAATCGTCCATCCCCCCACAAGGTTGTGATCGTTGGCGGTGGTTTTGGTGGACTGTATGCCGCCAAAGCGCTGAGTCGCGCTCCTGTAGAAGTAACGCTGGTTGATAAGCGCAACTTTCACTTGTTTCAACCATTGCTCTACCAGGTGGCAACGGGTGGCTTGTCTCCCGGAGACATTTCCTCGCCTCTGCGCGCCGTTCTCAGCGGTAGCCGCAATGTCAAAGTGTTGATGGATGAGGTGACGGATATCGACTCTGAGCAGCGGCAGGTGACGCTGCGAAACCAGACTTTAAAGTATGACAGCCTGATTGTAGCGACGGGCGTGAGCCATCACTACTTTGGCAACGATGCCTGGGAAAACGTTGCTCCAGGCTTAAAAACCGTCGAAGATGCGTTGGAAATGCGGCGACGGATCTTCATGGCATTTGAGGCAGCTGAGAAGGAGCCTGATCCTGAGAAGCGGCGTGCCTGGTTGACCTTTGTGGTAGTAGGTGGTGGTCCAACCGGCGTAGAGCTTGCAGGTGCACTGGCAGAATTGGCTCACACGACGCTTAAGCATGATTTTCGCAACATCGACACGACTGAAGCCCGCATCTTCTTGCTGGAAGGGTTGGATCGGGTGTTGCCTCCTTACCCGCCTGAGTTGTCGGCAGAAGCAGAAAAGTCGCTGACTCAGTTGGGTGTGACGGTGCAGACGCGCACTCTGGTTACCAATATTGATGACAATGTGGTGACGATGAAGCAGGGCGATCGCACCGAACAGATTCAATCTCGCACAATCCTTTGGGCGGCTGGAGTCAAGGCCTCCGCGATGGGGAAAGTGTTGGCAGAGCGCGCAGGCGCAGAACTCGATCGCGTCGGTCGGGTGATCGTGGAATCGGATCTGTCTGTGCCGGGACATCCAAACATTTTTGTGGTGGGCGATCTGGCTCATTTTGCCCATCAGGGTGACAAACCCCTTCCAGGTGTAGCGCCTGTCGCGATGCAGCAGGGCAGCTACATTGCCAAGCTGATCAAGCAGCGGCTTGAGGGGCAAACAGTGCCAGCCTTCCAGTATTCTGATGGCGGCAGTTTAGCGGTGATTGGGCGCAATGCAGCGGTGGCAAACCTGGGTAAGCTCAAGTTTGCTGGTTTACCCGCCTGGTTGATCTGGATTTTCGTTCACATCTACTACCTGGTTGAGTTTGACAATAAGCTGATCGTCATGACTCAGTGGGCGTGGAGCTATTTCACCAAAAATCGGGGCGCTCGGTTAATTACGGGTGAAGATGATGAACTGCTGGGAGAAATCACCACTGCGTCAGCTCTGCCTGACAAATCGGTAGTGAACGTTTAGGAAACTCCCAGAAAGTCGCAGGATGGGCAAAGCAAAGCGTGCCTATCCTAAGCTCATAAACATTGTGAGATGGGCAAAGAGCAATTGCTCTTTGCCCATCTACGGCTTTCTAGCAGAATTTACTCTGCTCCCTGAAGCTGTTCGATTTGATATTGAGCATCTTCATAACAGCCAGTTCTCCCCGAATCAAGGCAGAGTTTGGCAGACTGGTGAAAGTCGGCGATCGCCCCTTCTTGATCCCCGGTATCTACCCGCGACAAGGCCCGATCGTAATAAGCAAATGGATGGTTGGGGTTGCGCTGAATCGCTTCGCTGTAGTCAGCGATCGCCCCCGTTTCATCCCCATACTCTGATCGTGCCACCCCTCGGTTGTAGTAGGGATCGGCATCATCGGGATCAAGCCGAATTGCAATGTTGAAATCCTCAATTGCACCGGTAATATCTCCCAAACGACGACGCACTAGCCCTCGGTTTTGGTACGCTGCGACTGAGTTAGGCTGCAAGCTGATGGCTTGAGTGCAGTCATCGATTGCTTCTCGATGCTGCTCTAGATTAGAGCGGGACAAACAGCGATTGAGATAGGCCGCTGCCATGTTGGGATCAACTTGAATCGCCTGCGTGTAGTCTTCGATCGCGCCTCGGTCATCTCCCTGGTCAGCTCGAACACTGCCCCGATTTGCGTAAGCACGGGCAGATTGGGGCTCAAGCCGAATTGCCTCGGTATAGTCTGAAAGCGCTCCCTGGCGATCGCCCAATTCGTAGCGCACATTTCCCCGAAAATAGTGAGCCTCAGGCTGATTGGGATTCAGTTGGATTGCCTGGGTCAGATCCTCTAAAGCGGCTTGCTGGTTGCCCAGGCGAGAGTGAGCGACACCCCGGTTAAAGTACACCTCACTACTAGGGTTAGTGCGAATGGCCTGGTCGTAGCGGGCGATCGCCTGCTGATCGTCGCCCTGTTCTTCCTGCTCCAATCCCCGGTTGAGCAAATGGTTGGACATCAGCGTTTGGGGAAGGCGTGAATAAAGGACGATCGCCAACCCGCCCAGAACTGCCAGCGCGATTCCCACAGGGATTAAAGAGCGACGCACTGGAGGTACAGACAGATTTAAGCGTGGAGGGCGGGGCGGTGATGGAATCGGCACAGTTTCTTCACCTGAAACCAGCCGATTCAGGTCGTCCAACACCTCTGTTGCCTCTTGATAGCGCTGGCTGCTATCGGGATGTACCATCTTATCGAGAATGGTTGCTAGCTCTGGGCTAATTCGAGTGCGACCATTCCAAATTTCGCCCTGGCTAAATCGTCCGGCATCCTGCAATTTGATTAATTCGGGAGCAGTCAGTCCAGTAATCGCCTGAATCCCAATCATCCCGACTGCGTAAATGTCGCTATTAGACTGAAGCTGTCCCTGAGTTTGCTCATTTGGAACGTAAGCAGAAGCGCCATTGGTGCCAAAGGGAGAAGCGTATTCGGGCGATCGCATCACCTCAGCACTAATTTCCTTAAAGATGCCAAAGCCAGTTAGCACGAGACGGCTATCAGAATGGCGACGCAGTAGGTTGGAGGGCTTAATTCGGCGGTGAATGAATCCCCAGCGATGCACCACCACCAAAATCTCCATCGCCTCGCGCAAAAACTGCAAAACCCACAGTTCAGACAATGCCTGCTTCGGCAAAATTTCGTCACTGAGCGGGTGACCGAGGATAAATTCCTCAACTAGATAGAAGTTATTGTTTTCCTCAAAAAAATCTAAAATTTGCGGAATTTGGTCGTGCTTTCCGACCTTTTGTAGCGCTTCTGCCTTCTTTTTCAGCAGAATTAATACAAATTTGAGCGTCCTGGGATTACGGTCGGGAAGCTGTAGATGTTTGGCAACCCGTTTTGGATGTCCTGGAAATTGCGTATCCCCGACCAGATAAGTTTGCTCTAGCTCGTCTGATCCTAAAATTTTGATGAATTGATAACGACCACCCAATAGTTGGCTCACTATCTTTAACACCCTGGCACTGTGAAAATTATTGCATAGCAGTTTGAGACTCCTACACGACAAGCTACAAGAGGGGCATTACCCCGCTCGATAACTTGGGCTGATAGTCTCAACTCATCTCAACCAAACCAGTCTTAAGTTAGCAAGGATTTTGATGCATTCGCTCCTGCGGAAGATTCCTTCTAGTAGGCACCTCGTAGTAAATAGGAGACAGACGAGAACTGTAATCCTCAGCCTTTTGCAAGAGGTTCAATACCAATTTTCTTTAGCTGTGTATTTTGAAGTGTGTCGCGCGTACGCAGGGCACGCTCCCGAATACATGGCTTTATACAAAAACGGTATAAGTCAATTGCCAGAGGGATTGCAATTTTTGCCAAGGCTTATTTCACCTCAAAGGATGGGCGGCTGTGAGCTTAAAGAAAATTTGGAGACTTTTAAAGGAAGCATTTTCAGAGTGGAATAAGGACAAAGCATCACGGTTAGCCGCATCTCTGGCATACTACACCGTATTTTCCCTAGCACCACTACTAGTTATCGTGATTGCGATCGCCGGAGCCGTACTTGGCGAAGAAGCTGCCAGAGGACAACTTGTAGGGCAGATTCAAGGATTGCTGGGTCGAGAAGGAGCCGAATTTATCGAGACGGCGATCAACAATGCCCACCAGCCTGGAGAAAACACTGGTTTCCTTGCCTCGATCATCAGTATCGCAATTTTGCTATTTGGTGCCTCTGGCGTGTTTTCTCAGCTTCAAGACGCACTGAACACCATTTGGGAAGTGACAGAACGACCCGATGGCAATGTATTTGAAATGGTACGTAAGCGAGTTTTGTCCTTTGGCATGGTGCTTGGCATCGGCTTTTTGTTGCTCGTGTCGCTCGTCATCAGTGCGGTTCTGGCTGCCCTAAACAATTATCTGAGCGGCTTAGTGCCAGGGGTTGATGGACTCTGGCAACTGGTCAACTTTTTCATCTCGTTTGGCGTGACAGCTTTGCTGTTTGCAATGATTTACAAATTTTTGCCAGACGTGAAAATTACCTGGGGAGACGTTGCCATTGGGGCGGTGTTGACTTCATTGCTGTTTTCCATTGGTCGGTACCTCATCGGGTTGTACCTGGGTAACAGCGGATTTGCTTCAGCCTACGGCGCGGCTGGCTCGGTGATTATCATCCTGGCGTGGGTCTATTACTCCGCTCAAATTCTATTTTTTGGGGCAGAGCTAACGCAGGTCTATGCCAGACGCTACGGTTCTAGGATTGTCCCCGACGACCACGCTGTCGCCATCACGGATGATGCGCGGGCTGAACAGGGCATCCCTTCCAAAAAAATGGTGGAAGAAGCCGACCGTATCGATCGCGATCATCGAGGCGACCGCCGCATGAAGCGATCGCCCCACCGCTCCCCATTCCCCCACAATCCCAGAAGAAAGCGCCGGTAAAAATTCCCTAATCCCTAATTCTCAACCCCCAACTCCCGAATTACCCGACAGGGATTGCCCACCGCCACCACATTAGCGGGAATGTCTTTCGTGACGACACTGCCTGCGCCGATAGTGGTGTTGTCGCCAATTGTCACACCGGGGCAAACGATCACTCCACCGCCCAACCAAACGTTATTGCCAATCGTTACAGGAGACGCTAGTTCTAGCCCCGTTAGGCGCTCTGCCGGACTAACGGGATGATGGGCAGCATAAATTTGCACATTGGGCGCACAGAGCAAATTGTCACCCAATCGAACTGTGCTGCAATCTAAAATAATGCAGCCAAAATTCATGTACACATTCTCACCTGCGTAGATGTTGCTGCCGTAGTCACAGCGGAACGGAGGCTCAATGTAAATTTTTGGTCCTACTTGTCCAAATAGCTCTTGTAAGAGGTGCGATCGCCGTTCCTGTTCTTCCTCGGTTGTTGCGTTGTAGTCACGAGTCAACCGAGCCGCTCGCCGTCGCCCTGCAACTAGCTCTGCGTCAGCAGCCCAGTACAGTTCACCCGCCAACATTTTTTGCTTTTCGGTCTTGTTAGGCTGCATTGCGTTTCCTCACCCGTGCATCTGTAAATTCTACATTTGGCTTCAGAACTTACGGATGAGTTAATAGATGAGTTAGCTAGATTTTCTTAGCACAATCGGTGGATTGTCTTCGCCTCGCGTCACCAGGGCGATCGCTCCATCCGCCTGAAACTCGCAGATCATTTCACTGCCACTTGCCTTGAAAACCACGGCATTTTCTTGTTCTCGGACAAACTCTAGGGATTTGGTAAACGGCTGATCTAGCAACACGCCTGAGTAAACTCCTTGATCCCAACTGAAAGTTACTGTCATCATGTCAGATGACCAGGTGCCTTCTAGCTGCTGGTAAAGTGGCGTGTCTGGAGACTGCTCTGGCTCTGGTGCGGAAGCGCTAGAGGAATCATCGGCAGGTGCGGAAGCAACTGGAGTTTCTAGGATTGGAAACTCCGAGGGCAACGGTGATGAGGAGTCAGAGCTGGCTGTGTTCGATGTCGGAGCATCTGATGCAGGTTGGACAGAACTGACTGCACCATAGACAATGCCTCCAGTTGCGATCAGCCCTAACACCCCTGCTGCCAGCGGTTGGATCTTCATAGTCAGCAATGAATATTGTGTTTGTGGGTGATGGGCGAAATAGTGACGTCTTAGTTATGCAGTCAAGCTTGTCTAGCAAAGTTGAAACGAGATGCATTCAGAAGGGTCGAAACGTTTGCTGACGGTTTGACCAACACTCAACTGCTTGAGCCTAGAGACTGCGGACTAAGGGACTAAGTTCCACAACCCAATCTGATAGATCTCTGCTTAAAATTCGCCCTTTGAATAAGTACGCTTCTCTAATCGAGCTGGATGCTTGTTTTTTTGAAAGAGCGATTTAAAGCTTTTTACACTCCACAAACTCACCAAACTGGACATCAAGGAGCATGAATCTAGTAAAGTGCGGGATTTCAGTTAGGGGCTTGGCACTGCCAAGCCCTTACAGCAGGGGAATTAAGTAGTTTAATTAATTCACATTCCTAAGTTACGAGCTTGGGATAAAGACGAGCGCAAATTATAGTCAAAAGGGCAGTTGCAGCCAACAAAATGCCTAGATCTGTTGCAATCGGGTAGGTGCTGGTTTCACTCGTGAGCATCAGACTTCGCAAGACATCTACCAGATAGGTCAAAGGGTTAACGTATGAAATCACCTGCAACCAATGCGGCATGATTTCGATTGGGTAGATAGCATTGCTGGCAAAAAACAGCGGCATGGTGAGAAATTGACCAATTCCCATAAAGCGCTCATGGGTTTTGACGATGCAGGCAACGATCAGCGACAGCGTGGAGAAGAGGGTAGCCCCGAGCAGAGTGGCGATTAGGACTCCCAGCAGAGCGAATGGATTCCAATCGATTCCAACGCCAAGCAGGGAAGCCAGGATGTAAATCAAGATGACCTGAGAAAGGCTACGCACCCCAGCGGCGATCGCCTTCCCCACTACTAGCGCAGCTCTGGGAGTCGGACTAACTAGCAGTTTGTGCAAAATGCCCAAATCGCGCTCCCAAATGACAGACAGCCCGTTGAAAATTGCCATAAATAGAATGCTTTGGGCAAGAATTCCGGGTGTCATAAAGTCCAGGTAGGGCAGATCCCCGGTTGGGATTGCCCGAATCCGGCTAAATACCTGTCCAAAAATCAGTAGCCACAAGGAAGGCTGTACCGCTCGCGTCATCAATTGAGTCGGATCATGACGCAGCTTGCGAACTTCTAGCTCTGTCACCGTCAGCGTTTTATAGATGAAGTTGCCGAGGCTAGAAAAGGGGTTGGCTGAGTGAGTCTGAGTCGGTCTAGCCGAGCCGCTGAGCAGTGCGCCTGGTTTTTGAGGTGTCACGGTAGTCTCCTGCTGATGCTAAATAATCCCCGGTGTAGTAGATGAATACGTCGTCGAGGCTGGCATCTCGTTTGTTAATCGAAGCTTTGAGTTGATCAGGAGTGCCTGTTGCAACGACTTTTCCGAGGTGCATGATGGCAAGGCGATCGCACAAACTATCTGCCTCTTCCATGAAGTGAGTCGTCAGGAAAATCGTGGCCTCGTAGTCGCGGCAAAGCTGTTTCACCAAATTCCACATGGAATTGCGGGCAACGGGATCAAGCCCTACAGTTGGTTCGTCCATAAACAGCACACGCGGACGGTGCAGCAATGCCTGAGCAATTTCCAATCGTCGAATCATGCCGCCAGAGTAGGTTCGCACCAATCGGTCTGAAACATCCTCCAAACCCACGTAGCCTAAAATGTCCTGAATCCGTCCCAACCGTTGAGAGCGAGGAATGTCGTAGAGTTTGGACACAATCAGCAAATTTTCGTAGCCTGTCAGCGTCCCATCCACCGAAAGAGCCTGCGGAACGTAGCCAATTGACCGCTGCACCAGTGGCATCTGTTGGGTGACATCAAACTGAGCCACACTAGCAGCACCAGAAGTAGGCGGCAATAGCGTGGTTAGCATTTTGATGACGGTGCTTTTTCCTGCACCATTGGGACCAAGCAGCCCAAACACTTCACCTGGCTCAACAGCGATGGACAAAGCATCAACAGCCACTGTCTGTCCAAATTGCTTTGTCAGTTGACGAGTCTCAATAATGGCCATCGCACCTCCTCTACGTGGATTCAGTCTTTAACATCGCGGAATGCTTTTTCTAAAAGGACAATGCCCTGCATGAGTTGCTGAAGCTCGGTGTCTGAAAGCGGTGACAAAACTCCAGCTACTTTAGACCGAGTTGCTTCAGAGACTTGTTCTAAATACTGGGAACCTGTAGCAGTCAGGGTTAGCAGAACGCGACGGCGCTCTTCAGGATCTTCTACCCGATTCACAAATCCTCGCTGTACCAGCCGCTCAATCATTGCGGACATTGTGGGACGAGTGACATCCAGATCATCAGCCACTTCAGAAAGAGAAGACTGGGGGCAACGGTTCAGAAACCACAATACGCGCAGTTGGGAGAGGGATACGGAGGCTTGCCCCTGTCGTCGCATATCTGCCCGAATAAAGCGAATTACTCCTGGGACGACTTCCATGATTTTTGCGGCGCATTGCTCTGAAGTGGATGTGGTGAGCATGGGAGAAAGGGCGATCGCGACCTTATCGAAAGAACAGGACTCAAAGAACAAACCCTTAAAGCTGAACCGATACAACTCAATTGAGCTAGCTATTAAATAGCCTAGCAAACATTTCGCTAGGCTAACTATTAGTCAGACAACTTGTAGTGAAAGTTAATCCTTAGCCTCCTAGAGGCTACTAACGACTGTTAAACAAGTCCGCTGGAGCGGACCCAAAGCAAAGGGACACAGCACTGCTGTGTCCCTCAAATCTTTAGAATCAAATGAACAGTCAGTTCAAAAATACTAAGCGTCAGTTCGCATTGATTTGGCTCTTGCCTTTGCTCTAGCTGCACTTTGCTTCAGCGCTTCGAGCCGAGCTTCGTATTTCTTGCGGTTGCGCTTCTTGGGAGTTTGTTCAATTAAGATCTTGAGCGCACTACCGAGACTTTTGTAGGCATTGGGCAAGGTGTAGCCAAAGCGAGTAGCAAGGGCGATCGCCTTTTCATCTGCATCGATCGCTTCGTTCAGCACCTTCTCACCGCTGTTGCGCTGGTAGAGGCGATAGCCGGAAACTCCACAGAGTACCAGTGCCAAAAACAGTAGCAGACCATCCTGCACCCAAAGCTCACCCACAGCACCACCCAGACCGATTGCCAGAGCAGCCATTTCCCAGCCATCTCTGGGAATCGTGTCGTTCTGGATGCGGGCAATTTCATGCCAAAACAGCAGATTTCTCTGGTCTAGCGCCAGTTGATCCCACTTGATTAGATCTACCTGAACCTCAACCTGGTCTTTGCCGATTTCTTCGCAGGTAATCAGCGGTGGGTTGACAGCAGTAGACGCTTCAATAGAAACCCAGCTTCTAAGTTCGGGAGGCAGCAGGGTTTTCAACCGCCGCAACTCGCCCAGGTCAGCTCTGACAGTAGAGGTGGCAAATGAGGTCATGATCTAGCCTTGGGATATTCAATATAGATCTAATTTAACTAGTCTAAAACCAGTCTAACTAGTCTGACTAGTTACACAAATTGATAAGGTACTAATTTGGAGTATAGCGGTCTTCATCAGCACACGAATGGTGCGATCGCTACCTACTTAGAGGGAAATTCGTTTTACACCGTACTTAATCTAGCAAAGCCCACCCAATGGATGGTCGAGAGTTTTACTCCAGTTTAATCCGGCTTCACATTCTCCATCACGCAGTTCAGGAGCCGATTTTTGGGGTAGGCATTATGGAAGAACTGGCCCGTCACGGCTACAAGCTTAGTGCTGGAACGCTCTACCCCATGCTGCACGATATGGAGCGGAAGGGATATCTATCTTCCGTGGAGGAGCGATCGGGACGGCAAAATCGACGGCTCTATCGAGCAACCGACTTAGGAAAAATGCAGTTAGAAGATGCCAAAAAGAAGGTGCGGGAACTGTTTGGCGAATTGTTCGAGGAACTGTAATTCTCGTTTGGAATAAGTCTAGATTTTCGCTATCGAAATCCGATACACTGCTTCTGTGAAGATTTTGTGATGGCAACGAGTAAATTACCTCTAAGGGTTTCGCAGCAATGGATCAGCATACCAATCACGACTCTGTGGCAGAAGCTAGCCTGCCTGCATCCAGTCTGGCTGCCCGACTGAAGGAACTGGCTCGATTGTTTCTAAGACTTGGCACCATTGGCTTTGGCGGACCGCAAGCGCACATTGCCATGATTCAGGATGAGGCAGTGGTGCGGCGAGGCTGGTTCACAGAAGAGCAATTTCTTGAAGGAGTTGCGGTTTGTGAAATGTTGCCTGGTCCAGCATCGACCCAGATGGGAATTTACACCGGCTATATACGGGCGGGGCAATTGGGGGCACTGGTCGCAGGCATTTGTTTCATCTTGCCTGCTTTTTTAATTGTGCTAACGCTGTCGTGGGCGTACTTTCGCTTTCAGGGTGTGCCTCAGATTGATGATCTGTTTCTGGGCATTTCGCCTGTCGTAATTGCCATCATTTTCGGGTTTTGCTGGAAATTAGCCAAGAAGGGAATTAAGGATTGGAAAGGCGTGGCGATCGCCCTCACCGTTCTCCTCGTCACATTACTCTTCCAGACCAACGTTCTGCTGCAATTTATCCTGGCAGGTATCGTCGGTCTAATCGTGTATCGACCCGATCCCCCTGCTGCTCCCTCTAATCGCACGAGCGGCTGGCTATTTCCCCTAACTCCGATTATGCAGGGATTCCCGATCGCCACCATACCTGCTGAAACTTTGGCGCTGTCCAGCTTTTGGGGACTGGAACGAATTCAGGAATATTTTTGGCCGCTAACGTTATTCTTTCTCAAAGTTGGCAGCTTTGTTTTTGGCGGTGGCTTGGTAATCATCCCCCTGCTAGAGTTTGAGGTCGTTAACCAGTTTCAGTGGTTGACTCGAAGCGAGTTCATTGACGGGGTTGCCATTGGTGAACTTACGCCTGGCCCAGTTGTGATTACTGCTGCATTTGTTGGCTACAAAGTGGCGGGGGCTTTAGGTGCGTTAGTGTCGGCGATCGCCATTTTCACGCCATCCTTCCTGTTCATTATGGGGGCTGCTCCGTTCCTGATTCGAATTCGGCGCAATCCTTGGATTCGCAGCTTTTTGAAGGGTGTTATGCCTGCTGTGTTGGGGGCGATCGCCGCCGCTGCCATTCCTCTTGCCCAGGCAGCAATCCTCCAAGAAACGCCAGGGCGAACGATTGTTGCAGCGGTAGTCGGCGTGGTTGCCTTGATTGCCCTGATTCGCTTCAAGCGCCCGACCTGGCAGTTAGTTCCAGCAGGTGCGTTAGTGGGACTGATTGCAGGGGCTTTCCTGTAGTTCCCTTACCCTGCAATTGCCAGTGGAGAATCAGTTTCTGCTTGGTTAGCTAATTCGTTAAAACTCTCGTCGTAGTGAGTAGGAATTTTTGCAAGCTGCTCTAGCGCTTGATCGATTAACCTACAGCCTTGCTCAACGGTTTCAATGTTGCACAACTGACCGCGCAGTTCGGCTGCTCCTGGAAAACCTTTGGCGTACCAGGTCATGTGTTTGCGGGCCTGACGAATGCCGCGATCGCCCTTATATTCCCACAGCATTTGCAGATGTTCTCGCGCACACTGAAGCCTCTCTGTAGCGGTTGGTGGCTCCCTCAACTCCCCAGTTTTGAGAAAATGGTCGATTTCACCCACTAGGAACGGATATCCTAGCGTTCCGCGTGAGCACATTACACCGTCGGCTCCGGTTTGCTCTAAACAACGAACGGCTGCTTCGACCGAAAAAATGTCTCCATTCGCAATCACCGGAATCGAAAGCACTTCCTTGACGCGACCGATCCATTCCCACTTAGCAGGACCGTTGTAGCCCTGGGCGCGAGTCCGTCCGTGCAAGGTGAGCATCTGTGCGCCTGCATTCTGCATTCGCTGACCAAACTCGACCGCGTTGATTTCTTTCTCTGTCCAGCCGATGCGGGTCTTGACGGTGACAGGCACCTTGACGGCTTTCACTACTGCCCGGACAATCGCTTCTGCTGTCTCAGGATCTCGTAGTAGAGAGGAACCGCCGCCATTTTTAGTAATTTTGTTGACTGGACAGCCCATGTTGATGTCTACGGTATCTGCTCCTTCATCAACCGCCATCTGCGCCGCTTCTGCCAAAAAGTCAGGACGGCAATCGAAAAGCTGAATGCTGATTGGGCGTTCGTTGGGGTCAACTTCCATCAGCTTGGGCAAATGCTTCACATAGTGCAACCCGGTAGCGTTAACCATTTCGGTGTACATCATCGAAGTGGGTGCATAGCGTCGCACCAACCGCCGAAACACGAGATCGGTTACGCCCGATAAGGGCGACTGCAAAACGCGACTGTTGACCTCAAAGGAGCCGATGCTCAAAGGGGTGGACAGTCGGGACTTCAATTCAGGAGACAAATGAACCATGAGGGGGCGGCGATCGCACGCTGCGTTTGTTTTCACCAGATCAATTCTACTGTTTTGGCGATCGCAACCTGACTTTGCCATTGAGTTTCCTCTGAAATTTGGAAATTGGCGGCAAACACACCTGTCTGGTTACGGTTCGCCCCAATTCGGCTAGCGATCGCAGCATCTAAACTGAAGTCATTGAGAGCGCTAAGCAGGGTTATTCCTCTGTCTCCCAGTGTCTCGCTTGGTGCAATGCGGCACGACCGTCCAAGCCTTGGTTCGGTAAATACGCCTTCATGAGAATAGGAAAACATACGCAGTATATAGAGTAATGAACCTGTGCCGCATGAGGAGAGTTGGGGGTGACTGCGGATCTCCCCAGTCTCAAGCGAGGGAACTGAAAACCCTTAATGAATCTGGAATTGACCAGACCCCATCGTAGAACTGGAGTAAATTATGGCAAAAGTTGTTGGCATTGACTTAGGAACAACCAATTCATGCGTGGCAGTAATGGAGGGTGGCAAACCCACTGTAATCGCCAATGCAGAGGGTTTTCGGACTACTCCCTCGGTTGTTGCCTTTGCAAAAAATGGCGATCGCCTAGTCGGTCAGATCGCTAAGCGTCAAGCAGTGATGAACCCTGAGAACACCTTCTATTCAGTGAAGCGGTTCATTGGTCGCCGGTTTGACGAAGTTACTCACGAAGCGACAGAGGTTTCCTACAAAATCCTCAACGTCAATGGCAATGTCAAAATTGACTGCCCGACCGCTGGTAAGCAGTTTGCACCCGAAGAGATTTCGGCTCAGGTGTTACGCAAGCTCGTCGAAGATGCCAGCAAATATTTGGGTGAAACCGTGACTCAGGCGGTGATTACCGTTCCGGCTTACTTCAACGACTCCCAGCGGCAAGCTACTAAAGACGCAGGAAAAATCGCGGGTATTGAAGTCCTCCGAATCATCAACGAGCCAACTGCTGCATCCTTGGCATACGGCTTAGATAAGAAGAGCAATGAAACAGTCCTCGTCTTTGACTTAGGTGGTGGTACGTTCGACGTATCCATCCTAGAGGTTGGTGACGGCGTATTTGAAGTACTGGCAACTTCTGGAGACACTCACCTTGGTGGCGACGACTTTGACAAGAAAATCGTAGACCACCTGGCTGAAGAATTTAGAAGAACCGAAGGAATTGACCTGCGTAAAGACAAGCAGGCTCTACAGCGTCTCACCGAAGCTGCAGAAAAAGCGAAGATTGAGCTTTCTAGCGTGACTCAGGCGGAGATCAACCTGCCCTTCATAACTGCGACTCAGGACGGGCCAAAGCACCTGGACATGACCCTGACTCGCGTCAAGTTTGAAGAACTCTGTGCTGACCTAATCGATCGCTGCCGCGTCCCTGTGGAAGCAGCCATACGTGACTCCAAGCTGGATAAGGGTGCGATCGACGAAATCGTACTAGTAGGTGGTTCTACCCGAATTCCTTCTGTACAGGATCTAGTCAAACGAATTTTGGGCAAAGACCCGAACCAGACTGTTAACCCAGACGAAGTGGTTGCAGTTGGTGCGGCAATTCAGGCGGGTGTGTTGGCAGGCGAAGTGAAAGACATCCTGCTCCTTGACGTAAGTCCCCTCTCCTTGGGTGTGGAAACGCTGGGCGGCGTGATGACCAAGATCATTCCTCGCAATACCACCATTCCAACCAAGAAGTCAGAGGTCTTCTCCACCGCAGCAGACGGTCAAACCAACGTTGAAATCCATGTCCTGCAAGGTGAGCGGGAAATGGCAAACGACAACAAAGACCTGGGTGTGTTCCGTCTAGACGGCATTCCCCCTGCGCCTCGTGGTGTTCCCCAAATCGAAGTAACCTTCGACATCGACGCAAACGGTATCCTTAATGTTCGCGCCAAGGATAAAGGGACTGGCAAAGAACAGTCCATCAGCATCACGGGTGCTTCCACCCTGCCTCAAAATGAAGTCGAGCGGATGGTACGCGAGGCTGAGTCTAATGCAACGGCAGACAAAGAGCGCCGTGAGAAGATCGACATCAAGAACCAGGCAGACTCGCTGGTTTATCAAACCGAGAAGCAAATTGCTGACCTTGGAGACAAGGTACCTGCGGCTGATAAGACTAAGGTTGAGGGCTTGATTAAGGATTTGCGCGAAGCCAGTGCAGGTGAAGACTACGAGAAGATCAAGACACTCACCAGTGAACTTCAGCAAACCTTCTACAGCATCAGCAGTAACCTCTACCAGCAGCAAGGTGGTGATGGCTCTACACCTCCTGGCGGCGGTGGTGCCCCTGGTGCAGATGGTGCGGATGTCCCACCTCCTACAGGTGGCGACGATGATGTGATCGACGCTGAGTTCTCAGAGACCAAGTAGTCGTAACAGCGTTTCTCTAATAAAGAGGCTACAGATGGAAGGGCACTTCGCGGAGGGGGGTGCCCTTCCATCTGTAATCCTAATTCTTGGATTTGGTGTAACGCTGAGCGCTTGAATTAAAAAAGGGAGGGCTCGGCCCTCCCTTTTTTGTGTACCTGTAGCTAGCCTACTTATGAGTACTGGCGTTTGGCATAATAGCGCCTGTCAAATCGGCATTATGCAGATTCGTCTGAGTCATATTGGCATTGATTAAAACCGCTTCTGTTAGGTTTGCCTCGCTCAAGTTTGTCCAGCTTAATCTGGCTCGATACAAATTTGCGCCTCGCAGATTTGCACCTCGCAGAGATGCCCAACTCAAGTTTGCGCCCCGCATGCTGGTGTGAGTCAATATGGCGTTAATTAGATTTGCGCTCATCATTCTGGCACGGCTTAGATCTGCATTCCGTAAATCTGCTTCTTCTAAACTAGCTCCGTTGAACAGGGCCCCAATCAGATTTGCCCCTTCTAAAATTGCTTCGTTCAAAATCGCGTTGGTGAAGTTTGCGCCTTCTAAAATTGCGCTGGTCAAATCTGCGGCAATGAGTTTTGCCCGACTCAAATTGGCTTCATTCAAGTTAGCTTCCCGTAGATTAGCCTTGTTCAGGCTTGCTTCGCCCAAATTTGCGCCTGCCAAGTTGGCATGGTTGAGGTTGGCTTCATTGAGTTTTGTGCCTCTTAGTCCAGATTCGGTCAAATCTGCTTCAGTCAGATCTGCTTGAGTCAAATCTGCCCCAATCAAATTGGTTTCATTTAAAGTCGCCTGAGTCAAATCTGCTCCAAACAGATTGGCTTCGCGTAGGTTAGCCGCACTTAGGTCTGTGCCTCGTAGATCTGCTTTGCTCAGGTTAGCCCGTCGCAAGTTCGCTTCGCGTAGGTCCTGTCCGCTCAGATTTGCCCCAACCAGAGTGACTTCGCGAAAGTCTCTTACCCCGACTGCATACTGGCTTAGCAACTCCTCAGCATCCATACTTACTGCCCTGCGTGACTCAAAACACCACCTTGAACGTGATGTTGCTCTTATGTTGCCCCAATTGACGGGGCGATCGCCCGCATTTTCATTTTGGCGCGTTTGCGTTTCTATTTTGTTGTTCTACAAGGAATTGCATTGGATTTCGGGAAGTTTGCTGGATTTCGCTAACTCTGCGTCTGAGGCGCAGAATTCAAGCCTCAAAATTCAAACCGGTGTCCATCCGGAAAAACTGTTGTGCTGTCTACCTCAGCCCCATCCAAGTCAACGGACTGAGCCCGAAACAGGGTACAGCGGCTCAACTTTGCGCCAATCAGTTTTGCTTGGTCTAAGTTGCTACTATCCAAGCTTGCTCCACTCAGGTCAGCAAAGCTGAGATCAGCGTTACGCAAATCAGCACTTTGAAAATTAGCGCTGAGTAGATTGGCCCGCTGTAATTGACAATTACGTAAATCGGCACGAAATAGGTTCGCTTGCGTCAAGTCTGCATCGGTCAAATTAACAGACTGGAATCTGACATTACTAAGTTCAGCGCCATGCAATATAACTTTTTGCAGATTGGCTCGACCTAAGTTGGCATAAGGCATGTAGACAAGGCTTAAGTTACTTCCTTGGAAGTCAGCATCTTGTAAATTGCACTCAAAGAGATAAGCCTGACTCAAATCTACTTCCTGAAAATCTCGTTGGCCACTAGCGTATTCAGCTAACAGCTCCTCAGCACTCATCCTACGCATACTAGAAGTTTTTTGACACCACAACCGCCACCTTCCGTAGGGAAGATGGAACTGCTCGTTCAAAACAAAAAGTTAAGTATTTGTACTTATTTACAATAGTTTACGAAACACAGGCGGCTTCAGCGCTAAGGTTAACGTTCTTTTTAGATTCTGGGGTTTCTGGAGGCGATCGCCCAGCCGAACCAACCTAATTTCCCGTAGAGCATTCAGCAGAACATTCTTAACTAACTCAGAAGAAATCGCGATGCAGTAGTCATTTTGGCGCTAATTCGCCTACTCTCAAAGAGAAACCCTGTGATTTCACAGGGGCGTAACCCTCATTGCGTTGAGTATGCAAGTTAGCCCACCCCTGTCTACTACCACAACTGCTTCTGATACCCGCTACACGGTGACTTTAGATGTCAGTGGGATGAAGTGTGCAGGCTGTGTCAAAGCAGTCGAAAATCAGCTTGTTCAGCACCCTGGTGTTGTTTCGGCAACTGTCAACCTGGTGACGGAGGTGGCGACGGTAGAGTGTGAGCCAGGACAGGTAGACCCTGCAAAACTAGCAGAGCGGGTAACGGAAATTGGCTTTCCTACTCAACCTCGTGCAGTCGAAGGGACAGCAGGCACCTCTTCTGAGAATCTTCCTGACTTAGCGGAACGGCAGCGGCTAGAAACGCGACAGCATTTCCAGCGAGTGGCGATCGCGGCAACCTTGCTGCTGCTGTCCACGATTGGGCATCTTGACCACTTTAGTTGGGGTACGATTCCTCTCCTTAGCAATATTTGGTTTCATTTTGGGCTGGCAACCCTAACGCTGATCTTTCCCGGCCGCCCAATTTTGATAGATGGCTGGAAAGGGCTGCGGCACAACATTCCTAATATGAATACGCTGGTTAGCTTGGGCACGCTTACGGCTTACACAGCTAGCACGGTGGCGCTGTTTTTTCCGCAGTTGGGCTGGGAGTGCTTTTTTGATGAGCCAGTGATGCTGCTGGGCTTCATTTTGCTGGGACGAACGCTAGAGCAGCAGGCTAGAAGCCGAGCGGCGATCGCCTTTCAGTCTCTACTGGCGTTGAAGCCGACCTTGGCGAGGTTAATTAAGGACACAGGCGAACGGACAACGCAAATCTCTGAGCCTGCACCCGAATCTTCTGCTGTTTTTGCTTTGCATCCTGAAAATAGCATTGAGATTCCTGCTGAGCAGGTGCAGGTTGGCGCATGGCTACAGGTTTTGCCGGGCGAAAAAATTCCGGTCGATGGCGAGGTTGTGGCTGGGCAGACGACGGTCAATGAAGCGATGTTGACGGGTGAAGCAATGCCCGTATTAAAGCAGCCCGGTAATCTAGTAATAGCTGGCAGCTTGAATCAATCGGGTGCGATCGCCCTGAAGGCAACTCGTACAGGCAAAGACACGACGCTATCGCAAATCATTGCCCTGGTTGAAGCGGCCCAAACCCGTAAAGCCCCGATTCAGCGATTGGCTGATACCGTTGCTGGATATTTTACCTACGGTGTGATGGCGATCGCGCTGTTGACCTTCTTGTTCTGGTATTTCGTTGGCATTCCCCTATGGGGTGGGGAATGGGTCATGGGTCATGGGCAATGGGTCATGGGTGGACATGGTGGAATGGCGCATTCGTCGATGGCTCAGGCTGTGTCGGCTGCATCTCCGCTGTTGTTGAGCTTAAAGCTGGCGATCGCGGTTCTGGTAATTGCCTGCCCCTGTGCGTTGGGATTGGCTACACCGACGGCAATCTTAGTCGGTTCGGGAATTGGGGCTGAGCGAGGCTTACTGATTCGAGGCGGTGATGTGCTGGAAAAGGTGCATCAGTTGCAGACCGTTGTATTCGACAAGACTGGCACCCTGACCACTGGGCAGCCAATCGTGACAGACTGTTTGCCGCTATCAGAGATTTCGGAGGCTGGTCTACTGGAGGTTGCAGCAGCAGTTGAGCGCGGCGCACGACATCCTCTGGCTGAGGCGATTCAGCAGCAGGCACAGCAGCAAGGAGTTGCATCTTTGCCTGCCCAAAACTTTTATACTGAGCCAGGATTTGGGGTGTCTGCTCAAGTGGCGGGACAACAGGTTGTTTTAGGTACTCAAAGTTGGCTGACTCAGCAGTCGGTTGAGGTGACTGATGCGGCTCAACAGCGATCGCAAGTCTTGGCAGCAGCAGGCAAGACGGTTGTGTATGTAGCGATAGAGGGCCAATTAGCGGGGCTAATTGGCGTTCAAGATACGCTGCGCCCGGATGCAAAAGCAACGGTCGAGCGGCTTCGACGAATGGGGTTGCGGGTGGTGCTGTTAACAGGCGATCAGCGAGCGGTGGCTGAGGCGATCGCCATTCCTCTCGGCTTGGTAGCTGAAGATGTGCTGGCAGAGGTACGACCCGACGGTAAAGCAGCGGCGATCGCCCAAATCCAGGCTGAAGGACAATTTGTCGCAATGGTGGGTGATGGCATTAACGATGCTCCAGCCTTGGCTCAGGCAGATGTAGGAATTTCGCTCAACTCAGCGACCGACGTGGCGATTGAGGCGGCTGAAATTGTGCTGATGCGCGATCGCCTGATAGATGTCGTCGAGTCAATCCAGCTCAGCCGTGCTACCTTCAATAAAATTCGTCAGAATTTGTTTTGGGCATTCGCCTACAACACTCTGGGTATTCCGATTGCGGCAGGGGTTTTGTTACCCTCTTTAGGAGTAATTCTTAGTCCTGCTACAGCGGGAGCGTTCATGGCGTTTAGTTCTGTTAGCGTAGTCACTAACTCTCTGCTGCTACGCCGCACTACCCGCAATATCTAGTAGTTTTTGAGAATGCAGACGTTAACGGGAATTAACTCTAAATGTAAGCGTCTGGCAGTTAGACTAATCTGAGAATCAAGGGCAATCCGGCTGAGAGACTTGAACTCTAGATCAGAAATGGATATAACTACGGTTAAACAATTTCGGAAACTCTGAAGTTTGTCCCTCTGCGGAATCCATAGCACGAATTGAGTAGAGAAAGTAAGCTAATTCAGCAAGCTTAACTGGGTTGTAACAGAAGAACGCCATCTAGCTTCATAAATATCAACTTCCAACCTGGCACCTCTTTCCCTGGTTTTCTGTCCTAACTCGTTAGTCACGCTAGCAATTTCTCAATGGCTTCAAAACCGCGACAAATCCATCTGTTAATCATTGAGGATGATAAGGGTCGTCAAGAATATCATCTAGATGGCTCGACTTACTCGATTGGCAGAGATCCAAGTTGTGATATTCGGCTTGTTTCGCATTTTGTATCGCGTCATCATGCCACCCTTAAACGGGTGATGCATGACGATGACACCTGCTCCTACCAGATCGTGGACGGCAACTTCAAGGGAAAGCCTAGCTCTAACGGTATTTTTATCAATGGGCGCAGGCTACCCAAGCGAGACTTGCAGCACGAAGACAAAATCGTTTTCGGACCACAAGTCTATGCAATTTACTATTTACTCAAGCGGGATGCAATTATGACGATTCCTCCGGGCGAGTTTGATGACATTACCTTGATCAACCCGCGCACGGCAGGTGAGCTTGAAGATGCTGCTCGTTAACGATAGAACCGCAAACTTCAGACAGCTCAATCTTGACGGTCTAATTTCAACAATTTTCGACGATTCACCTTTGCTGAAGTAGTTCTACTTTGCATTCACCCTTGGGTCAAATTAAGGGGAATTTCAATGCTTGTTTACACTACTTAGCCTAAACATTGGCTTGAAAGGGGTTTGACCGTTTAAACTGGGCTGGTAGTTACAAGTAATCGATAAGTCAGGATAAAAGTTCTTTACTTTTCGGTTCAGCCGTTTATTCCAGGTCTACCTATTTGGCAAATTCTGTGTTCCTGAAATATATTTAGTCGCACTACCGATTTTTCAATGGCTTCAGAACCACACCAAAACCATTTACTGATTATTGAAGACGACAAGGGTCGGCGGGAGTTTACTCTAGACAGCCCCGTCTACTCGATTGGTCGAGATCCCAAGTGCGATATTCGATTGGTTTCTCAGTTTGTCTCTCGTCGTCATGCCACGCTTGTACAGCTTCCCAATGAGGATGGCAGCTACTATTACCGAATTGTGGACGGCAATCTTAAGGGCAAGCCAAGCGCTAATGGCTTACTGATCAATGGACGAAAGTTACAGGCGCATGATCTGACAGACGAAGATAAGATCGTGTTTGGCCCAAATGTTCATGCCATCTATTACTTGCTTAAGCGAGACGCAATTTCTACGGTGCCGCCCGATGAGTATGATATTACTTTGATCAGCCCTGGCATGGTTGGAGATCCTGAGGACTAAGGATTAAAAATTTAAACTAAGCGAGTTCAGGCATTAATGCCTGAACTATTTTTATGCTTGTTTTTAGGACAACTTGAGGCAATGTTTAACAGCGGTATTAAAGCTTGCCCGTTTTTTGACTTAAATTAATGCACTTTAATTGATGCATTTAGCTTGCGGCACTTTCAACCAAGTGCCACTTTCCGTTATTGGCGATCGCCTGGTTGACCAGGTCAAACATCTGCCGACAGTGATTGTTTGTCTGTAAAGGCAATTCCTCGTTTTTGACCACAAAACTCATCCGCACCTCTTCCTCAGTGGTCGGAAATCTGTCGATCAGCACTTCTACCGTCACTAATTTGGCAAAGGAAACACCACCCGGCACTTCACGCGCCATCAGATAGTCTCCTGTGTCATAGATCACATCCAAATTACACGAGGTTAGGATGTCGGTCAGCAACTGCCGAAGGTGCTCAAAGGGAACTTCGATTGTAAATAGACTTGTGTAGCGAGCCATAGGAAACCCCGGGCGTGCGACAACGTAAACAACTCATACGAGCCTGAATTCAAGATTATAGTCAAGAGTCAGACATAACAAAAGCAAAATCAGGTTTTTCCCGATATTTGCTGAATGGCTTGAAGCCACTTATAGCATACTAGCCCCTGATCCTTATGAATAGGGATGTGGAAAACAGGCGAACAAACTCTACTAGCCATCCCCCTTTTGGGGGAGATTTGCCTTGCAAATTGTCTGGCTGCTCTAGAGACAATTCAAGGGCTATAAGAAACTTACATTCATCAAGCTTGCTCTTCAGGCTACTAATTAATTTAATTAGCAGCAAGTTTCTAAAGAATTTAGGTTCTTTCGATCGGTTAAGCTACTACTTCTGTATGACCTTAGCGAAAATTGTTCAACTACGCTTCTGTCTAGTTGCTGAAGCTGGTGGACTGAGGACCGATGAATTTAAACAAGTGCTGATGATCAAATGCAAGGCAAATTAATCGTATTTGAGGGAGTGGAAGGGAGTGGAAAAACAACGCAACTGCGGCGATCGCAGTCCTGGTTGCTGGATAGCCCTTGGTTCAACCGGCTACAAACTCAAGGTTACGTTTCTCACCTGGTTGTCACTCGGCAACCGGGCGGTACTAATTTGGGGCAGTCAGTTCGCCAACTTTTGCTGCATTCGTCCCAATCCCCGATTCAAGATCGGGCTGAGCTATTGCTCTATGCAGCCGATCGCGCCCAGCATGTCGAAGAGTCGCTAAGACCCCAGCTTCAGCAGGGAGCGCTGATTCTATGCGATCGCTACACTGATTCCACAGTGGCTTACCAGGGCTATGGGCGGGGATTGGACTTAAACCTGATTCAGCAGCTTAATCAAGTTGCCACAGGGGGCTTAGAGAGCAACCTAACCCTGTGGTTTGATCTGGATGTAGAGCAAGGGTTAGCGCGTACTAAACTCCGGGGTACTGCCGACCGGATCGAGCAAGACAGTCTGGCATTTCATCAACGGGTGCAGCAGGGCTTCACCGAACTAGCTCGCGCCAACCCCAACCGAATTGTGCGGATCGATGCGAGTCGCAGCGAAGCGGAAGTCAGTGAACAAGTTCAGGCGGTGTTACAGAGATGGTTAATGCAGTGGTATCCAGCGCTTTTACTCCACTCATAGGTCAGGCTCCAGCAGTTGAGCTACTGACCCGTGCGGTGGTGCAGAACCGCATTGCTCCCGCATACTTATTTGCTGGCTCACAGGGGGTCGGGCGCAGTTTGGCGGCACGATGCTTTGCTGAATTACTGCTGTTTAATCCGCAGAAGTCTACTGCTTCCCTGCGCCATCGAATTCAGCAGGGCAACCACCCAGATTTGCTCTGGGTCGAGCCGACCTATCTGCATCAGGGTAAGCTGCTGAGTCCGGCTGAGGCAGCCGAAGCGGGACTCAAGCGCAAGAGTCCACCTGTGATTCGGCTGGAGCAGGTGCGGCAAATTGCTCAATTTCTGGGTCGTCCGCCTTTAGAAGCGCCTCGCTCAGTGGTGGTGCTAAATCAAGCAGAAACGATGGCAGAAGCTGCGGCAAACGGGTTGCTGAAAACGCTGGAGGAGCCAGGACAGGCAACGCTGATTTTGCTTGCGCCCAGCATTGATGCTTTGTTGCCGACGCTGGTGTCTCGCTGTCAGAGGATTCCGTTTTACCGACTGAGCGAGGAAAATCTGGCTCAGGTGTTGACTCAAGCGGGACAAACAGAAATTTTGCAGCAGCCACAGGTGCTAACGATCGCCCAAGGCAGTCCCGGAGAGGCGATCGCCAGTTGGCAGCAGCTCCAAGCTATCCCCTCAGAATTGCTCGACGCAGCCACCCAGATTCCTCGTTCGGTGCGGGCAGCTTTAGAATTGGCGCGGCAAATTGACAAAACGTTAGATACTGAAACCCAGCTTTGGCTGATTACCTATCTTCAGCATCGCTACTGGCAGGCTCAAGCTAAGCCAGGTTTGTTGCAGCAGCTAGAAACAGCCCGTCGTCACCTCTTAAACAGCGTCCAGCCGCGTCTGGTTTGGGAGGTGACGCTGATGGCAATGGTGGATCTCTAAACAGGGTTTCTAACTTGCCCTTTCTAACTTGCCCCTGCGAAAGATGGCAGTCTTATACAAAAAGGCTACTCTGCCGAGGTACGTCAAAGTACCTTGTAGCCAACCATTTGAGGAGCCGTTTTATGAAGGGATTGAAGGGCAAAAATGTTTTGGTGACGGGGGCAACGTCTGGAATTGGGCAAGCGATCGCCGTTCGGTTTGCTCAGGAAGGGGCAAACGTCGCGCTCAACTACCGCAAAAGCCCAGAAGATGCAGAACAAACGCAAGCCATGATTGACGACGTGTGCAGTCAGGTCAAAGGCTGCGGAGTCAAGGATTTTCCGGTGCAGGGAGATGTCTCCAAAGAGGAAGACATCATCGAAATGGTAGACGAAGTAGTTGGGCAGTTGGGCAGCCTTGACATTCTTATCAACAATGCCGGTATTCAAACCGAGTCACCTTCTCACGAAATCGAAGCGGCTGACTTTGACCGAGTGCTGAATGTGAACCTGCGTGGAGCCTATCTTTGTGCTAGACAAGCCTTGAAACATTTTCTGGCGCACCAACGACCTGGAGTGATCATCAACGTCTCCAGCGTCCATGAAATTATTCCTCGTCCCCTCTACTTGAGCTACTCGATCAGCAAAGGAGGCATGGAGAATATGACCCGTTCGTTAGCGCTGGAATACGCCGATCGCGGAATTCGGGTGAATGCGATCGCTCCTGGTGCAACGATTACTCCGATTAACGAGTCCTGGGTTAACGATTCTGAAGAAAGGGCGATCGTAGAGAGTCACATCCCAATGGGACGGGCAGGCACCGCTGAAGAAATGGCAGCAATTACAGCATTCTTAGCGTCCGATGAAGCAGCCTATGTGACTGGGCAAACACTGTTTGTAGACGGTGGACTGACTCTTTACGCCGATTTCCGCACCCCTTGGTCGGCATAAAAAATTAGGGGCGAACGGTCAGCGTTAGAAAGCGTAAGGGCGAACCACCGTTCGCCCCCACAGTACAAAATTGGTAGGTTTGGTGAAGCAAAGTGGAACCTAACATCCCCAGGACATTGAATTTCATTCTTCAACTCAACCTACGCAAGTTATTTAATCTTGGTTTCTTAAGCGATCTCAAGCAACTGGATGTCAAAGGTTAAATCTTCCCCAGCGAGCGGGTGGTTTGCGTCCAGCGTAATTTGTGAATCAGAAACGTCAGTTACTACAACGGGAATGGTTTGTCCGGTTTGCTGGCGGATTTGCAACTGTTGCCCGACCCCAACCTGCATATCTTCGGGCATCTGCTGCCGATCGACAACCAAGACCATATCTTCGCGATGCTCCCCATAGGCTTGCTCCGCCGCAATGTGCTCGGTTTTGGATTCGCCAGGGGTCATCCCAATGACAGCCTGCTCAAATCCAGGAATGAGGCTACCTGTGCCGATGGAAAACTCTAGTGGCTCACGATTGACCGAAGAATCAAAAACTGTGCCGTCCTCTAGCTTGCCTGTGTAGTGAACCTTTACAGTGTCACCTTGCTTTGCGTGTGTCATGGACTCTTCTCCTTGTCCTGGAGTTTTTGAACGTCGAAACATTCCAACCACCTTAGCGAAGGAAGTGAATAATTCCCAGTTGCGTTAATGTCAATTTAAAGAGTTGCGTGGTCTGAATGTCGTTAGATGTGCTTATTCTCACTTAGCGGACATATCAGTCTATCCCAAGGTTGAGCTTCTGCAGAATTGGAAATGCTTATGCTGCTTGAGTTAAGGGTAGCTAACAGTGTCTTGACAGAACGCTGATATTTCTTGAGGTCCTGCTCATTTTTGCTTGAAACAAAGGGGGTTGAGCCGCTTCATTGCCAAACTGACCACCCGTGAGCTTGATTTATCCTGGTTGACTGGCAAAACTCCCGAAACTACGGGCATATCGTAGGTTGGGTGAAGCGAATGCGTAACCCGACAGAATCCAGGTGGGTGTTCGGTTTCACGTTGTTTTACCCAACCTACATCAGAAGATTTGTCAGTCAACCAGCTTTATCTGTGGTCAGGCTAACTTCACTTCTGACTGAGCTGACCTCACTTCTGACTAAGCTGGCTTCACTTCTGACTAAGCTGGCTTCGTCGTTGGATAGGCTAACCTCACTTCTGACTAGGCTAGCTTCACTTTTGATTAAGCTATCTTCACGGTTCATTGGGCTGGCTTCGTCGCTGGCTAGGCTGGCTTTGCTATTTGTTGAGTTGGCTTCGATTTAGGCTGAGTTAGCTAGGGAAAGAGTTGGCGGTAATTACACGAACCTTGGACTTAGCCAGGAACTACAAGCCGTTTTTGCCGATAAATTACTGACGAATTCCTGTGTGCGGGTAGTGTGCCGATGTCGTTACAATCCCAAAGGAAAACAAACCACTGAGGAGTATGCAGGACGCGGACGTAATTGTAATTGGTAGCGGTGTGGGTGGACTAGTCGCTGGGGCATTGCTGTCGCGCTACGGGCGAAAGGTTTTGGTGTGTGAGAGCCATGCAATTCCGGGTGGTGCGGCTCACAGTTTTTCACGGCAGGGGTTTCAGTTTGATTCTGGGCCGTCGTTTTACTGTGGACTGAGCGATCGCCACTCTCTTAATCCCCTGCGTCAGGTACTCGATGCCTTGGAGGAGCCAGTAGCCGCTGTTCCCTATGACCCATTCGGTCACTACCATTTTCCTGATGGCACCTTTCCTGTATACGGCAATGCAGAGCGCTATCGATCAGCGATCGCCCAGGTCACACCTTCCGGGGCGCAGCAGTTCGCCAAATTAGAACAGCGGCTGCTTTCGCTCTATGAAGCGCTGCGCGAAATTCCTACTTTGGCACTACGGGCAGACCTAAATTTGATTCCGGTGCTGTTGAGTCGTTATCCGTTGGCATTGCTGAAGCTATTGCCCCAGCTTGGCGTAATTCAAGGATCGGTTGGGGATTTAATGGATCAAGCGGTGCGCGATCCCTGGGTGCGGCGACTGATCGATCTGGAATGTTTTTTGCTGTCGGGGCTAAAGGCGCACGGCACGATCGCCCCTGAAGTTGCTTTTATGTTTGGGGAGCGATCGCACTCTGTAATTGATTACCCGGTGGGCGGCAGTGGGGCGATCGTGCAGGCACTCGTGCGTGGACTGGAGCGCTGGGGCGGCAAACTGCGGCTAAATGCTCACGTTGAAGAAATTCTAGTTGAACAGGGCAAGGCAGTTGGAATTCGGCTCAAGTCAGGAGAAACGCTCAAAGCGCCCATCGTGATCTCCAACGCGACTCTGTGGGACACCTACACCAGACTATTGAAGCCCGAACACTTACCTGCCGATTACCGTCGTGCGGCACTCGCCACGCCAACAGTGGATAGCTTTATGCACCTGCACCTGGGAATTCGGGCAGACGGACTGGAAGACTTGACGGGACACCATGTGGTTGTCCACAGTGCTGAGCAGGACATCACCGTCCCCGGAAACACCTGCATGATTTCGATTCCCTCGGTGTGGGATGCTAGCCTTGCGCCAACAGGACATCATGTAATTCATGCCTACACCTTGGAGCCTTACACGAACTGGCAACGGGGCGAAGGCTATGAGGCGCAAAAGCAGGAGCGATCGCAATCTCTCTTTCAGGCGATAGAGCAAGTGATTCCCGATGTGCGATCGCGAATTACTCTAGAGCTAATCGGTACGCCGCTGACCCATGCTCGGTTTTTGCGTCGGCATCAGGGGACATACGGTCCGGCGATCGCTGCGGGACAGGGGATGTTTCCCAGCAATCAGACCCCAATTCCTGGACTTTATCGTGTCGGTGACAGCACCATGCCTGGAATCGGCGTTCCAGCGGTAGCCGCTTCTGGGATTCTCTGCGCTAACACGCTGATCAAGCCGCAGCAAACCGCAGAGTTGCTTCACTAATTCAGTCAGGGTTGCAGTGTTAAATTCGCTTATTGTTGATTTTCGGGGTGAACTGGCTGCTCTCAGTGCAGCCTTGATTTGGGCGCTCGCCTCCGTCGTTTACATCAGCTTGGGCAAGCAACTGTCGCCGCTGGTGCTGAATCTGAGCAAAAGTGCGATCGCCGTTGTACTGATTTTGCTGACGCTAGGACTGCGCGGTGATTTTTTGCCTGATACAACTCCTGCGGCTGTGGGGTTGTTGATTCTAAGTGGAGTAATCGGAATTGGGTTTGGCGATACGGCTTTTTTTGAAGCGCTGAATTGCCTCGGAGCTAGACGCTGTTTACTGATGGAGGCACTGGCACCCCCGCTCACAGCGCTACTGGCGCTGATCTTCTTAGGCGAACAATTAACCGCTTTGTCTTATTTGGGAATTGGACTGACAGTTGCAGGCGTTTCCTGGGTGATCGTGGAACGGGTGCCCGATAGAGTGGAACGTTTATCCGACAGAGGGCAAGGTAACTTTCGTCCGCTGCGAGGCATAGGGTTTGGCATGATTGCAGCTTTGGGGCAGGCAGGCGGTTCTGTGATGTCTAGAGCTGCTCTGGCAGGAACGGAAATTAGTCCGCTCTGGAGTTCGTTGATTCGGCTGGTGGCGGGGGTAGTAGTGCTGTTGGTCTGGGCAGTGATTCAGCAGCGTGGCAAGCAGGGTTTTCGACCGCTGCGATCGCCCCGTTTGCTAGCAATTCTGACCCTTGCTGCATTCTTCAGTACCTATCTAGCAATTTGGCTTCAGCAAACCGCTTTCAAATTTACTGCCGCTGGGATCGCTCAAGCGCTCAGTGCTACTAGTCCGCTGTTTGTGATCCCCGTGGCGATGTGGATGGGCGATCGCGTCAGTCCACGAGCAATTTTGGGCGTTTTGATCACTTTGGGCGGGGTTTGGCTACTGTTTGGGTGATGATGTCAGCGCCAACTCCGGGAATGTAAGTGATAACAATTCCCTAAAGTAAGGCAACAGCCTGGGTAAGGACGTTTCGCGAAACGCCCTTACAGGGATGATTGATGTGTAACCCAGAGTTAGAAAAGTGGTATTACTTGGAATTGCTGTAAAGCAAATTTAATCGCCGCTGTGCCGTTTCTAAGGCAGCTTCGGGAGTGCTTTGTCCTAGTAGCGTTGCCTCGATCGCCCGTCCTAAGTTTTCGGAAACCCGACTGTAGCCTGCAAAGATGGGGCGCGATCGCCCATTCTCAGCCTGTTTAAGAAACACGTCAACGGCAGGTTGCTCAATAATAAATTCCTGGTAGGGCTGACTTTGGCGCGATCGCAAATTGACGGGCAAGTAGCCTGTACCAATTGCCCACTGGGTTTGAAACTGCTCACTGGCGACAAATTCAGCAAAGGTAAAAGCGGCTCGTTCGTGGGCAGACGTAGTGTTAAAGATGAACAGGTTTTCTCCACCGACGCTGGTTGCTGCTCTTTCCTGCACTGGGATTGGCATCACCGCAAAATCGACTCCAGTTGCCTGAAGCTGACCCAGCGTCCACGGGCCAGTCAACTGCATGGCGACTCGTCCTGCCAAAAAGCCATCTAGCTCATAGCCACGTTCGGGCTGCGAGAGAATGGCTGAACCGTCATCGATCAGATCGCGCCAAAAGTGGAGAGCAGCGATCGCCCCCGGATTCACCAGATTTAGATCAGCCGCATCGTCAGCGGTAATGTCACCGCCACCGCTCCACATAAACGGCAGCCAGTTAAATACCGTCCATTCCCCTTTTCCCAGAGGTAGCAGAATGCCGTGTTGCGTTTGTCCATTCACTTGGCGAGTCAGCGTTTTGGCAACCTGCCGGAATTCTTCCCAAGTCGTCGGTAGCTCAGTAATTCCTGCCGCTTCAAACAAACTGGGACGGTAGAAAACTCCTACGTTGTTTGTCCCAAATGGCACAGACCAGGTGTGACCCTCTAACTGCATCGACTCAAACAGCGCCGGATCGATCTGTTCCCGCATAGGCGACTCCGCCAACCATTCCTCGATCGGCCGGATCGCTCCCAGTTCGATCAGCTGACCCGTAATCGTTGGCGCGTACCACAACATGTCGGGCGACGCATTGCCCACGACAGCCGCCAGAATTTTGGGCATTTGCTGGTCACCCTGCCCAACATAGAGCGATTCCACTTGGATGGCTGAATGAGTCTGGTTAAATTCGTCTACCAACTCTTGCAGCACATCTCGGTTGGGTGGCGGGTTAACCCCGTGCCAAAGCGTCAAATGAATCACGCCATCTGCGTCAGGGTCGGTTGCTGCACAGCCCGTTAGAGCAATCAGACAAACACTGAGGCAAATAGCAATTAACGCGCTGGCAATGCTAGAAAGTGTTCTTTTTGGAGAAAAAGTCATGCCGATGAAGAAAGTCCATTCCTTTAGAGCTTACGCAACTATGGGTGGAACGGACGAGGCTATAGTTGTGACCCTGTAACTCTTTCTAGACAGCGATCGCCAAGGGCTCATACCGCTCGCCCGGTTGCAAATCAACTACCTGGGTAGAGAGCTGATGCTGGGCTAAGAGCGATCGCAGCTCTTCAATGCTGCCGCCTGCGCGCAAGAGCGACTGTAAAATGCCTTCAAATTGGACATCTCCGCCTGCTGCTGTGGGTAAAAGCACTTTGGGCTGTAGCCATTGCACAACCTCTAAAACAGTCTTTTTACCTTGAATGACGGGACCAAGCAGCGGTATTTCTAAAGTGACGACGGGAGTAATCACTACATCAACGGGAGCAAATTCTTTGATCGAAGGGGAGTGGTATCCGTGCGGTTCGTAGTAAAGCTTGGTGCCTGCGGTTAAGTCTTTTAGCAAGTAGCCATTCTCAGTTAGCAGAGGACCGATGGGTGAACCGGGGGTCGCGCGGATTTCCAGATTTTCGACTGCTGTGGTTTTTCCGTGCGCTAGAGTTGTCACCTGGGTATAGCCCAAACCTTGCACAACCTTTGCGGCACTGGGAGAAGCAACGACGGGTATTTGGCGATCGAGCCGCTCAAGTGTGGCGGGATGGGCGTGGTCTTCTAGCCCCTGGGACAGCAAAATCAGATCAATGGAGTCAGGAATGAGGCGAGGCGATCGCCGTTCTCCCTTAAACAGCCAGTTCATGTTGCCAAACACTAGCGGACCAACTAGCCAGGGATCAAGCAAAACTCGCTTTCCGCCCATCTCAATCAGCCAGGAATTGCTGTCTAACCAGGTTAAGTGCATGACGCTTTCGTGAAGTAACTGACTCTATTGTAAGGAATTGTTACGACACGTCATAGCCAGTTGCCGACCATTACATAAGGTGCCCAATAGAAGGGATGTCGGCGGAAGCGTTCAATTTCCAAGATGGAGATCTGAGCGCGGCGCAGGGCTTCGGCTTTGGTAACGGTGTTGTTTGCCAGTTCGGAATAAAAGCGGCTCATTAGCAGAGCGGTTGCCTCATCGCTGACCTGCCATAGAGTTGCCAGGGTGCTGCGTGCGCCTGCTCTGACAGCTACTCCGGCTAGTCCCAGTGCGGCTTGGCGATCGCCCACTGCCGTTTGACAAGCACTGAGAACAAGTAGCTCAATCGGTCTGGCGTTGCCCAAGTCGGCGGCTTGCAGCAGACTATTAAGCTGGTTGAGATTGATTCGATCATCCCAGGTGAGAATGAAAGTTTCGGTTAGCTCAGAGCTAAACTTGCCGTGCGTTGCCAGATGAACCACGGGTGCCGGGGCTGAGTTAATCGCCTGCTGAAATGCGCTGCTGGTAAACTCCTGATTGATCAGGATGCGACTGGGAACCTCCGACTGAATCTGCTCTAGCTCCGGTAAAACGTTGGGCAATGCTGAGAATCCCTGCCGTGACTCAGACAGCCCTGCGGTAAGAACGGTGAGCTGCTGGAGTTGAATTGGACGCGGATCAAGCAACTGCAAACCCGGAGTCAGGGCAACGCTGTACTGCTCAATTAGAAATTTTTCACCATCGTTCAGCACCGCCATTGGAATATTTCGCAGCACGCCATCCGGGACAAACACCAGGGTTTTCACCTCGCTAGCTGCTAGATCTGCCTCGACGGGGCGAATCAACCAGTTGTAAACCTGTTGGGAAAGCTGCAAAAACTGGCGACTGGTGCGAACGACAAGCGCTTGGCGCAACCGTCCTACGACGCTTTCTACTTCGCTGTTGGAAAGGGGCGTGCTGTAGTGGCGTAAGGTTTGTCCTGGCAGGCTAATGACAACTTCTAGCCGATCTGCCAGCAGAATTGGGTAGATTACAGCAGCACGGCGATCGATTTCGTCGATTTGGATAGGTTGGGCATCCAGGCAGGCTTCACGCAAAAAATTGTCTAGCTCTGCCAGTTGCAGCGATTCAATTACAGTTCGGGCTTTCTCTAGATTTGCCGTATTGGCATCGCCGCTGCCCGGTTTCAGCAGCAGGCTGACCAGTTCTCGGTGAATCGGTTCGATGCTCTCCTGGAAAGAAAGCTGCACTTCTGGATTGATTGCAACCAAGTCATTTCGCAGCGTTTGCAGGGTGCTAACGGCTTCGCTGTAGGCGGCGATCGCCCCCTGATATTTCTGACTTTCCACCCCTTCGGTATCAGCCTGAGCTTTGAGAATTCGTCCTAGCTGCCACTGCCAGCGATAGGCAATGTCTGAAGCTGAGGCATTTTGCGCCAAGCCTAATGCTTGCTCGGTTAGGTCGGTGGCGATCGCCCACTGCTGGGTCTGCTCATACAGTGCTCCCAAGCTGCCCAGGGCAAAAGATTCGGCTCTAGTGTCTGCTAAATTCTGAGCTTCAGTGCGAGCAATACTTAAGAGTTGAGCGGGATAGGTGTTGGGCTGTGTGGATTCTGTCTGTCCCAAATGGCTCAAAGTTTGAGCAAAGTTGACCTGAGCGTAAATCTTGGCGCGGCTAGTGGATAATTCACCTAACTGAGATTGGATTAGTGGGATCAGAGCTTGTGCCGCTGGAATCTGGTCGGTTTCAACGAGCAAACTGAACTGGTTGATTTGTGCCTGGACGCGGGTCAGGTTAGAAGGGGAGGTGGCGATCGCCTGCCGATAAAACTCCAGAGCAACTTCTAATTCCTGCTGAGCACGGGCAGTGTTACCCAAACTGAATTGTGCGGCTGCGATCGCTTCTGAATCTTGCAACCGTTCTGCAACGGACAGGCTAGACTGCAACACCTCACGGGATTGGGGCAAATTTCCGCCTACCTGCAGTGCATCGCCCAGGCTTCGTAACCCCACTGCTTTGGTTAAGGAATCGGGCTGTTCCTCCAGCGTTTGCGTCAGTGGCGTGAGTAGGGCGATCGCCCGTCGATAAAATCCTAACGACTGTAGCGCTTGGGACTGATTGATTTGGCTCCGCAGGGCAGCAGCCTGATCCTCAAGCTCTTGATAGATTCCTGTTGACCGCTCCCATGTAGCAAGGGCGGCTTCTGCCTGACCTTGACTCAACTGCAAACGTCCTTGAATGTCGAGCGATCGCGCCAACGCCGCCTGATAGTTGGGCTCATCGTTCGACTCCAGCAAGCTGAGACTGGAAGCGATCGCCTCCGTTGCCGCTCCCCAGTCTCCCAACTGCTGATAGACCAGCGACAAATTTCGCAGCGCCATCGCTTGACCCAGCGGATTTCCCGTTTGGTAGGTAGCGATCGCCTGCTGAAGCACTGCCGCCGCTTCGCTCAACTGCCCCGCTTCATATAGACGTTGCCCTTGCTGCACCAGACTTTCAGCCTGCAATAGCTCCGTGGGAGAACCTTGCCTCTGACCGGGCAAATCCTGCCCAACAGCAGCAGTTCCCGGCAATTTGGCAAGCGGGAAGACCACGACGCAAAGAGTCGTCAGAATAGCCAGCAGAAAGTAATGGGCGAAAGGAGCAATTGAGAGGATGCGATCGCCCTTTCCCCTTTCCCCGCTCAAAACGGCGTGTAAACGATCGAAAAATAAATTCCGCTTTCCTGCCATGTAACGTCCCTAGAGTCAACTGAAACCAGCGGAAGCCCAAAATCAATTCGAGCGGTAAAGCGATCGCCCTGCCGCCACTGCAAACCTGCACCCAAGCCAATCAGTGTATTCGGATCGGGATCTTCACTGCCCGAATTCCAACCCGTGCCGATGTCGAAAAATGGCACCACTTGCAGCAGTCCGTCAATGTCGCGGACTCTCCAGATAGGCAGACGCACCTCCGCCGACAACAGCGCGCCGTTGTCAGTGAGTAGAAAATCTTGCCGATAGCCCCGCACGGTTTGCTGACCACCGATGCCAAACTGCTCCAGCGGCACTACACCCTCATCTGCAAGCTGAATGTCTGCCCGCACCAGCAGCAGCGTGTCAGGTGCCAGCAACCGCACATATTGCCCCTGTCCTCGCCAGGTAAAAAAGCGACTATCGGGTGCATTTTCGTTAATGGTGG
The DNA here is from genome assembly GCF_014695745.1 of Leptolyngbya sp. FACHB-671. Taxonomy (NCBI): domain Bacteria; kingdom Bacillati; phylum Cyanobacteriota; class Cyanophyceae; order Leptolyngbyales; family Leptolyngbyaceae; genus Leptolyngbya; species Leptolyngbya sp. FACHB-671. The sequence goes on along the minus strand of NZ_JACJOV010000095.1, from coordinate 142,404 downwards.
AGTCAAGCGCATCCAGTCCCAGGCTAAATTGCGATCGCGCTGCCCACACCTGACGGCTCTCCTGGCGCGTCCATTCCTGGGAAAATCGCAGAGCTGAAACCCGGGTTCTTCCCTGCTCGTCTGCCCCTAGAGAAGGAAAGGGAAGTGGTTCTCCGATCAGTTCTTCCAAAAATTCGCTCTCACTTTCACGGCGAGAGGCGGTCAGGCTCAGGGCAAATTCTTCAGTTGGCGTGAGGGTGAGCGGTTGGCGGTAGGTAATTTCGTAGTAGCGCGACTCTGACTGAATATCGAGAAAGTTAAACGGATCTTCGATCACTTCGCTAGAAGTAGTGCCATAGCTGAAGTTGAGCGTGCCGTTATGAGGATTTAGCGGCAATGTATAGTTGGCATCCAGTCCATCGCTACCTTCAGTGTTGCTGTAGCCAATGCTCAAGCCATCGCCCAAGCCAAGTAAATTTGCCTCACTCACCTGGATACGACGGCGAACACTGCCAACGGTGGGCGATCGCCCATTATCTAACGCTAGCTGCACCCCAAAAGTGTCTGCCTCTGTCACTTCCACCTGAAGCAGACTGGTGCCCGGACGCAAACCCGCCGATAGTTCTGCTGAAATGTTTTGAATGAGCGGGTCAAGTTGCAGTAGTTGCAGTCCTTCTAGCAATCGAGGAACGTTGAGCGGTGGCTCAGCCGCCAGCTCCAATCGTTCTCTGACGTAGCTGGAGTTGAGACGGCGATTTCCGGTTACGACAATCTCTTCGAGGCTGCCTTCAATCACCTGAATGGTTACGACTCCATCCTCTAAGGTCTGAGGTGGAATCAGTGCCCCAGAGGTGACGTAACCCGCGTCAATATACAGTTGTGTCACTGCCGATCGTGCCTGAAGCAATTCGGCAAAGGAAATGGGGCGATTGGTAAAAGGCTCAGTTGCAGCCGCCAGCGTTTCTTCATCAAAAACGGTGCTGCCAACCACCTCAAAAGCACTAACCGTGATTGTTTCTGGCAATTCTCCCGGTAGCTCATCGGGGGCAGGCGCGGGAGGTGTTTCTAGTAACTCTTCGGGCGGCGGCAGGAGTGGAAGCGGTTCAGGTTCAGGTAACGGTTCCACGGAAGGTGGCTCAGGAACCTGGGCTAACTCGATCGGCTGATGGGCATCATTTACCCTCGTCTCCAACTCTTCTTCGTTGAGAGAAGGAAGCCAAAATTCTGGTTTCCCCTCTTGAGTGGGGAATGAATTTGCTTTGGGTAACTCAGCTTTTGCTGAAGTATCGGGAATTACCTGGGCGATCGCCCGCGCAGCAAAATTTAGCCGAATAGGATGACCTGCTTCAGATAGCTCAATTGAAGTGGTTCCCACTACAACAAACGCCAGACCGCTGAGGTAGTGCGATCGCCATTGCCAACCGCTGCGAGGCATTTTCCCTCCCACTGGTTCCCAGTATTTAAATGAACCTCAGTACCATCGCTATCAGAATAAACGCGGAAGGCAGAGTTCGTATAGAGGGAGGAGGTAAGAATTTTGGTGTTCTTAAGCTGCAGCGATGGCAATAGCTGTTGATTAGCCCTTGGCGCGTCCAAACCGCTTCCTTAAACCCCAGCCCAGACCTAACACGCCTAAGCCCAAAGCGGTTCCTGGCTCTGGTACGGGTTCTGGCTCTGCGTCTGGATCGGTCACGTCCACTTCAACGACTTCTACTCGATCAATCAAGCACAGATCGTCCGGACCAGACAGTTCTCCAAAGAACTCGAAGAAGGACTGGCTCGGCACTAAATTACCTTGAGGGGGTCGGGTAGGCGGCACATCTGGGTTTTCCAAATTATCATCAAAAGTCAGCACGAAACTCGCCCAGTCAGGCTCAGTGTCAGCTATACAAGTTCGAGAGTTTGAATTTTCGTTTGCTGTGAGTGGGAGTGCAAACGATGTTCTCCTGGGAGCCCTGCGACGAATTACCCTTGCCGGACGTACCCGAAGGATATAGCTGTCTAAATCTATAAATGCCTCGGTTGTCTCGCCAAATATCAGATCTGTTTCGTCGCCGCTCTCATCATCAAATATGGTGAGTTTGACATCCGTTAAAGCGTAGGTGCCTCGTCCAACTGCATTATTTAAGTCGGGCGTGTTGGTGAAGAAGGAAAATGATCCAGTAAAAGTGTCACCATTGAAAGTTTCAAAGGTGTCGAAGACATCTTCGCCAAAAGTCCCTGAAAATTCAAATGTGCGTTCGGTGGGTTCCGGAACGGGTGCCACATCGGTATCTAGTGTCCAGTTGAGAATGCTGTGAGTGTTTGTCGCTGAGCCAGTTCCTGCGCTGAAGCCGAAGTAGGCTTGTGAACCGACTAGATCAAACAGATCAATGGTGCTACTAAGCTGTTGCAGAGGAGCCTCATCATTGGCAATGACGATATCAAGAAGGTTAGTGAGTCCGTTGTAGTTGATGTTGGCTGTAAATGTTCCTGCCTGATCAAAGTTAAAAGATTCTGGAAGGGTAATCAGGTTTAAAGATCTCACTGAGCCATTGGTGTTTATGCCAACATGATCGTTAGATGAGGAACCACCCACACTTCCTGGATCACCCACTGCAGAATTAACATAAGTATCAAACTCTACCGCCACACTGGGCGAGATGCCACTATAACCTAACCCACCTCCGCCTACGCCCAAAGCGTTGCTGCCCCTTGGGTCGTTGTGAACCATAAAGGTAAAGCCATCGCCGCTGCCAAAATTATCGTCTCCCTCGCCCGTAATGGAGAAGTCGAAGCGGGTTGAGAAGGAGGTATCCGCTGTAATGCTAAAGGGATTGGACAGGAACGCACTACCTCTTTGACTTTGAAGTTCAGGGGTTAGCTGTAGAACATTGTCTACTACTGTCGCATTGCCGTTAAGCGTCAGGCTTGAGGTATCAAAAAAGTCGCGGAAGTCAAAGGTGACTGCTTCGGCGGATGTAGGGAGTGCGACGAGTCCCACCGTTGTACCCGTTGTGGCGATCGCCACTTTAACTATGTCGCGTTTTCTCACGGTAAAGCTCCTTAGCAGGATGAAGAGAGGAGATAAAATGTGGATGAGCAAACGCACCAATCCGATGCCATCTGCCAGACGAAGGGCGATCGCAGCAATAGATATCAAAAAGCGCTGTCAGTTAACGCTTTAGGTCAAAGTCTGTTTTTCGTATGGGGTTGCGTTTGCTTGGCGAAACGATGCAATTGGGCGATCGCCTGCCAGAAAAATTAAAAAACTGAAGCGGTAAATGCAGAAGCCTATTGCCGTATACACGGATTCACATATTGCATTTCTACGTCATTTTCACAACATGTTCCAGTGTTAATACTGAGCTTCAGCGAAAGACTACAATTGACTTCGTTCCTTTAAAGCTTTCGTAAACGTCGGAGCTTATGAGTTAGAGGTTGGGGGTTGGGTAAATCTTTGCTAATTCCCCATTCTCAATTCCTATGACCGACAGGTCGCAGAATTAACCCAGGGAGAATGAGGAACCGCGGTTGCTTGGGCGGTGAGGATGAGTTGACCATTGGAGGCGATCGCCCAGCCTTGAGCTTCTACCAATTCCGTGGAGGCTGATGCAGAATGGGTCGGGGGAATGGGTGAACTTGTGGTTGAAAGGTTGGTGGGTTCTTCCAGCGTTTCCCAATCTGCCAGAATTGCGTCGCTGTTGAGTTGCTCGGTAGGGCTGGGAGGTAAGCCACCCCGTCCAGTGATCGTAAATTCACCGATCTGGTTGGCGATCGCTGTATTTCCGGCTGAGCAACCCTGGGCGACGAGACGAGAGGCATCCACTACATCGGCGGGCAGTTCTGCGGTGCCGCGACTCGGATCTACATCAGGACGGTTAATCTCGATTACACCGTCTACGCCAAACTCTGAGCTGGCGGTGATGTCGCTAAGTTCGGTCTGCGCTTCGCGGGGAGCAATGCCAAACACGCCGATCGCCGTGATGTTGATGTTGCCGCCTTGTCCCTGAAACGCATTGGCGGTGATATCGCTGTTTTCAGAAGCCACCGCCGTCAAAAAGTCTGTGTTGATTGTGATGTTGCCGCCATCTCCGCCTGTCTGCGCTGTACCTGCGGTAGTGGAAATCTCACTTTCACGGCGCAACACGACTGTATCTGCCAAATTTAGGGTGATGTTGCCCCCTGTAGTGCTGGCAGTTCGAGCAGAAATTAAGCCCCTGTTGAGAAATAGCGAGTTGCCTTCAAGTTGAATATTGCCGCCAACGCCAAATCCTTCACTGCCAACTGCGATGCTTGCCCCGTCTCGAATCAGCACCTGGCGACTGGTGAGAAAAATGCTGCCGCCATTGCCACTAGAGCCTGCAATGGTATCTGCAAAAAGTCCGCTGGTTGCACCTGTTAAGGTAACAGAATCGGTAATATCTAGATCTAAACTTCCAGCATTACCAAAGCCATCGGTACTGGCGCTAATTCGACCGCTATCGGACACTTCAAGATTGGCTGCGGCTACTCCAATATTGCCGCCTGCGCCGTCTGCGTCAAACAACACTTCACTCACGATTGCACTGGGAGAAAGGATGTTTTGAAAACTGTCAAACCCACTTCCCGTGACGAGAACGGAGTTGGCATCAAGATTAATATTGCCTGCATCGCCTCTACCTTCAGTGCTGGCGTTGATTTGAGCGCCATTCAAAACGGAGAGCGATCGCGTCGTGATATCAATATTGCCGCCATTTCCCTCTGTTAGTCCAACGATGTTTCCAGCTTGATCCCTTTCATTAAAGACATTGCTAAACACACCACTCACGGTTCCATTTGCACTGATGCCATCTAAAACAATGGAGTCAGCCGCATTGATTCTGACTTGCCCCGCATCTCCTAGCCCCAACGTATTAGCGTTGACCTGAGCGCCATTGGTGACCAGAAGAGACTGGGTGTTGAGATTTAGGCTGCCTCCCTGTCCGGTTGCTTCAGGATTGACAAAGCTGGCGATTTGGCTGTCGTTGAGCGAAGTGGATTCGCTGGTGAAGATATTAACATTTCCGGCCTGTCCATCCGCAAGTGTGACTGCCACTAAGCCTGAAACGTTGCTGAGGGAGAGCGATCGCGTTATTACATTGATATCACCTCCGCTACCTGTTGCTCCTAGTTCAACAACACTAACGATCTCACTGTTATTGAGGGAGACAAAATCATCGGTGTTAATCGTGACGTTTCCGGCTTCTCCAGCACCAAAGGTGATTGCGGCGATGTTTCCAGCGTTAGTGCTAGAAAGGGACTGAGCCGTAATTTGGATATCACCGCTGTTTGCCCCAGCTACATCTGTAAACGTGTTGCTGGCGATCGCAAAAGTGGTAGAGTCGCCAGTGCCACGAATCGTGAGTGCGCCTTCACTGTTGAGTTGAATATTTCCCCCTAATAGCCCCTCCGAAAAAATGGCAGCCCCTTCATTTAAGCGAATATTACCATCAGCTAGAAATGTCACATTGCCACCATCACCCGTGATCAAGTTTGTTGCTGGATCGACTCCAGATACATCTACAATGTCGTTCAAAATAATTCCATTACGAGCATCTACAGTGACGGAACTGGCGAGGGTTGGGGCGATCGCATTAATAAATCCGATCTCAATCGTGCCATTGAGTGAGTTGTTGGGCTGATATTGATTAGTGAGAAAAATCAATCCGTCAGGTTGATTCAGGATAATTTCGTCAATAGTGATATTGGCTGATGTAGCAGTAGATGAGTTTAACCCTGTAGGAGAGGGTATTCCTGTCACACCTAAAGGAGTTCCAACTGCCGTGGTGCCTGCACGGATATCCAGTGTAGGCTGCGCCGCGCCATTCACCTGTAAAGTGGAGCCGTCAGAGAGAACTACCGTTTCATTAATCGAGTTTGTTGCATCTGCACCCGTAATTTCAACCCTGCCGATGTTTACTGCGCCGCCTGCAAAGATGTGTAGAGAGGCACCTGTGTAGCTGGTAAAACTTACATTTCCATTGGCTCGAATGACTGGATCGTAGGGGCTAGATAAACTGCCCAACTGCCCATTTAACTGTTCAATGCGGAAGTTATTGCCTGCGGTATAGTGAGCGTCTCCCTGAACGGAATTGGCAGAGCGTAACACTAAATCTTCACCTGCAAAAAAGCCGCTGTTGGAGTGATTGAGTGCAAAGATGTTGACTCGGCGATCGCCCTGTACCTGCAAATTTCCTCGTGCTGAAGCAAGGAAGGGTTGACTGGGGCGATCGCGTATCCAAACAGTATCTAACGCTCGCAAAGTGAGTGTTTTACCTGCCTGGAGTTGTCCGCTCAGGTTTAGAGTTTCTGCAATGAGTGACAGATCTTGCCCGACAGTTAAGCTGCCTCGGTTGGTGATCGTGCCGCCTGCAACGCTTCTACCCAACTGCACACCTGGATTTAACGTGACCGTCAGGAGTGGCGGCAATTCTGGATCAACTGCGCTGAACTCCAATCCGTTGTTGAAGGAGAAGCGATCGGCAGTGGTGGCAACAAAGGAGCCTGCAATATCCAGACGGGCACTCTGTCCAAACAGGATGCCGTTGGGGTTGAGCAAAAACAGGTTGGCGTTGCCGTTGACCCCCAGTGTACCTAAAATCTCGGAAGGGTCATTTCCGGTGACGCGACTGAGAATATTTTCGATTCCAACCGGGTTGGTGAAATAAACCTGCTGCCGTCCGCCCACGTTGAATTCTGTAAAACTGTGAAATAAATTTGCGCCTCGAGCCGCGCCGCCGCCAATGTTAATCAGCCGACCAGAGGCATCGCGAAAAATCTGAGAATTTTCAGAACCTAAGGTGTTATCGGGTGTAATTTGAGCCAGAACGCGATCATCAACTATCCCTCCGGCAGAGATAATAATGCTGGTGGCGATCGCCAAAACACGCGCAAATTCTAGTCTACCGTTTCTTTTACTCGCGCTATGACGCATTCTGGCAACCTCAAAATGACGGTATTTAATGTGACCAGCCCGATGCACTGATCATCAGAATATAGGCAAGGCGTAAAATTAGGTAGTCTAGAGCGTTAAAAATGGTTGAAGCAGGGTAAGCGTTAGAGAGTTGTTTGGGTGAACGAAGGCTGGACTTATTGCGATCGCATCAACCGCGACACCGAGAGCCTATCGGTGTTGGACTATTACACCCAGCGCTATCAACATTCCAGCCGCACCGAATGGGAACAGCGAATTGAGTCCGGTCAAGTGCTGCTCAACGGAGTGCCGGCAACCGCTACAGCCGTTTTGCAAGCGGGAAACCAACTCACTTATCATCGTCCACCCTGGCAGGAACCAGAAGTTCCTTTAGAATTTGCTGTGCTGCACGAGGATGCAGACTTGCTGGTGATTGCCAAGCCATCGGGGTTGCCGGTTTTACCTGGAGGCGGATTCCTGCAAAACACACTCCTGTGGCAGCTTCAGCAGCGCTATCTAGATTCGCCACCCGTACCGATTCATCGTCTAGGACGGGGAACTTCAGGGTTAATGTTGTTGGCGCGATCGCCCTCTGCACGAGCCAGTCTAAGTCAGCAAATGCGCGATCGCCAAATTCGTAAAACCTATCGTGCTCTGGCGAGTGGAACGACCATGTCAGATCGTTTCACCATCACCCAACCGATTGGCAAAATTCCTTACCCTCTGCTGGGCTATCTTTATGCCGCAACCCCAGATGGACCGCCTGCTCACAGTGAGTGCTGTGTCCTTAGACGCAACGAAAACAATACACTCCTGGAAGTCACCATTCTCACAGGGCGACCCCACCAAATTCGCATTCACCTCGCAGCAAGCGGCTTTCCGCTGGTAGGCGACCCACTATACGGTGTTGGTGGTGTTCCCCTATCCTCTGCGTTAGCCGATTCAGGCTCGACGACACATAGTAGACCTATTCCTGGCGACTGCGGCTATCATCTTCATGCGCTACAGTTATCATTTGTTCACCCCACAACAGGTCAACCTGTAAGCTACACTTGCCCTGCCCCATCTGCCTTGAGTTAATCGAATGAACACTTACTATCGTCAGCAGTACTCAGTTTTTCCGGTTAGCTACCTGAGTGAGTTAGAGGGGCAAATTCTCGCCTGTCCTTACTTTGCGGTTAACAACCTGAACCGAGATTTCGTCAACACCAAAGGATTCTCACTCGTGTTTCAGCGTTCTGGTCTAGCAGAAGTAGAGCAACGGTTTCCATTCTTTAAGCAATATTTGGCGATCGCCCTTCAGCCCGAATGCAACGCCTTTTATCTCAACCCACTCCTACTCAAAGCAGGTTCACGAGTCGATCCACACATTGATCGATCGCTACGCTCCTATTGCAAGACGGTTGAGCCACCTGCACTGGTGAGTGTTTTGTATGTGCGCGTGCCCCAGGATTTACAGGGCGGTGAGTTAGTTTTGCAAAACGGTAAACGTCAAGTTGCTCAAATTCAGCCACAAACCAATATGTTGCTATGGTTTCAGGGTGACCTGACGCACTCCATTAATCCAGTCACCAGTTCCACGAATCGGCTTAGCCTAGTTTGCGAACAATACAGCCTCAGTGAGTCTGAACGGCAAAGCATTCCAGAATTCACGCTAGAGTCAAGAGCTATTCCCCAAGCTGCAAAAGTGAGTGGAAAGAAGCGGCGATCGCTATCTGAAAGGTAATTGAAGGGCGATCGCTCTTGAAACCTACTCAATAGCAATCCTTGAACCAAATGGAGATTATGCTAAGGAATAGATGAACGTTTACCAGAAATTGATCAGGGAGCGCGAGTAAGCGTGTCAAAATACTTCACCTGTCCTAACTGCGGAGCGGATGTGCCACTTAAGGCTCGTGCTTGCCCTGAGTGTGGTTCGGATAAGGAAACAGGTTGGTCTGAAGCTGCAAGCTACATGCATTTGCTTCCAGACAGGGGTGATGAGGATAAAAATTCTCAGTCCAAGACCTGGCAAAGAGGGTTGATAGCCGCTGTTGCAATTTTTCTGCTGGTAGCTTTTCTATCCGCTCAAGGGTTTACTTGGAGTTGGTATGTGATTCCTCTGATCGCTCTAGCGGTTGGCGCTGTTTACGCTGTAACTCAGAGCGGCGCTAGCAGCAGCGGGGGAGTGGAGAAACAGCTCCAGCAGCAGCTTCTCAGGCGAGCAAAAGGGGATAAGAAGCTGGTGGAAAGGTTGATTCAATATGAGCAGCAGCGCAACCCAAATTCAAATCGGCTCCAGCTTTTACAAAATGCGATTTACCGCTGGGATCGCGATCGCAGATAGTAGAGATGGCGTTGCCGAATGCGGGTATGATTCACGAATCTCAATTCCCTCTATGGGGGCATTGCATTGCATTGCCTCTACGAAATTCATACTTTCACTCTTGTTAAAGCTGCATTAATGAGTTGACTGCTCTACCAAAGATAGCTTGGAGCGTTGTTACAAAAGATGAGTTTACGAACCATTACTGCTACCCGATATGTCACTCCCCTACGTGAAGGTGGATCGCTGCCAGCCATTGTGGAAGCTGATGATGACGGTATGTATGTGCTGAAGTTTCGAGGGGCTGGACAGGGCGCGAAAGCTCTGATTGCTGAGCTAGTTGCAGGAGAAATTGCTCGGACTCTAGGACTGCTCGTTCCTGAGATCGTCTTGGTCAGCCTCGACTCTGAACTTGCCCGCACTGAACCTGACCCAGAAATACAGGATTTGATTCGAGCAAGTGTGGGTCTGAATCTAGCACTCGATTACCTGCCCGGTTCGATCACATTTGACCCTATTGCCGCGAAACCTGACCCTGCTCTCGCCTCTTTAATTGTCTGGTTTGACGCTTACGTGACGAACATCGACCGGACAGCGCGCAACACCAATATGCTGATGTGGCACCGACGACTGTGGCTAATCGATCATGGTGCTGCCCTCTACTTCCATCACACCTGGAGCAATTATTTAGAACGTAGCCGTTCTCCTTTTCCTGCGATCAAAGACCATGTTTTGCTCCACGGCGCTAGCGTTCTTCAAGAGGTAGATGCGAAAATAACTGAGCGGCTGACATCAAGCATCATCGAGCAGATCGTGCAACTGATTCCTGAGGCTTGGCTGGAGGGAGATGCTCGATTTGTTGACAGTGATCAATATCGAGAAGCTTACATCGAGTACTTAATGAAGCGGTTGGAAGCACCGCGCGTTTTTCTGGAGGAAGCAGTTCGTGCACAAGCTCTTAACGTATGATTACGCCATTATCCGCGTGGTTCCCAGGGTCGAGCGTGAAGAGTTTGTCAACGCTGGGGTAGTCGTTTCATGCGCGAGCCACAAATTCCTAGAATCTCGGATTGAGCTTGACGAGCAACGGCTGATGGCACTTGACCCCACCATTGATATTGAAACTATTCGAGACTATCTCGCAGCTATTCCACTGATTTGTGCGGGGGGAGAGTTATCTGGACCCATTGGTCAACTCCCTCACAGGGAGCGCTTTTACTGGATTGTGGCTCCTCGCAGCACTGCGATCCAGACATCGCGAGTTCATACGGGGCTTTGCACAAACTTGCCCAAGGTCATCGAGCATCTCCTCGACACAATGGTGCGACCGTGCAAGCAAAACAAAATTACTGCAACCCGTACGATTTAGCAGTGATGTTCTAGACCTACAGGTTTCTATCGCTGATTAGGTCTATCACTCGGTCTTTTGGAATTGCGATCGCCACAACACAAACATTAAACAAGCTGCGATCGCCAGAATAGCAGCAGCAATCCTGAATGTGCTTTGCACCCCAAACACTAATGCTTCAGCGGGAGCATCCGTCACCATTGCAGTAGAAGATTGCGCCAACACCATTCCGGCAAAAATGGCTCCTAATAGTGGAACGCCTGTCGTTTGCCCCAGTGTGCGAGTCAGGGACAGTAAGCCCGACGCAATCCCAAGCCGTTCAGCAGGCACCGACCCTAAAATAGCGCTGTTGTTGGGCGACTGAAACATCCCCAACCCAATTCCAAATGGAGCGACGCGGATAATGTAATCTAGGTCGGTCATTTCAGCATTGAATGTACTGATGCACAAACAACCCAGTACCATCAGCACCAATCCCACCAAACTGATGATGCGGGTGCCAAAGCGATCGGACAGATTCCCAGAAAATGGGGCGACGATGCCACCTAATATGGGGGAAACTGCCAGCAACACGCCAGTATGAGTTGTAGAGTAATCCAACACCAGTTCTAGGAAGAAAGGAATGATAAAAATCGTTCCGGCAATGACAATAAATACGAGAATGCCAGTCAACAAACTGAGGCTGAATTGACGATTGTAGAACAGGTGTAAATCTAATATGGGTGAGGCAATATGGGATTCTAGCCAGAGGAAAATTGCCAGACTGATGCCGGCGATCGCAAGTAGCCCCAAAGTCACTGGGTTAACAAATCCAGCCTCCTGTCCGTGGGTCATTCCTAGTGCAAAGGCGACTAGGGCGATTGTCATCACGATCGACCCAACCCAATCAAACCGTTGCCCAACAAAGGGATGCGGGTTGGCGGGAACGTAGCGGACAACCACAAAACTAGCAAAGATACCAATTGGCACGTTGACTAAAAAAATCATGCGCCAGTCAAACAGCCCAATCAGCAGACCCCCAACCGTCGGTCCAAGCGCAATGCCCAAGGATACGACCGCGCCAATAATACCCAGCGCCCGCCCCCGCTCTGAACTTGGAAATGCTTCTGTAACGATCGCCGCTCCGAGGGCAGAAATCATGACGGCTCCCATCCCTTGTAGTGCCCGGAAACCAATCAACCAGCCTACATCTGGAGCTAACCCACACAACAGTGAACTGATGGTAAATACAATTAGCCCGCCCAGATAGAGTCGCTTTTTGCCAATCATATCTCCCAGCCGCGCTGCACCCAAGACCAGAGTAGTAACCACCAGCAGGTAGCTAAACACAATCCACTGAATGGTGGCAAACGTGGTCTGAAAGGTTTGCACCAGTGTCGGCAAGGCGATATTGACAATACTGGTATCCAGGGTAAACATCAAAACGCCCAACCCAACCCCTAACATGACCCACCATTTAGCAGGGGTGGGTTGGGGAGATGCTGAAGGGGATGGATTGAGACTCATAAGGTTGTGATTAAGTGCTACCTGAAGAAAACCAGGTAGTGGGGTACTGAGTCAACTGTTGAACGTGCTAGATAGACGTGTTAGACAGACAGTACAAACTTGCTACAACCTCATCTAAGTCACTCAGGCTATGCGCTAGTTGGCTCAGTGTATCCTTGAATGTTCTCAGGCTCAAACTGGCGCAGTATACGAGTAGCTTGACGAGTTAACTCTTCCGTTCCTTTCACCACAATCAGGTACTTGCCTGCATCAAGGCGATTGCGATAGGGCAATGCATCTCCGCTGCCCACGGTTAAGCCAACTCCACCCCCCACAAAATAGGCTCCCAACGCACCGGAACCGGCTCCCAACAGTCCCCCAATAATGTGGTTCAAGAGAGGAGACGTTGAAAGGATCTCAATCCCTGTTAGAACATTAAATGCATAACCTGCGACAAATCCAAACGGAACTGACCAGAACGCCAATCGCTTTGCGCCTTTACGGGCTTGCTGATTTGGGTTAATGAGTCCGTACTCGTCTGCACTTTTATAGCCATTACCCAAAATATCAACTTGAGTATTGGCTAAACCTTCGTTCTCTAAAGCAGAATAAGCTGCCTCAGCTTGAATGCGATCGGATAAAACAGCAACAAGATAATTCATCATCTCACCTTAATTAAATTACCTCAATTAAATTACGAGGAACTAGCAACAACTTAATGATTCTGCTTCCTCAATTACGTCTATCGAAAGCGTGAAGCCCCAAACTAAAGCACTGTAGATATAGCTCACTAAAAGCCAACTTCATTGGGTTAAGCCTGGAGAGGGATAAAGAGACATCAAGCTTTCAATAGGGTCCCTTAAAGCATGATGCGCTTGAGAACACACATCACCTTATCAGGGCAATGGGGAACTGGAATGGGTTTGCTCCATGCACTTGCTTCAGCAACACCCAGGGTATGTTGCCTAAGAATGTGTGCTTTCACGTTGTCTTCAGTGCCGATCACAAGCGTAGTGACAATGCGCGGATCGGGGTTGATTTGAATCAAAGCAGAATGGTCAGTCATGGCAGTGTAAAACTCCAGGTTGAGGGACTAGGAGCTAGGAACCGTGAGCCAGGGAGAACATCTTTAACCCCTAACCCCCAGTTCCTAACCCCTGAGATTTGCCTCCGAAAACCAAAGCCACCCTGCTGCTTTTTTTGCCATAGCAAAGTCAGGGTGGCTAGTGGAGTGATAAACTGCCCTCTAGCCCTCCGAACTGTTACCGCAGTTTTGAGGGTTAGTCGCCTGTTGTTGTTGGTCGCAACAGCAGGTGACGCTTGGATAACGGATATGTTTTTGTACTGAGGAACCAGACTACTTGAGAATGAAGCTTTTCGCAAGTAGTTCTTGATACAGGTTTACAGGCTTGGAGTTTTGAGCTCGGCGATCGCAGTTCTGATCACGGCATTTCAAGTTCAGAGGTCAAAGCTTCGGGTTCTGAAGTCAAAGTTTCAGGCTTTGAAGTCGGAATTCCATGCTTTGAAGTCGAAGTTCCGTGTTTAGAAGTCAAAACTTCGGGCTCAGAGGTCAAAGTTTCATGCTTTGAAGTCAAACTTCCGTGCTCTGAAGTTGGAAATTTGTGTTTTGAGGTTGAGAGGTAAGGGGTGGAGGGCGATCGCATTCTCCTAATACCAATCCTCTAAAGTAGAGCAACAGATTGGGTAGGGGCGTTTCGCGAAACGCCCCTACAGAAGTATCTATGTGTAATCTAAATCTGGAGAATTGGTATAAGACGGAAAGTGTTAAAACACTCGTCATTTAGAGGAAGAGTTATGATAAATAATCCACAAACTGTTCTCAACATGTTGCGTCACTATGCTTAAACATTTGACAACTTAAATCCGTCTATTGTTCTTTCCTTTCGTCATGCAAGCTGGCGAAAGATTAGTTATCAGATGCTAGGAGATGCTTATGACAGATATTAAATTTGGTGCAATGAGTGATGTTTATGATTTGAACCGCTTTTTGCAAGCCCAGCAAGCCAACTACGAACAGGCACTCTCTGAAATCAAAAGTGGTCGAAAGCGATCGCACTGGATGTGGTACGTTTTTCCCCAGTTTGATGGGTTAGGGTCCAGTCCAACCTCCAAGAGATACTCAATCAAAAGCGTTGCGGAAGCCAAGGCATACTTGAGCCACCCTATTCTCGGCTCACGCTTGATTGAATGTGTTGAGGCAGTTCTGAGTGTAGAGGGACGAACTGCATACGAGATCTTCGGTTCTCCCGACGATATGAAGCTAAAATCTTGTGCAACGCTGTTTGCGTATGTTTCGACTGAAAAATCGGTGTTTGACCAACTGCTTGACAGATTTTTTCAAGGCGAACGGGACGAAAAAACGCTTCGTTTACTCTAATCAACCTGCTCTAATTCACTTGAATATGCCAGGACGGGGATTTGAACCCCGGACACGAGGATTTTCAGTCCTCTGCTCTACCAACTGAGCTATCCCGGCTAGCTGTTCTTCAGCGCCTAACTAGGGTAACAAACTTGCCAATGCTTAGCAAGAGTTTGCGCCCAAAAAATTTAACACGGGCGATCGCCTCATCTAATTGCCATCCCAAATCTTAGATTTTTGACAGGATTGCTCTAGTGATGGCTTAAAAGTCCATTGAGCAGTTTGTGCTTTAAATTGGGATAGCTTGCTATCGTCAAGCAAGCTTGTTCAACTGAGTCAGTAGCATCATCGGTCAAGAACGTTCTAAGCCAGGAAAATGTCTGAGCCAACGGAGCAGCTATCGACAGAGATTCCAGAAGTTTTGTCCGGTGTCAAGCTCAATCAGGAGCAGTGGCAGGCGCTGCAAGACCTGGAAGATTTTGTGTGCAGTAAGCGAAAGCTCTATTTGCTGACGGGCTATGCCGGAACGGGAAAGACAACGCTGCTTCAGGCATTGATCAAACGCATTCGGGAAGGCGCTCTCAAAAAAAAGCAGCGTGAACCCTACACCATCGTCTTTACAGCCTTTAGCAACAAAGCGACGAAGGTATTGGAGCGAATGTCTGACCAGTGGGGGTTGGGCGTTGACTGTATGACCTGCTGCAAACTGCTGGGGTTAAAGCCAGATATTGACCAGAACACAGGAAAACAGATTTTTCGCCCGGACTACAACGGTGAAAATAATTTTGATAAGTATCGTTTGGTGATTGTGGATGAAGCCTCCATGATCAGTGAGGACATGTGGCTGCTGTTGATGGAGGCAGTAACCAATTTATATAAGCGGACTCAAATTTTGTTTGTGGGTGACATTGCTCAGTTGCCACCCATCAATGAACATGAATCACTGGTGTTTAGCAAAATCTATGAGCGTTCAGAACTAACTGAGGTGGTGCGCTATGGTGGTGCGATCG
Source organism: Leptolyngbya sp. FACHB-671 (assembly GCF_014695745.1). Classification (NCBI taxonomy): domain Bacteria; kingdom Bacillati; phylum Cyanobacteriota; class Cyanophyceae; order Leptolyngbyales; family Leptolyngbyaceae; genus Leptolyngbya; species Leptolyngbya sp. FACHB-671. The sequence continues at coordinate 126,984 of NZ_JACJOV010000095.1, read as the reverse complement.
CCGTTCTAGCTGAGACGATTCGCAATGACTTAACTCGTGGACAGCTTCCCCGGTTTGAGACAGATACCAATGGCGATCGCACCGAAGGTGTGTTTGTGGTGAAGGCGAGAGAGTGGGAAAAACTGTTGATTCGAGCCTTTCAAAGTGAGTCTTACCGCAAAGACCCGGACTATGTGCGGGCAGTGGCTTACACCAACGTGAGAGTAGATCAGCTAAACCAAAAGATTCGGGCAGCAATTTATGGTGCGGATGCAGCACGATTTGTGCCAGGAGAACGGCTGGTTGCCAATGCGCCTTATATGTTTTATGACAGCCTGCTCCTACAGAACTCTGGTGAGTGTGAGGTACAGGGGGTTGCAGCAGGAAAGGATGGCCCGTGGCACGTCTGGTATCTGCAAGTAATCACGGATGAAGGCAAAGAGAGAAATTTAACTGTGTTACATGAGTTGAGTCAGCTTGAGTTTGTGCAAAAACTAGATTTCTATGCCAAGGAAAAGCGCTGGCGTGAGTTTTGGGATTTGAAGGCACTGTTCGCAGACTTGAGTTATGCCTACTGTCTAACGATTCACAAGTCACAAGGTTCGACCTTTCAAAACGTGTTTGTGGATGTGCCTAACGCTTTGAGGAATCGCAACATTAGAGAACGCAATCAGTTACTCTATGTTGCTGTAACACGGGCTGCTCAGCGGCTATTTATTTACTAGTGATTCACCAGTTTGCGCCTATTCATCTTGCTAAAGGTGAGTAACCCGATCAGGGCGATCGCTCCCACTACTGCGGTAATCCAAATAGCAGGAGTATTGAGTTGACGAATGGCGATCGCCACGTATGCCCAAACAAACACTAAAGTGAAAGCAACATCTGCACGTTGAACCGCAACAATAGCAGCAATAATCGCACTCGCGATCAGCATAATCACCGTCCAACTCACATCGCTGATGCCCCATCCTGTCCAACCGTTGCTGTAGAGCGCAGAGGCAACATTCACCACCGTTGCCACCGAAATCCAGCCAAGGTAAATACTAAAAGGTGCAAACGCTTGCCATCTGTGACTTCTGGAAGCTCTGATATGACCAATTCCCAACTGGAGATAGGCAGCGATGAGTGACACCAAAATGCCCAACATGGCAACCACGGACAACCAAAACAGTTGTGTGGTAAACAGATACACCCAAATAATTTGAGCAAGGCAGGCAACGATCAGAAAACCACTGGCACGACGAATCCGTGGTTCACTCCGGCGACTCGGATGAAGCTGGTAAACGCCATAGGTAATTAACCCCAGGTAAATGAGTCCCCAAATCGCAAAGGCATAGTTTGCTGGCGTGATTTGTACCCCTTGCAGGACAGTATTGGCAATTTCACCAATGTTTAACCCCTCAGGTGGAAAGAAGTTTGATAGAGCATTCACGGTGAGTGTGGCAAGAATGGCAAGGAGCGTGGCGATTGCCAGTCCCATTCTAGAGTGATCGGATGAAGATGCTTTCATACGCTGCAACTAAGTTTTACTTCTAATCCTGCCTTGTTCTCCAATGAATCACACCTATCCAAGTGGCGATCGAGTGCGTTTTGGGATTGGGGAAAGAGGCGAATTCTATTCGCCTCTTTCCCAACTGGATCTGCTGCAAAGAAACATTCTGCAAGTTCATTCCTGATCAGGTTCAGAATGCTATAGTACAGGTGAACTTACTTTTACTAGCTTGTCGATTGGGCAAGTCCCCAAATCGTAGGAACGTGATTCGTTTCATCTCTGGAAGCGGCTTTACGAAGGCAAGTGAGTCAGGCGACAGGTTTAAGTGGTTGAGAAGATGGCAAATCTGCTGCTAATTGAAAGTCCTGGCAAGTTGAAAAAGCTAGGTCAAATATTGGGTCCCAACTGGATTGTGAAAGCCAGTATGGGGCACATTCGAGAATTGGCAAATGATGGAGAGGACGCGCTGGGGTTTGATCTAGAGGGAACTCAAATTCACTGCCGCTATGAACCGAGAGATGCCCGAGCAAAGAAAGTCTTGGCTGAACTGCGGCAAGCGGTAAAGCAGGCGAACGCCGTTTACATTGCAACTGACCCTGATCGCGAGGGTGAAACAATTGGCTGGCACCTCCAGCAAGAATTGCGGCTAAAGAACCCCAGGCGAGTCGTATACAGCGAAATTACGCCAGCAGCAGTGCAACAGGCGATCGCTCATCCTCGCACCTTAGATCAAGCCTTAATTGCCGCAGGTCGGGCTCGTGACTGTTTGGATAAGCTGGTGGGCTACAAAGGCAGTAGGCATGTGGTGTGGCAGCTCAACAACGGCGCGAAGTCAATGGGGCGGGTACAAAGCGCGACGCTGCATCTGCTCTGTGTGCGAGAGCGAGAAATCCAAACCTTTAAGCCTGAAGACTATTGGAGCGTTTGGGTAAGCTATCGGGAAGGGTTCAAGGCTTTTTATCGCAGCAAGCCTACGGCTCAGCGCAGAGTTGGACAAGCCTCAAGTCAGCCTCCAGCAGAATCTTCAGACGATGCTTCTACAAATGAGGACAGCAAGCCTAAACAGGAGTCGGAACGAGTCACGACTCAGGCAGAAGCAGACCGACTGGTGGCGATCGCCCGCTCTACGCCTCACCAGGTTGTTAAGGTGGAAGGAAAGGTCGTCTATCAATCACCCCCTGCACCCTTTATCACTTCCACTCTCCAGCAGGCAGCAGGCGCTAAGCTGCGATTTAGCCCCGAAAAAACGATGAAAGTGGCGCAGTCGCTTTATGAAGCGGGCTACATCACCTACATGCGAACCGATTCGGTCGTCCTTGCTGCACCTTTTTGTCAAGCAGTGCGGCAGTACCTAGAGCAGCATGACCCGACCAACGTGCCTCAACGCACTGCAAAACATCGTGCTGTTAAGGGTGCCCAGGAAGCCCACGAAGCCATTCGTCCAACAGATGTGAATCGCGTTCCACCGCTTGCAGCGTCAGCAGATGAGGCGAACCTGTATGAGCTAATTTGGAATCGGGCGATCGCCTCTCAGTGCTGTCCGGCGCGTTTACAAAAAACTCGTGTGGTGACGCAATCAGGCACCGCTTTTTGGGAAGCTAGAGGGCAAGTTTTAGAGTTTGCAGGCTATACCCGCTATTGGAATAACCTCAGTGCTGACGCTCAACTGCCGCCACTTCAGACCGGGCAAGTGTTACAGCTTCAAAAAGCTCAGGCAGATCAAAAGCAAACCCAACCGCCACCCCGCTACAGCGAACCAAAACTGGTGCAGTTAATGGAGCGCCAGGGAATTGGACGACCCAGCACCTACGCACCGACCATCAAAACACTTCGGGAGCGGGACTATGTGCAGCTTTTGCAGGGCAAACTCCAGCCAACCGCATTGGGCTTAGATCTGGATGCTGCTTTAGAAAAGCTTTTGCCTGACCTGATTCAACCCGCGTTTACAGCGCAGATGGAGACGGCTCTAGATGCGATCGCCTCTGGGCAACAAGACTGGCAAACCTATCTCACCAGCTGGCATCGAGATTATTTTGCACCTGCGATCGTGAAAGCACGACAGGCGATCGGGTCAAATGACTTTAAAGCAACTCATCTTAAAGCAACTCACTTTAAAGAAGCCCAACTGACTCCCTCTCAGCAGAATTCTTCCGCTCAACCTGAGAAATCTTTAACGAAAACAGCTCAAACGAAAACAGTCCAAACTAACCCAGCTCAGCAGGTTTCTAAGGTTGCCTGTCCAAGCTGTGGTGAGCTAATGCATAAAGTCCCTTCTCGCTCCAAAAAGCTGAAGGCTAATCACTTTCTCAAGTGCATCAAACCAGGTTGTGCCACTGTCATGTTTTGGAACTCAAAAGCTAAGAAATATGAGTTGCCCTATAGTCAACGCACTCCCGATCCAGAATCCTTTACAGACTATCCTTGTCCAGTTTGTGGTGCATTACTAGAGCGCTATACCTACACTAGAGAAGGACAAGCAAAAGTAATGTTGCGCTGTTCCTTAATTGAGAACCGCAGAGGGAAGTGTAAGGATGTAGCCTTTTTTCAGGGGAAGGATGGCTTTTGGTCGCCCAAGTTTGGTGTGTTAAATACCTGAGCGAATTTGTATTGAAGTGAGAAGGGGGATACTGGCTAAGCCAGCATCCCCCTTCTCATAAACCAGCTTTGAAGCTGCATTAGGAAACTCCAGATTAGGAAGATTGCTTTTCTGAAGCAATGGCAACTGGAGCAATCCTAAAACAGCGAATGTTATGCAACTTTTCCGTTCGAGGAGATTTTTTCCTTGAACAGTTTGCCTGCACTGAATGCAGGAACACGGGTTGCTGGAATTTTGATCGTTTCTCCACTCTTGGGGTTACGTCCTTCACGCTCTTTGCGATCGCGAGGTTCAAAGGTGCCAAAGCCAACTAGTGTCACTTTTTCACCTTCGGCTACAGCGTCCTGAATGGTTTCAAACAAAGCCGTCAAAATCTGATCGGCCTCTTTTTTGGTTACACCTGCTTTTTCTGCAACCGCGTCGATCAAGTCACCTTTATTCATGAAATACAGTCCTCACAAGCATTTCAACTGTTTGAAGTGAATTGTAGTGCAAATGTACAGAAATGACTCATTTTCCGCAGAAATTTTTATATAGAGCGGGTTTCAGGGGTAATTGCAGTGGTTAATGGTTTTGACCAATCAGCAGCCAATTACTCACTGTGAGATGAGCGATTTGACATAGGCAACTACAGACCTGGAAACCTTGATTTCCTGCGGGGCAAGCAGTTTGCCTGCTTGAGATGAATCGGCAATACTCATTCTAAAGGGTCTAGAAGGTGTATGAGGAGTAATTACCAATAACCCCTCATGCAAATCTGTCGGATTTTCTGAAAAGGCTGTAAACTTTTATTAAGGTTTATAGCATAGAGTTTATGACAACCAATCTTGGGTTTGGAAAAACGCAGACTCAGTCTCAAGCTAAAGTCTCTAAGCGATCGCAAGAACGCGCTAAAGCAGCTCAAGAGCTTGACCGGATGCGGGCTGACGGAATTCCAGAATTTGAGGTTTATATTCGCATTCAAGGCAAGAAAGGCTGGTATCCCGTGGGGGCGATCGCCGTTAAGCGCTCCAGCCAGATCAGCGAGGCCATCTTTGGCAGTCAAGCAGACCTGCTTCAGGGAGCTTTCCGCCTCTATCCGGTCTTGCGGAAGCATCAGCAGCATTTGGAATATGGCTATCGCCTGAAGGAGTTCAAAGACGAACCAATTCAGCTAGCGGTACCACCCCAGCCTGGTGCAGCAGGCGGAATTGCCTCTGCTTTAAACCAGGTGAAAGACCGCTTCTCTTCGTTGCTAAAGCGCGGCTAGGGAGTGAACTGACCCAGTTTAGCTGTACCTTTCAAAGGGGTGTTTTGCAAAATGCCCCTTTTGTCGTTAGTTGTAATTTCGCTAGAGGGAGGTTTATCCCACTGAACCTCAACTCATCAAGGTCTATCTGCTAAACCCGTCCGTACAGTACTCTCGCACAGTATTGCGGTTATTTTGCAGGATTCGATATGAGTATTCAGACACAAGCATAAGTTTAGTTAATTGGGGCTAAAGCAAAATCTGCTCCTACGATTCGCTACACAAACAGAAAAATAGGGTGCCAAAACGGTAGGATGGATTCCTACGGGGATGAGGGCCATGAGAAAACTAATCAAAGGTCTGCGTGATTTTCAGACCAGCTATTTTAGCCAGCACCAAGAATTGTTTGAGCAACTCGCGCACGGTCAGAAGCCGCGAGTGCTATTTATCGCCTGTTCTGATTCGCGGGTTGATCCTAATCTGATTACTCAAGCTCAAGTGGGCGAGCTGTTTGTGGTTCGCAATGCAGGTAATATTATTCCTCCCTATGGGGCCGCAAATGGGGGAGAAGGAGCCGCAATTGAATATGCAATTCATGCCTTGGGAATTGAGCAGATCATTGTCTGCGGGCATTCTCACTGTGGCGCGATGAAGGGGCTTTTGAAGCTAAACGAGCTTGAGGATGAAATGCCGCTGGTCTGTGACTGGCTAAAACACGCTGAGGCAACGCGGCGAGTACTGAAAGAAAATTACAGCGATCGCCACGGCGAGGAATTGCTAGAGTTGGCGACTGCTGAAAACGTGCTCACCCAAATTGAGAACCTGCGGACTTATCCGGTGGTGCGCTCCAAGCTTTATCAGGATAAGCTCAGCCTCCACGCCTGGATCTACCACATCGAAACGGGCGAAGTCTTTGCTTACGATCCAGTTCATCATGCCTACGTGCCGCCGCAAAGTCAGTTTACGGTTTACGTCGAGGATGAAGCGACTCCTGAAGTTCACTTCCCAGGAGCCAGATGGCTACCTCCGGAGCAATCTGAGCGGATCTATCGAGGATCTGGGACGAAGCAAAGCCACCACAAGCTTAGTTTGCCTTAGTTTGAGGGCTTCAGTAGGGGCAGATTTTGCCAGAATCTCTGCCCTTAACCGTCGCTTTGTTAACTAAACCTGCCCTACAGCGTTTCGCGTCCTAAATAAGGCTGTAGCACCTCTGGCAGACGAATCGTGCCGTCAGGCTGCTGGTAGTTCTCCAGAATAGCCGCCATTGTGCGGCCAACTGCTAACCCAGAGCCGTTGAGCGTGTGAACAAATTGGGTTCCTTTTTTACCAGGTTCCTTAAACCGAATGTTGCCGCGCCGCGCCTGAAAGTCGTAACAGTTGGAGCAGCTTGAAATTTCTCGGTATTTGCCCGATGAGGGAAGCCAAACTTCCAGGTCATAGGTTTTTCCGGCAGAGAAACCCAGATCGCCCGTACATAGCTCAATGACCCGATAGGGAAGCTGAAGCGCTTGCAAAATTGCTTCCGCGTTCTGCGTTAGGGTCTGATGCTCTTGCTCGGAGGTATCAGGGTGAACAAACTTGAATAGCTCTACCTTGTTGAACTGGTGCAGGCGAATCAAGCCTCTAGTGTCTCGCCCGTAGCTGCCTGCCTCACGACGAAAGCAAGGGGTGTAAGCGCAATGGTGAATGGGCAACTCTTCAGCAGAGAGGATTTCGTCCCGGTAGAGGTTGGTGACGGGGACTTCAGCAGTTGGGGTGAGCCAAAGGTCGTCGCGATCGCACTTAAAGCTTTCCTCAGAGAATTTGGGCAACTGACCCGATGCTGTGAGTGACTGGCTGTTGATTAGAAACGGGGGAATCACTTCCACGTAGCCCGCCTGAATTTGGCGATCGAGCATGAACTGAATCAGCGCCCGCTCTAACGCTGCCCCTGCTCCAATCAGCGTCACAAACCGGCTTTGAGCCACCTTAGTCGATCGCTCAAAGTTAAGAATCTTCAGCTTTTCGCCAATTTCCCAATGAGGCAGGATGTCTGAGTTTTTAGGTAAATGTTCGTCGCCCCAACGCCGAATCTCGACGTTTTCGTCCTCGCTTTTGCCAAGGGGGGTAGACTCGCTGGGCAAATTGGGTAGTGTCAGCAGCAACGCTTCTAACTGAGCTTTCAGCTCTCTTTCTTGAGGTTCCAGTTCACTCAAGTGTGCTTTAACCTGGTTTCCCTCATCTCGGAGTGCCTGAACTTCCTCGCCTTTGGGGTCAGCGCCCGATTTCATTTTCTGACCCACCAGTTTGCCAATTTCGTTGCTTCGAGCCTGAAGCTGCGATCGCTTCATTTCTAGCTCTCGCTGCTGCTGGTCGAGTTCCAAAATTGGCTTTAGATCATAACCTCCTCGCAAATTCAGACGTTCCTGAATCTGCTCTGGTTTTTCCCGGATTTGCTTCAGGTCAAGCACAGATTTTTCTCAGCTTCTTAAACGGTTTGTCTTCTGTCACTAGTTCTTTGTCCCTTGTCATGGGTGATTTGTAAAGCTACCAATAACCTATGGACAAAGGACTAATGACACCTAGACTCCAATTTAGCTGTGAACTGCACCGTCGGGCATAGTTGCCCAGCTAAAATCCAAAAAATTGAGAGCATGAATCTCTGAATTTAGCTTTGCTTCATTCAAGTCTGCGCCGCGCAAGATGGTTGAACTCAGTCGCGTATCTTCCAAAATGGCTCGATGCAGGTTGGCCCCGCTCAAGTTTGCGTCATCCAGATTTGCCCAACTCAGATCCGCACTTGATAGGTTTGCACTAATTAGCTCTGCTCGCTCCAAGTTAGCCCCGCGCAAGATTGCCACAATTAGCTTTGCAGCAGTTAAATTTGCTCGATATAGGTTAGCTCCTGTTAGCTCCGCTTCTCCCAGGTTGACCCGACTTAGATTTGCCGCCCGCAAATTTGCACCATCTAGATTCACCCAACTCAAATCTGAATCTGACAAATTCGCTTCAGCTAAATCTGCCCGCTCCAGGTTAGCCCCACACAGGCTGGCTAACACCAGCTTTGCCTTGCATAGGGTAGCTTTTACCAGCGTTGCCTCGCTTAAGTTTGCCCCAGTCAAATTTGCCCCGGTTAGTTTTGCATCTCTTAGGTCTGCCGTAGCCAGGTTTGCTTCTGCCAAGTTTGCTTCGTTGAGGCTAGCCCGGTTGAGGTTTGCGCCAGCGAGGTTTGCCCGTTTTAGGACTGCTCTCCACAGCGTTGTGCTGCTCAAATCTGCGCCTACTAAATTGGCTTTGGATAAATCTGCTCCATTTAGATGTGCACCGCTCAAGCGAGCGCCGCTTAGATTCGCCTCTCGCAAAACAACTCCGTTTAGCTCTGCCCCAACGAGATAGGCACCGCTTAAGTCTGCTTCACATAAGATTGCTTTTTTAAGATCTACGCCGCGCAAATCTGCGCCGCTCAGGTAGGTTCCGCTCAAGTCTACAGTGTCAAAATTGCGCTCCCCAGCAGCGTATCGTTCCAGGAGTTCATGAGCGTCCATATTATTACCTCTAACCTAAAATTCTTTTAATGAATGCATTAATCTGGTTGATTTAGCGATCGCTCAGGCTAGCCACAGTAGAGATGCTCCGTGAGAACGCCTCCATCCACAAACAACACAACCATCAGACCTAGTTGGACTTGATGAACGTGATGAACGTGATGATCGCCAGCACCAGTTCATAAGTGCGATAAACCTTGCCAAAAGTCATGTTGCAGATTTCGGATAAACGCGAATTGCACAGCGTTCTGCCTCCACCAGAACGGTCAAAAGCCGTTTTATGTCCTGTAAATTTTCGAGCAAATAGGCATCCTAAAAGGCTTGCCAGTCAACCAGTCTTGTAGCGTCAATTCGACAGTCTGCTGACGTTAAGTTCTATGTTTTCTTGCTGAAGAAATTAAAAATCAGATCTGATCTTTGCTGTGAGCAGTCGTTTGTGGGCGATCGCATTCACACTCCTCTACACCCGCCGTTTTCCAAGTTTAAAACATAGGAAGAACGGCTTTTCTAGAGCGCGCTAGTTAATTTATAAGCTGGCTATTCCAAAGCCATCTTTTGCTTTAATTGTGAAACATTCAATCAAAAAACAGCATCAGTTTTGATATATATTCATACTTGCGTTGAATATACTTTACAAAAGTAGTAGCTTGAGTAAAGCGAATGTTTGACCCAACAGAACTGAGAAACATGCGGGCTGTAGCCTACATCTATTTGCCCCTGCCTAGAAATGAGGCAGTTCAACGGCAAAATTTGATGGTTATAGATAACCTTGCTGGAACTGCGATCGCCTGTTGACCCAATGCAACCAGAAGTTAACTTATGTATTCACCAATTGAATTACATCAACTCAGTTAGTTCATGACCGACGCACTGCATAAACATTAAAATTATTGGATGTAGCAGGTGACAAAGCATTCTTTTCTACTGTTACTTCAAACCCATGGTGTTAGAGAATAGACTGAAATAACTTCAATTTATTGTCGATATATCACCTCTCCTAACTGGGAATTCTACCGATCGGATGCATTGGTGAATTTCATGAAATATGACCCGGACAAACATCATCGGCGATCGATTCGGCTGGAAGGATATGATTACACCGCCGCAGGCACGTATTTCATTACTATTTGTCCCTACCAGCGGAACTGTTTGTTTGGTGAAATCATCAATAGTGAGATGTGGTTGAATCAATTGGGTCAAAGGGTTTACGCCTGTTGGCAACGCTTACCTTTCCATTTTTCAAACCTTAATCTGGATACATTTGTGGTCATGCCTAATCACATTCGCGGCATCCTGGTATTAACCCATCTCTAAGTGGTAGGTTAGTTCTCTTGAAGAGCTAGGCGATCGCCCTATTCAAAACTTCAAGCCTGTAAACCTGTATCAAGAACCACTTGCGAAAAGCTCTATTCTCAAGTAGTCTGATTCCTCAGTACAAAAACATATCCGTTATCCAAGCGTCACCTGGAAGCTGCGTCAACAGCCCCAGGCGACTAACCCTCAAAACTGCGACAACAGTTCGGAGGGCTAGAGGGCAGTTTATCACTCCACTAGCCACCCTGACTTTGCTATGGCAAAAAAGCAGCAGGGTGGCTTTGGTTTTGGGTATCTCTTCAACCCGTTTCCTTAGTGGAGTAAAACTGCCATGACTGATAATTCTGCTCTGATTCAAATTAACCCCGATCCGCGCATTCTCACTACACTTGTGATCGGCACTGAAGACAATGTCAAAGCACACATTCTTCGGCAACATACCCTTGGCGTTGCCGAAGCAAGCGCCTGGAGCAAACCGATTCCAGTTCCCCGTTACCCGGATAAGGTGATGTGTGTTCTCAATCGCATCATGGTTTAAGTACTGTAGGATGGGCATCTTGCCCGTCCCGACAGGTGGGACATCCACCCCACGTAATTCTTGAGTAGGGGCATGGCATTGCCATGCCCCTACAGTAGGACGGTTGTGCAGGTTATTTAGTCCACGATCCTAAGGCACTTGCAGCGGCACCAGAGTATTTTCTGGCAAATAGTTTCGATAACAGCCGTCCTCCGCCAGGATCAAAACTAGCTGCAAAGACCAGTCCGGTTCAACGGTGTGCAAGTCTGCCCAAGGCACAGCAATTTCCAGGCAAGAGTCAACAGCAGCTTTAGCGCGGCAGGGGTGCGAATGCCACTGGAAATTTTCTCCGGCTTCCTGAAACCAGGTCGATTGTGTAAGCAGATTTACCCCTAAATGATGGTGAAACAGGTAGTTTGCGGGTGGCTCATCCGGCAATTCTGCCAAGGGTGCTGGGCTGTTGTGCATGGTGCGACCGGGATAGAACCAGAGCAGGTGTAGCTCTGGGGGAATGTCTACTCCGGGGCGAGTAGCTGCCTTGAAGTCGAGACGCAGATAGAAATTTAGGTGATCAACGCCATACCAAAGCCGCTGGGCGAGGCTGCTGCGGTGCATGGTACCGCGTGCGCCACCAATCTCAATGCGCCCAGCTTTGTCCCAGTCTTGCTCGTCTCCGCGTCCATCTACAGTTGGGTGAATAAAGCTGCGGGGCTGGCGATCGCCATTTTCAGCATGAACTTCAACCTGTTGGCGCACGTTGAAGGGAACTGGCTCATTTAATGCTTGATACAGTGCCGCCAAATGTTCTCGGAAAAGCTGGTCAAACATCGCATCCTGGTTAGAGGAATGCCCTTCGCCAAACCACCAGAACCAGTCAGAGCCTTCCGCTGCGTAGAGGGCTTCCCAGGCTTCGGGGTTATTTTCTTCGGTCGCTTCGGGGTGGTTGGCTAGCACCTGTCGGGCTTCGGTGAGCAAGTCCCAGGCGCGGTTTTTGGCGGGGTCGCCGATCCAGGTGGTGAAGCTGCCGTCTACCCAGGAGCCGCTGTGCAGTTTGTTGGCAGGAATAGTTTCGGTAGCGGGGAATTTGTCGAGGAATTCGGCGACGGTGACGAGTTGCAGATTGGGGTCGTCACTCAGGGTTTGGTAGAGCGCTTCCAGGAAAGGTTTGCCATCTTGCTGGTAATATTCCCAGCAGTTTTCGCCGTCAAGGGCGATCGTGACCAGCCAGGGATTTTCTAGGGTGGTGCTACCGTCGGATTGACGGGCTTTGAGGGAGCGGGCGATCGCCTCTAACTGTCCCGCTAGATCAGAAGCCGCCTGACGTGGCTCCATTGACCCGTAAGTAAAGCCAATCAAGTCAGACAAACGGTGATCGCGAAACACGATCGATAAATCGCCCTGAGGAGTTTCCAGGCGATAGGGGCGATAGAGAACTTCCGGCTCAAATAGAGTCCCTGAACCATCGCGATGGAAGAAGTGACCTAGCGTCCAGCCCAACACTGCCTCATCGGAGCAGAGCCATTCAAACCCGTGAGCCGCCACATCGGGCAAGATTGCGGGGCTAACAGATTGCTCTGAAGGCCATAGTCCACGCGGATCGCGACCAAAGCGCTCTTTATACATTTGCTTGGCTTTTCGCAGATGGCGCGGAATGTCTTCTGCCCACTGAAACCGATGTTGCGGCAGCGCCATGTTTGGAACGGCGACTCGTCCGGCATCGGTATCCGCTAACAGCGGCAAAATTGGGTGCGTATAGGGCGTAGTCATGACTTCTAGCTGCCCGCTTTCCTGCATCTGCCGATGATGGGGAATGATGCGGCTGAGGATTTGCCGCTGTTTGGAATAGATTCGCTGGCGATCGCTCAAGCTAAAGTTGCGTCCCTGCTCCAGCCACTGAGCGATTTCCGGGTCATCCCAAAACAGCGGATCGATCCACGCCAGGTTATGCCATGCCAGCAGGTCGCTGTAGTCTTGCGCGGTCCAGTTGTCTAGACACCAAGCACGTCCCTTGTCCTGCCGCTGATAAAACAGCTCAGCATAGCGAGGATGTGGGTCAACTAGCGTGTGATGGTTTGCGTCAAAGAAATGCTCAATAATAAATTGCTGCTGGTCTACCTCAAGCTGCTCTACGGGCTTCAGCGCCAGAGACAGGTACGGATCAAACGCTGTTCCTGCTACATAATCTTCGATTTGCAGAATCAGCGAAGGCACCAAATTCACGGTTTGGTGCAGCCTGGGATAGCGCTCTAACAGCAGGATCAAATCTAAATAATCTTTTGTGCCGTGCAGTCTCACCCAGGGCAACTGATAGTGACCTACGGTGCGGCTTTTGTATAGCGGCTGATGCTGATGCCAAATGAAGGCGACGTAGAGAGGATAAGGCATAAACCAGGAGGCGACCCACAGAAATAAAAATAAGCAGGGAAAGTTCGTAAATTTTCCCTGCTCTAAAAGTAATCGGTAACTGTAATTTTGGCGATCGCAATTTCACATATCAACTTGAAAGGTGCGATCGCGAGAAACAACCGGATGAGCCTGACTTAAAAAGCTTGCTCAACCTCAGCAATCTCAGGAATATATTCGCGGAGTCTGCGCTCGATGCCCATTTTCAGGGTCATCGTGGAGCTAGGGCAGGAACCGCAGGCTCCCTGGAGCCGCAGCCGCACGATTGGGCCATCTAACTCGACCAGTTCTACGTTGCCGCCATCAGAGATGAGGTAAGGGCGCAATTCATCCAGCACCTTTTCCACATTCTCGGGCGTGAGTTCCATTGTTTGAGGCATAGTTCACCTTACGGAGATTCGCACTAGTTCTATTCTATCAGACTGCAAAATTCAGCCTAATCAAACTGCAACAGGCTGAAGCAGCTTGACGTTGGAGAAATTAAACTCATCAACGGTCTGCTTGCCTTGATCCTCTGATTTGAGCAAGCGACGAGTCAGGATGTAGTAATCCCCAACTTTTTCGTACTCATCTTCATGCTCAGCGCTGCCTTTTTGCTCGCCCGTTTTAGGGTCGTTGTAAACCGAGTCATAACGGTGGGAGAGATAGCCAGACTCGGTCTGATGGCTGCTAGCAGTGTTGATGGTGACGACAATGCCGTGAATGTGACGATGAACCAGACAAACTTCGTTATTGCGAACTTTGTAGCGATCGCCCTCTGACTTGCCGCTCACCAGAATTTCGACCGCGCCCGTGTCATCTGTTTCACCAAACGCGAAGGTATTTTTGCCGTGCGTTTCATCAAAGCTTCTACGAATCCGGTGAATCGCCACCTCACGCAGTTGCCCTTCGATCGCCTGCTTTGCCTGCTCATCTGCCACATCGATTATCTCAACGCTGAGATTGCGATTAACCTGGGCTTTACCTCTGTAGACTTGGTCCCCTTGCTTTAGCTCGATGTCGGCTGTAAAACCAGGGAAATTTTTATCCCAGGTGTAGCGATTTTCGTAGGCAGCCTGAAACAATTCACGCGCTGTTTGTTCGGTCATCTAAAAACTCTCCTAGCATTAGTCTCTAGTCTAGGATAGCCATTCTTGACTGTGGAAAGCGGGTATCCCTACTTGAGGGCTGTCGTGCCGGTTGGCTGAGGAATCACTTTGGTCAGAATCGGGTACAGCACTGCCGCAATGATGATGCCGTTGACTGGAGCAATGCCAATGCCTGCCTCGCCGGTGAAGTAGGCGATCGCCGCTGCTATGACATAAGCTGCAATTCCCGCCCAGTTAAACGCAGGCTGCGGTTCATCCAGTGAAGGAAACTGACCACGACGATAGAGCCAATAGTCCGCCATCACCACACCGCCCACAGGTGGAATAAATGTACCTAGCAGAATTAAGAAGTTGATGAATTGAGAACTTTCGTAAATGCCGCCCCAGGCGAGGGCAAGGGCGATCGTGGCTCCGATCAACACAAAGAAAGTGCGTTTTTTGGTGCGAAACATGTGAGAGAAGGCGATCGAAAACGCATAGATAGTGTTGTCCTGTGTACTCCACATGTTGAGAAATAGCAGAATGAAGCCGGCCACCAGCAGCCCCTGACGTGCCATCACCATAACCATGTCAGAGTTCTGGTAAACCAGCGCTGAAAAAGCACCACCAAAAACCACAAAGCCATTGGCAATAAAGAAAGCCGCCAGCGTGGAGAGCGTTGCTGTGCGAGGAGAGTCAGAAAATCGGCTCCAGTTGGTTGCTTGAGTGCCGCCTGAGATAAACGTACCGACGATAATCGTCAGTGCTGCCCCAATACCCAACTCGCCTGAAGGCTGAACCGCCTGCAAGCCCTCAAAGCCGCCGATCTGGTTTGCTGAAATGGTCAAACTCCACAGCATCAAAATGATGATGGCGGGGACGGCAATGCGGCTATACCAGTCCATTGCTCGATAGCCAATGTAAGCAGTAATGCAAAAGAAATAGGTGAAAAATAAAATGATTAGCCAGTTCCACGATTCTGGTACACCTGCCAGCTGATTGAGCAAATCGGCAATGAGCCCTGAACCCCAGGCATACCAACCCACCTGTGTGAACCCTAGAAGGAAGTCAACCCAGCGAGAACCAACGCTGCCAAAGCTAAATCTCGCCATTAGTACTGTCGAAAGCCCCGTCTTAGAAGCAATGTAGGCCAGGGCTGCAGCATATCCGCCCAAGATCAGGTTGCCAACAACCAGCAGACCAACCAAATCTGGGAAAAATCGAAAGGCTGGACCCACTAACCCTCCAGCAAAGAAGGTGCCTGAATAGAGGGTAAACCCCAGCAGCATGAAAGCCATTGAGAGGAAGGACTTTCGCGCATATAGGGGCACTGCAGTTAAGGGATAATCTTCTTCTGCCTGCGATTGGTCAACCGTTTGCGAATCCTGCGAGTTCGTCACACTCATAGCTGGCAAGCCCCTTTATGAGAATCTCATAGTTTTTTAGATGGGGCATATTCTCAGGCTTCTTGAGCAACGTGAACGGTATCATAGACCACCAGACACTATGAAGCTCCTTGGATATTAGTTTGTCCCGGAAAAATTTTGGTCAGACTGAGTTGCTGATCGGGGAAATGGGGAAGGGCGATCGCCATAAAACCACCTGCCGGAACTGCTTAGATCGTACCTTTGCTGAATCCCCCTACATGCCCTTGCGAAAAAACTGGCGCAGAATTTCGCTTGGTTTGCGGTCCCAGGTATCAATGTGTTCGTAAATTAGCTTCTCGTCAGTCAGCCGATAGCAAGACTGACCGTTAAAAAATATCTTTGCTTTCCAGGGCAGCCTCAAAGTTCCGCGTACTGTCCAATCTGCCAAGATGATGTTTTCTTCAGACTGATACACATCATGCAAATCAAAATACAGTTCTGTAAAAAATAGCTGACCGTGAAATCGCAGCGTCCAAAAGATAATTCGATAGTTAAACTTTCCCTTAAATCGACTAATCGGATCTTTGAAAAGAATATCTTGAGAATAAATATCGTAAGTAATATCTCGCTCAAACAACGTCGGCAAATCTTGCTTGAGCGTTTGAATGATGTGTTCGATCTGAGCCTGATCAGTTTCCGTTTTCAAAGCATTAACCTACTGTGGCTAACCTTAATTACAAGCATTATAAGTGTGAAATGCTTAAAGGTAATTGAATCCTCTCCCTTGAGGATCGTCTTAGCCTGCACCCATTCCTTCCTCAATCAGCTCTTGAGCATAACCATTATGTTCCCATGCACCTGTAATCAATCCAGCAATGCCTACAACGACGATGCCCATAGCTGGAATATGCTGCAATTTCTTAAACTCTTGAATTTGGAAGCAGCGACAGTCTCCAGTTGTTACTAAACGTGCCCAGTGTTCGCAGTTGAACCGGAACAGTTCGTATTGCCAGTGTTCGTGAAGTTGGTTGACAGAAATGTGTAACGCCTTTTTAATCTGCTCTTTCTCTAGGTGCTTCACCCATTTTGCAGGTTGAAAACGGCTCCAATCAACTTGCCAAATCGCTACTCTTCCTATGTCCTTTTGGCGATTGCAATAGATAGGCTCCCATGCCAAAGATTCTGAATCATTAAGTTGAACAGAATAGTGCAAAATACTGGGATTTTGAGAGTCACAACGATGCAACAAGCGTCCATATTATTTAGGGTGCGAAAAGTTTCCATCAATTAAGGAATGAAGTGACTGCATAATACTGGCTTGCAAAATATATCAATTAGCAAGGTTCCCAAATTAGTAGCCCTAGAAACAGCCCGTTTTAACGAGTGGTAAGGCGATCCGACTGGTGGCAGAGGTGGTGAGTACGAACTGGCAGGATGACTATGCCCGGAAGGTAGAGGAATATGCGCTGCTAGGAATCCCAGAATATTGGATTGCGGATTTTCGGGGCTTGGGTGGACTTGCGTTTATTGGAAAGCCAAAACAGCCTACTTTTACAGTCTGCCAATTGGTGAGTGGTGAGTACCAACAACAGCAATATCGGTTAGGGCAAGCGATCGCCTCACCCCTCTTGCCTGAGATAAATCTCAGCCTGAATGACATCATGCCCTGATTAATTTTTCAAATTCTTCTAGCGCTTGCGTAACTCCAACTGTTTCGGCGCGTTGAATGAATTGGGGAATCAGTTGGGCAATCGCCCCAGCAGGAAAGCAAAACCATAATTAATGTGTCATGAGTAGGGCGATCGCATCCACATCCGCTGCCATGACGGTATTTTAAGAAAAGCTGTGTTTGATGAACCGCATTTACGATGACGCTGACAGATTCCCAAAAGCGCAAAGCCAAAGCCCTCAAGCCGAGTAGCATCCGTCCTGCCAAAGAACTTTGTAGCGAGTGTGGGCTATGTGATACCTACTACATTCAGCATGTAAAAGAAGCCTGCGCTTTTCTCAATCAGCAGATTGGCGAGTTGGAAGAACAGACCCACGGGCGATCGCGCGATCTCGACAATCCTGATGACTGGTACTTTGGCGTCAGCCAGGGCATGATGGCAGCGCGAAAAACTGAGCCAATCGAAGGCGCACAGTGGACGGGAATTGTGAGTTCGATCGCGATTCAAATGCTGAATCGGGGCATGGTCGAAGGCGTAGTTTGTGTGCAAAACACGAAAGAAGACCGCTTTCAGCCGATGCCCGTAATTGCCCGAACGCCAGAAGAAATTTTGGCGGCACGGGTAAATAAGCCCACACTATCGCCCAATCTATCAGTACTGGAGCAAATTGAGCAGTCTGGGATGAAGCGACTGCTGGTAATTGGAGTAGGCTGTCAAATTCAAGCACTCCGGGCGGTTGAGCAAGAACTGGGCTTAGAAAAGCTCTATGTGTTGGGTACACCCTGCGTCGATAACGTCAATCGTGCTGGGTTGCAGAAATTCCTGGAAACGACCAGCCGATCGCCCGAAACTGTTGTGCATTACGAATTCATGCAGGACTTTCGGGTGCATTTCAAGCACGAAGATGGCTCAGTGGAAACGGTGCCCTTTTTTGGGCTGAAAACCAATCAGCTTAAGGATGTGTTTGCGCCGTCCTGTATGAGCTGTTTTGATTACGTCAATTCGTTGGCGGATTTGGTGGTTGGCTACATGGGCGCACCCTTTGGTTGGCAGTGGATTGTTGTGCGAAACGATCGCGGTCAAACCATGCTCGATCTGGTTTGGGATCAAATTGAGACGCAGCCTGTGATGAGTCAGGGCGATCGCCACAATGCTGTTCAGCAAAGCATTCCTGCTTACGATAAGGGAGTCACCCTGCCAATGTGGGCTGCCAAACTGATGGGTGTCGTAATCGAGAAGGTTGGGCCAAAAGGATTGGAATACGCCCGCTTCTCAATCGACTCTCACTTCACTCGCAATTACCTGTATGTCAAGCGCAATCACCCGGAGAAATTAGAGGCACACGTTCCAGATTATGCCAAGCAAATTGTGGGGCAATATGACTTACCCGATTCGTAAATTCGTAAGCTGGGTTAGCCTCAAACATTCTCTCAGCTAACCAAGAACGGCTGTAGGATAATAGCGATCAAACGTCAGAGCCGCGACGCTGCCCTTTAAACATGACCGAAGCCCTATTCCGCATTGAAAATCTGCGAGTTGCCTATCCCAGTCATCGCAGTGGAAACGGTGCAGCAGCGACGGATCAAGATTCCACTTCGGAGTGTACCCCAGACTATTCCTCGACCCCTTGGGCGGTTGATGACGTATCGCTAACGATTCAACCGGGAGAGCGGTTAGGCTTGGTGGGTGAATCGGGCTGTGGCAAGTCAACCTTGGGACGAGCGGCGATGCGGCTGCTGTCCGCTTCGACTCGCATAGAGGGCAAAGTTACGTTTGAGGGGCGATCGCTCTTCAACTTTTCCCCGGAAGAGCTGCGGCGGTTTCGCGGCGAAGCAGTCGCGCTAATTTTCCAAGATCCAATGACTCGCCTTGATCCGCTAATGACGATTGGCGATCACTGCATTGAAACACTCCGCGCCCACCGTCCCCAGCTTTCCCAACAGGCAGCAAAGACAGAGGCGATCGCCACTCTGGAAGCGGTCAAAATTCCCGCAAGCCGCTGGAATCAGTATCCACACGAGTTTAGCGGCGGCATGAGACAACGGGTGGCGATCGCCCTGGCGCTGTTGCTCAACCCCAAGCTGATTGTCGCGGACGAACCGACCACGAGCCTGGATGTCACCGTTTCTGCCCAGATTTTGCGCGAACTCACCCGGCTTTGCCAGGAACGGCAGATGGGGCTGCTGCTGATTTCCCATGACCTGGCGATGATTGGCGAGTATTGCGATCGCATCGCCGTGATGTATCGAGGCAAGGTTGTCGAAACCGGAGCCGCTCGAGCGGTTTTGCAAAATCCTCAGCATGAGTACACGCAGATGTTGCTGAAGGCAGCGCTGCATGTTCAGGCAGTTCCGACGGAGGGGAGTGGGGGGATAGCGGAATTGGGGAGTGAGAAGGAGCACTCTAATGCAACAAAGTCAGGTGAGCCGCTACTGCGGTTGCAGGATTTGAAGCAGTACTACACGCTGGAGCAAAATTTTGTTGCCAAGCTGTTCTTTCCGGCTGAAGACCGCACGATTAAAGCGGTTGATGGGGTCAACCTGGAGCTTTATCCTGGTGAAATCTTGGGACTGGTTGGGGAGTCGGGCTGCGGCAAAAGCACGCTGTCTCGCACTATTCTGCAACTGATTCGCCCGACCGACGGGCGGGTAGAGTTTCTGGGAAAGGATTTGACTGCTTTTTCTGGTGCTTCTATGCGACAGCAGCGACGACAGATTCAAATGATCTTTCAAGATCCTCACGCCTGCCTAAATCCTTCGATGACTGTGGGGCAGAGCATTGCTGATCCGCTCCTAATTCACCGCTTGGCAGATACCGCCGCTGCAAGGGAAAAAGTTTTGCAAATGCTGGAGCGGGTGGGGTTAACGCCAGCGACAGAATTCTACAATCGCTATCCGGGGGATCTTTCGGGCGGACAGCAGCAGCGGGTCGCGATCGCCCGTGCCCTAATCACCCAGCCCAAACTGCTGATTTGCGACGAACCGGTGAGTATGCTCGATGCCAGCGTGCAGGCGCAGGTGCTGGAACTGATGCTAGAACTCAAGCGCGAATTTGACCTGACCTACCTGTTCATTACCCATGACCTTTGGGTGGCAAGGTTTTTGTGCGATCGCATCGCCGTGATGAACTCTGGGCAAATTGTAGAACTGGGAGCCACTGCAAAAATCTTTTCTAACCCTCAACACCCCTACACCAAAACCCTCCTCGCGGCTGCGCCCTTATTGTCTCGATAGTTCGGCAGTCTGATGGCAATCCACAGACGATTCCGATAGGATTGCAATACTGGGTAACACTCGCTCAAGTTCTATTGGCGATCGCCAGCAAGTTTTTCTTCTGGTTCATGGCTTCATGTAGTATTTTTAAGAGTGTTTACTTCTGTTTTCGCCTTCATATCCCCCATTTCGCCTAAATAGCAGGCATAGCGTAGAGCCATTCATGTTTGGTTTAATCGGTCACCTCACCAGCCTAGAACACGCCCAATCCGTCGCTAGAGAACTTGGATATCCCGAATATGCCGACCAGGGATTAGATTTTTGGTGCAGCGCCCCACCTCAAATCGTTGACACCATCAAAGTCACTAGCGTCACAGGTCAACAAATTGAAGGTCGATACGTCGAATCCTGCTTTTTACCAGAAATGCTAGCGACTCGACGCATCAAAGCCGCCACTCGCAAAATCGTCAACGCGATGGCTCATGCCCAAAAGCACGGCATCAATATCACGGCTCTGGGCGGCTTTTCCTCAATCATCTTCGAGAATTTCAACCTCCAGCAGATTCGCCAGGTGCGAAATGTCAAGCTAGAGTTTGAACGTTTTACTACCGGAAACACTCACACGGCCTACATCATTTGCCGTCAGGTCGAGCAAGCTTCCCAAAAGCTAGGAATTGAACTTTCCAAAGCAACGGTTGCGGTTTGCGGGGCAACAGGAGACATCGGCAGCGCCATCTGCCGCTGGCTCGATGCCCGTACTGACGTAGCCGAGCTGCTGTTAGTCGCCCGCAACCAGGAACGATTACAGGTTCTTCAAGAAGAGTTGGGGCGCGGCAAGATCATGAGTCTGGATGAAGCGTTGCCCCAGGCGGACATTGTCGTTTGGGTTGCCAGCATGCCCAAAGGCGTGGAGATTGATCCCACCACGCTAAAGCAGCCTTGCTTGCTGATTGACGGCGGTTATCCCAAAAACCTGGCAAACTTGCTCCAGCATCCCGGCGTACACGTCTTGAATGGCGGCATCGTCGAACACTCCCTGGACATCGACTGGCGAATCATGAGCATCGTCAACATGGACGTGCCGGCTCGCCAACTCTTTGCCTGCTTTGCTGAATCTATGCTGCTGGAATTTGAAAAGCTCTATACCAATTTCTCCTGGGGACGCAATCAGATTACGCTAGAAAAGATGGACTTGATCGGTCAGGTATCGGTCAAGCACGGATTTCGTCCTCTGCTAGTTTGAGGGGCTAGGGGTTGGGACTAGGGACAAGGGGAAGAGGGTGAGTAGGAAAGTGGCTTTTACTCCTATGAATTCCACTCTTATTTCCCTAGCTCTAGCTTGGGAATGAACAAAACGAGCAAACTAGAAGCTGGGAACGAGCAAACCCTAGCCCCTAGCCCCTAGCCCCCAGCCCCTTCCACCCCCAATCCCCAGTTCCTACTCCTAACCCCCTTATGGCAACTCCTGAACGTAGACCTGTCCTGCTTGATTTTGAGAAGCCTCTGGTGAAGTTAGAGGCAGATATTATCCGAGTGCGTGAACTAGCAGAGGAAAATAACGTCGATCTTTCTGATCAAATTCGTCTGCTTGAGTCTCGTGCCGTGCAGCTTCGTCAAGAAATTTTTAATAGTTTGTCTCCAGCCCAGCGGCTCCAGGTCGCTCGCCATCCTCGCCGTCCCAGTACGCTGGACTACATTCAGGCGATGAGCGATGACTGGCTGGAGCTACATGGTGATCGCCTGACAGGCACAGATGATCCGGCTCTGGTAGGTGGCGTTGCTCGGCTAGATGGCCGTCCGGTGGTGATGTTAGGGCACCAGAAGGGCAGAGACACCAAAGACAACGTCATGCGAAACTTTGGCATGGCTTCTCCGGGTGGCTACCGCAAGGCTATGCGGCTGATGAATCACGCAAACCGCTTTGGCATGCCGATCATTACCTTTATTGACACCCCCGGAGCATTTCCTGGACCCGAGGGAGAAAGGCTGGGGCAGGGAGAAGCGATCGCCTACAACTTACGGGAAATGTTCCGTTTGGATGTGCCGATTCTCTGTACGGTGATTGGCGAAGGTGGTTCTGGTGGTGCATTGGGTGTGGGTGTGGGCGATCGCCTGCTGATGTTTGAGCATTCTGTTTACACCGTTGCCAGTCCTGAAGCGTGCGCTGCAATTTTGTGGAAAGACGCTGCAAAAGCTCCTCAAGCGGCTGAAGCACTGCGAATCACTGCACTGGACTTAAAGAATCTGGGCATTCTAGATGAGCTGTTACCAGAACCTATTGGCGGAGCTCATGCCGACCCCTTGAAGACTACCGAAACGCTCAAGCAAGCATTGCTCAGTCATTTGGCGGAGCTAAGCCAGATGACGCCACAGCAGCGGCGAGATTTACGCTATCAAAAGTTCCGTAGTATCGGTATGTTTACCGAGATTCCTGCCTAGAGGTGAAGGCGATCGCTCCTGCTGGGATCGCTAGTGCTATAATCCTTTAAGAAACATTTGTTCACACTTTCTGCGTCAGGCGATCGCTGCGCTGCTTAGAGCGTTAGATTGCTTGGGGCTTGAACTGGTTGTTATTGGTTTTCTAACCTTATGCTCTTCTCCGTATGCTCCCCTGTTGAAACCGCAGGTAGCCGCTTCAAACGTGCCGATTCGGCCACGATTTGGAGAGAGTTGATGCAATTTGGTCAGCCTTGTTGTCTTTGACCTTTTGTTTTTAGTCTTAGTTTCAACTTTGTAGCGTTGGTTTTAACGCGATCGCCAATCCTTCACCTTACTGCTTTGGGACATCAAACAGCCCCATCAGCTCCGTAGGTCGGCGTACTAGCTCAATCGGCTGAGAATTTTGGAAATTTCATGACTCTTGATCTAAAACACCGTGCCCTGATTACTGGGGCAAGCAGTGGAATTGGCAAAGCCACTGCCTTGTCCTTTGCAAAAGCTGGAATCGATCTAGTTTTGGTCAGCCGCAATCAGTCCAGGCTAGACGCGGTCGCCGCAGAAGCGATGCAGATAGGTGTAGAGGTACAGGTTTGTCCTGTGGACTTGGCAGCGATCGCCCAGGTCAAAGCCGAAATTAGCCGCATTGCAGAGCGCCATGGCCCAATCAACATTTTGATCAACAGCGCCGGAGTAGGCTATACCGGCGGCATTCTAGAAACTTCCCTGGAAGACTGGCAGCAGGTCTTAACGCTGAATTTAA
This sequence comes from Leptolyngbya sp. FACHB-671, assembly GCF_014695745.1. NCBI lineage: Bacteria > Bacillati > Cyanobacteriota > Cyanophyceae > Leptolyngbyales > Leptolyngbyaceae > Leptolyngbya > Leptolyngbya sp. FACHB-671. Next base: position 103,416 of record NZ_JACJOV010000095.1, on the reverse strand, counting down.
CCAGTGTTTTGCAGTGCATTCAGGCGGTTCTGCCAGGGATGCGCGATCGCCACTCAGGAACGATCGTTAACGTTGCCTCAATTGCTGCCTACCAGGCTTTTCCCAACTGGGGCGCGTACAACGTCAGCAAGGCAGGATTGCTTGCCCTCTCTAAAACCTTGGCGGCTGAAGAGCGATCGAATGGCATTCGAGTAGTCACCGTTTCCCCCGGTGCGGTCAACACCGCCTTGTGGGATACCGACTTCGTTCATGCTGATTTCGATCGTTCCAAAATGCTCACCCCTGAAACGGTTGCCGAGTCTATTTTGCATACAGTTTTGCTACCCACCCAGGCAGTCATCGAAGAGCTGACACTGATGCCCAGTGCTGGAGCGCTGTAGTCCCCTTCTACAGTGACTCTACTGCTTGATTTACAGTTCATCCAAGATCATCTCAAACCACTATGACTATCGTTTCTTCTAACGGTTACACCAGTAACGACGCTCCGATCGAGCCCGATTCCTCAATTGAGGCAGATACAGCCTCTCGGCTGCCAATTCGTCCTGACCGCAACACTGCCAGGGGGCAGACAGTCAAGCCCCAACAGCCAACGCCAGACACCCAAGAGCAAATGATGTCAGCGGTGCGAGACTTGTTGATAGGTGTAGGCGAAGATCCAGAGCGGGAAGGGCTGCTGAAAACGCCCAAACGGGTTGCAGAAGCGATGCAGTTTCTCACTGGTGGCTACCATCAATCTTTAGAAGAATTGGTTAATGGTGCCATTTTTGATGAAGGGCACAATGAAATGGTGTTGGTGCGAGACATCAACGTGTTTAGCCTGTGCGAACACCACATGCTGCCTTTTATGGGGAAAGCTCATGTCGCCTACATTCCCAACGAAAAGGTTGTGGGCTTGAGTAAACTTGCCCGAATTGTCGAAATGTATGCTCGCCGCTTGCAGGTACAGGAGCGTTTGACTCGGCAGATTGCTGAAGCCATTCAAATCATTCTGGAGCCACGCGGCGTAGCGGTTGTAATGGAAGCTAGCCACATGTGCATGGTGATGCGCGGCGTGCAAAAACCAGGTTCCTGGACAGTCACCAGCGCAATGGTTGGCGTATTCCAGGATGATCACAAAACCCGTGAAGAGTTCCTCAGCCTGATCCGCCATCAGCCTGCTTTCTTCTAATACCAATCTTTAAGGCTAGATGTTTTGAAAGGTGCCCCGCGAACACGGGGCACCTTTCAAAACATCTAGCCTCATGTAGAAAGCTTCACCTAATCTACCGGCTAAAGCTTCTTGAAGTATCTGGCGATCGGTAACTGCCTAAAGCCGACTTTCTCGTAAGTGTAACGGGCTGGAGCATGACCTGGATCGCCTCCCGTTTCGACCATGGCGATCGCCATTCCAGCGTCTTTCATCCAGGCAAGAGCAAAGTCTATGAGAGCAGTGCCAATGCCTTGACTTTGAAAGTCTGGATCGACAGCAATCATGTAGATTTCACCCATGTTGTTCTCTGAGTGTAGTTTCACAGCTACGAAACCTACAGTGGAATCGGCATCGACCGCAACCCACACGTTTGTGTCTTCGGCAGCGCAAACATCCTCGACAGCCTTTTGCTGACTTACACCCCACCCAACGGGATAAAACGCTTGGTACACCTCAGCATCCAAAGCGTTTTGAATCGAATCAAAGACTGGCTCCCATGCTCGAAGCGAAAGCTGAATAACTGCATCAAGTTGATTAGGGGCATATGGTTCAATTTGCATTCTCCTATGAACCCCCAATTAACGGCGTGAGCTACATCAAACTACAGCATACTACAAACTTTGGTAGTTTAGCTCTGTCATCACGCAGATGGTGAGTTTGCTGGCATAGCTTGCTTGAGCTAACACAGAATCGGTTTTGTAAAGAAGCACCATTTGGTGTACGGGCGAAGCATTCGGCAGGAGGATTGTGATTAAGTTGCAGAGTTTGTGACCGAATGCTTCGCCCCTACCGCTACCGCTACTCTATAGATGGATTACGGTGCAACTGCTGACAAAACTGTGTAAGCCTACTGCCTTCTTGCCTCATTTGCACTGGCAGATGCTTGATTCAGATATTCGTAAGTGGCGCGCGAGACTTCCCGAATAAGCTCTTGGGCTCGTTCGTCATTGGTGGGACGGCGCACCATGACCGCGGCGATGTAGCGTCTGCCGTTAGGCATGTCGATGACACCAACATCACCGACCAGCGATCCAATATCACCCGTCTTGTGGGCAATGATCGCTCCTGCACCTAATCCTTGAGGTAGCAGCGTGTTGGTTTCAGTGCGACGCATGATTTCGAGCAGGCGATCGCGCGATCGCAGCGACAGCAAATCTCCCTGAGTGACGGCAGCTAGCAGCTTCGCCATATCTTCAGGACTGGTTGTGTTCTCTCCATCCAAATCGGGTAGAGGGTTGCGAATAGCAGTTGCAGTTAGCCCCCATCCCTGAAATCGCTGATTCAGCGAAGAAATTCCTCCCAGCCGATTGATCAGCATGTTGGTGGCTGAGTTATCGCTGATGATAATCATCTTGGTGGCCGTTTCCAGCACACTATATTGAGTGCCAGGTGGCTGATACTGCATGTCGCCTGAGCCTTCCGCAATGTCAGAGGCTTCCAGCGTAAGCATCTCATCCAGTCGAATATTTCCAGCATCTACCTCTTGAAGTAATGCCACCAAAACGGGCACTTTGATAATGCTGGCAGAGGGCATTGTCGTTGTGCCATTCAGGTCAAGATAGGCACGCGTATCCAGGTCAAACAGAAATACCCCCGGATTCAACTCTGGTTGACGGGCAGCAAGCGTTTTTAACGTGTTGCCCAAGGCGGTCATTTCCTGAGCAGGGGTGAGGGCTGTTGGGGAAGCTTCCAGGCTGGTGGGTGTGGCATCTCGGCTGAGGGAAGTTGCAGCCGTTTGCTCCATTTGAGAGGGTAGCCCTAGCCCAGCTGTAGTTTGAGGATTGCTAGCTGTCTGTTGAGCTGTAGGATTCCAAATTGCCAGAAACGTCCCAGCGATCGCCCCAAACCCAACTCCCACAATCAGCAGCCGCACGATATACACCAGCGGCGATGTAGGACGGGCAGGACGACGCTCAATCCGACGCTCAGTTTGAGCAGAGAGGGAAAGGTTACGCTGTCGGCGCGATCGCACCCGCCCTACCTTCAGAGGAGTTGCTTCCCTACGAGCAAGACGGCTGTCTGGACGCACCGGACGAACCAGTGCTCGATGCCGTCCAATTGTTGGAGGGGTACGCCGCACCGGTTCTAGCCGCACAGCCGCACGGGATACTCGCGGTGTGGGTTGAAAAGCTAGCGAGGTTCTGATGGGTTGATCGGTCAAACGTCCATCAGTGATACGTGACTGGAGCCGAGGTGGTAGCTCTTTTCTGGCATTAGCCGCAGGCAAACGAGACGTATTGCCAAACAGCAAATGGCGAACATTAAATCGAGTATCTGTTGGCGGTGAAGTGTTGGGATTGAAAGCATGACGCGCTGAACGCTGAGTTCGGGTCAGACGCTCTGGTCGTGCGAGTACAGGGCGCACAGGACGCGAGCCACCCTTGGCAGCATCTCCTGAATTCCCTTGCCCCTGCTCTGAGCGACGCAGAGGAATCAGCTGAGACGGCTGAGTCATCTGTTGAGGGGGTAAGCGCCGACGGCGCGATCGCTCGGATTGACCATCAGATTCCAACATACACGACACCTTTAACAGAATTGGCGAAACGCTTAGCTTCTAAACAATTAAACGGCTTCTGAGCAGGGAGCTTGGTTGAGTTCCTTCGGCTTTACTCTGGCATTGTAATGCAGTCCATCCCTGGCAACTTCAGAACTGATACATATCTCTCATCCTTTAGCTTTGGGACTTTCCAAAAAACATCAAATGTTGCTGAGGTAAAACATCTTTTGTTTGTTGCCAGACCAGCCCTACTGCCTGCATTTCCTTGCGTACCTGCCGTTGAGTCATTTTGTGCAGCCCCTTGATCGGAATCAATGGATTTTCACCCCGATATTCTGCTAAAACTACTCGTCCATCAGGTTTTAGCGATCGCACAATCGCCTCCATCATTTCGCGAGGATACTCAAATTCATGGTAGGCATCAACCATCATCACCAGATCTACCCCCTCAGCAGGTAAGTTTGGGTCTGTTGCACTGCCTAAAACAGGCTCCACGTTGTCAATCTGATCTTCTTGTTTGAGGAAAGCAATAATATCCAGCATTTCGGGCTGAATGTCTACTGCTAGCACCTTTCCCTGTGGCACCAGTGGGCTAAGCCGAAAGCTAAAAAACCCCGTTCCCGCTCCAATATCAGCAACGACATCGGTTGGCTGCAAGTCAAGCTGATCCACTAGCTGAGCCGGACGCTCTTCCCATTCGCGGCTAGGACGCTCTAGCCAGGCTGCGCCCCGATGCCCCATCACTTGAGCAATGTGTCTGCCCATGTAAAATTTGCCAATGCCGTCACCATTGTGAACCGTGCGATAGTGATACACGCCATCACTGGTGGTTGCGCCAGCAGGCACGGCACAACTGCTCAACAGTAGCCCCAGACAGCAGACTAGGAGAATGACACTCCGAAGCAGAATTTTTGGATATGGCTTTGAAATCACTGGCGATCGCCCCATCTTGCTGAGAATATTCTTGCAGCACTTAGAGCTTTTACAGATCCATTCAAAAAATCATCTTGTCCTAATAGGACTCAGCCTGGGGGAAAATGCTTAACCAGTTCATCTCCGGGAATGATGGTTGTCTCAAACATATAGGCTCGATTTGCCAAATAGCGTTGGTCTCGCTTGATCAGTTTTATGAACTGATTGTGTTCTTCTATAGAGCGTCCCACGAGGCAACCCGCACTATGTCCCCCTACATCATTGCGAGATGCACTGTAGCCATGATGCTGATTAACGCCAAACAGACCAATCTCAACTAAGTCTCCCGCCCTTGAATAATCCTTGTTCAAATCTCGGTGAACTGGAATTTTTCCCGCTTGAACTAGAGCAGGATGTCGCTTGTCTCTTCTGTGGAACCCCATCTGCCAGGCTTTGTACTGCCCAAACTTGATTCGGGCTGCACCTCTGACGCTCATCGGTTTAAGCGTATATTTCTTGCCGGGTTCTGTCGTTGCCTCCCATTTACCGACCAGTTTTGGAACTCCATTTACAATTTCGATGACCAGCCGTAAATCATTAAAGGCATTGGGTTTGTCATTGTTGAGGGTGCCGTCCAAATCCATTCCCTCAATGTAGACAATGTTGTAACGCTGGTTGCCATGAAAGATTTTGTAATTCTTCCTTTGCATATACTGAATAACTCGACTGGCCAAACTATTGCTAATCTGAAAGTTGTTGACCTGAGAGTTGCTGACTGGTTTGGCTCTGAGCAGCTTTTCTGCGGTTGGCCCATCTAAAAAATCTTGTTGCTCAAGCCCTACCCGTGCCTGAAAGTTTTTGAGAGCGGCAATGGATATGGGCCCAAACTTGCCATCGGCTGGCGGATCAAGTAGCGCAAGAGAAATCAGCCGTTCTTGAATTTGAGCGGATAACAGCTTCTCGGCCGTAATCGCATTTATTAACAGCTTGTCACTCTTTCCCACAAAGGTCTCTAACTTCAAAACGCCTTGATCTTGAGGAAAGCGAACAGGGGTGCCGTCTGCATTAAGTAACTGACAGTGCCCCACAAAAATTAGCCAGGTGTTACGCAGGGTACCTTCTGGTCCCGGAAAAGCAACTTGGTTGCCTTGCTCATCTTGACCAAAAGCAACTCGATAATGAATTTCTTGATATTTGCCGCAGCTTGCAACAGGCAACTGAGTCCCCGCTTCAAGCTGATATTTGAAAGTGTCAGGCAAGTTGATAGCAGGTTCAGCTTTGAGCTTGAGTGGAGTTGCGGCTGTAACTTTTAAGATATAGTTGCTCATAACAGATTCCCAGGCAAACAAAGTAGCAAAAAAATGGGTGCAAGACACGAGAATGTCTGTCTGAAACAATATACAGAAGAGTCTGTAGAGCGCTCGATTCGCAACAAAATCTTCATCTTTAAAGCCTTGCTGAATCGTTACTTTGCAGGGTTCTATAACAATCTCAAATAGGTAATGAGTGGCTCACCTGTTTGGGGTATTTTTGCTCATAAATGCAGAAGAAATTTGGGATGCAAAACTTCAGTTTTGCATCCCAAATTTCTTCTGCATTTACCAATATCCTGGTTGTCTGCTCAATCTTCGCTGGATTTGACGTGCTACTACATCGCTCTCATCCTTTTCCTATTGCTGTCTCGCTTTATAGGTGTAAAAGTCTCGAAATACGCCAACGGTCTCAAATTCATAGGTAGGAAGCAGGCTACTTACAGACAAATTAGTCTTATAGATACTCAGAATTAAGAAGTTTTGACGCTCTGTACTCTCAGAAATGAGTTGCTTAATTTCGTCCCGATTGTCTTCTAGTAGTTCAGCGCACTGAGCTTGAAGCAGGTTTTCCAGGAAGCTGGGTGCTTTGCTGCAGGCGTTCTCTTCTAGATATTCAGTCAACTGAGCCGTTGCGTAATCATCATAGGCAGCTTGCCCAGGATTGGTCACTGCCATCGCGACTCCTACTCCGACTAGCGCTAACCCAACTATAGAAGCCCCGATTGTTATACCTTTCATGGGATCAAACTCTGATTCTCTCGCTAAGCCTAAGCGTTCTCTAGATTAAATGACAAGTAAATATAGGGATTGTGTTCCGGTTAAGTATCTAAGTGTTTGAATCAGGGGCGATCGCAGTGCTACAATAGGCAATGCAATACGCAGTGTGGCGAGCGTAGCCAAGTGGTTAAGGCAGTGGATTGTGGTTCCACCACTCGCGGGTTCGAGTCCCGTCGTTCGCCCTTTTAAGATTAGAAGTTCATAAGGAGTTTGGCGGCTAAAACCCCGGCTCCAGCGGCAAAGTTCGTCTGTGCAGACTTCGCCTACTCAAAGTTTTCTGGCTTGAGTCGGTAGGCTTTTTGTATCGCTGCAACTTTAGGCGGCAGGGCTTACTGAATTGTTGTTATGGCAAGATGAATCTACGGTTAGTCAGTCGATGAACTGTACTTTTATTTGAATCTGGTTTATCATCAGTCATCAAGCGACCAACACCGATTTATCAGCCGCCTCATCCTGGAAGTTTTGCCCATGACTCTCACCATGCTTAGTCCTAGCTTGTCTATTGAGCCGACTTATTCTGTTTTTGGTCGTCGTGCCCAACTGCCATTACCTTCTGACCAGCTTTGGCAAATTCAGAGTGGGGTCGTGCGAACGACGACCTGGATGGAAGATGGTTCTATGGTGACGCTGGGGCTTTGGAGTGCAGGGGATGTATTAGGTCGGCCGCTGTCGAACGCCAATCCGCATCAGGCAGAGTGCCTTACTGAAGTGACGGCAACGCTGTTGCCTCGTGAGGAATGGCACCGGGTCACAGATGCTCTGATCCGACATATCCGTCATTCTGAAGAGTTGCTCGAAATTTTGCATTGCCCACAGGTTGAGGCTTCTTTGCTGCGCGTGTTGAATTGGCTAGCGCAGCGGTTTGGGCAGGAAAGCAAATTTGGTCGGCGGATTGAGTTACGCCTGACCCACCAGGAGCTTGCCGAACTGATTGGCTCAACTCGCGTAACGGTGACTCGTTTGCTCAGCAGCTTTGAACGGCGAGGGCTAATTCAACGGCAGCAACGCCGAATTACGATTACTCAAGAGGGTGAACCCTTCTGGCATTACGAGATTTAGACCGAGTTTACGTGTTCGGAGCAAGTTTGCCTGTCCGCTTAGACGTTTGGTTTCTCAGACATTCGGTTTAGATGTAATACATGCCGCTGAGCCGCTGGCGAATTTCTCGCTGTTGGCACAGATCTCGCAGCGTATGGCGTTGTAGAACGGCTCTAGCGCTTTGTTCAGCTTCTTTCCACACATTGCGAACAATCACGCGATCGCAATTAACCGTTTTCCCCTGAGCAGAGCGGCTGTTATCTTCTAGGCAGTTAAAGATTTCTAGCAGCGTAATTTGCCACGGTTCACGCGCCAGCAGATAGCCCCCTTTATTGCCTCGCTGACTGCGAACGATTCCAGCATGACGGAGTGCGGCAAATACCTGTTCTAAATAGCGATCGGGAATCGATTGTTTGGCAGCAATGTGCTTAATTTGCAGCGGTTCTCCTGGTTCTGGATGGCTAGCCATCTCTAGAAGTGCGATTAGAGCGTACTCAACTTTGGCGGACAGTTCCATAAATTTTATAGTTCTAGAATTGGGTTAGTCGATTAGAGATGTGCTTCCACCAACGGGAATCGTAAACAGAACGTAGAGGACTCCGGCACCCAGCGTGATCACAACCAAGCTAAAGATGATGACCCAGCGGCTAAAGGGGCGATAGGTGCTGTGGTTGATGGCATCCAGAACGGCGAAGTAGTGGCGGGTCGAAAGCAGGACGGTGAGCAGTCCGACGATGGCAAAGACTAAGCCCAGCTTCCAGCCCTGACCTGTACCTTGAATATCGGGTGTTAGCAGATTTCGCAGGCGGGCGATGACGACCCCAAAGCCCATCAGGGCGATCGCCGTTCGCATCCAGGCAAGATAGGTGCGCTCGTTGGCTAAGTGGTCTCGCACTCGCTGGTCTGAGATCGGTGCTGGAGATTCTTTTGGAGGTGAGGCAGCAAGATTTTGATGTAAATCAAGAAATGTTCGCTGGAGTTCTGGCGGCATCTCTTGATAAAGCTGAATCAGTCGGTCAACATCTGTTGAAGTATCTTCCGATTGAGCTTTAGCGGGTTGGGAATTGGCTTCTGACATTGGGAGGGTTTGGATGCGATTAGTGCAAGGGAATAGATAAGCCGGAGGGCAGCACTAGCGCCAGCAAAGCGGATGCCAGCAGCGCAATACCAACAAAGGGGGCGATCGCCTTTCCCCAGCGGGTTGTTTTCTCAAACAGCATGATGCCGGTGAGCGCTACCATCCAGGTGAGATGAGCGACACCGACACCAAACATCACCAACATGAGTGCCCAACAGCAGCCAAGACAGTACAGCCCGTGACGCAAACCTAAATTCCAGGCAGCTTTGAGTCCGCGCTGATAGTGATGAGTGAGGAAACTCATAGGATGGCGACAAACGCTCATGCACTGTTCTTTAAGACTGCTGAACTGAAATGCGCCTGCGATCAGTAGAGTACTTCCAGCGACCGCCCCAGGATGCTGATGTAGCCAGTGCCAACGATCAAGCCAGTGGTGAATTGCCCAGTCGCCAACTAAAAGAAGGATGGCAAAACCAAGCCAGATGGCGGCATAGGCAGATAGAAATACCGTGAGGAGCGATCGCGGCTGGTCTTGCTTTTGGCTCACCTGAATGAACAGCGTGATTAAAGGCAAACTGGTGGGTAGCATCATGGCGATCGTCATCACCAGCCACGCCAGCAAAAACACCAGCAGCTTTTGCACCGTGGGCTGTGTGGTTGCGATCGCTGGATGAAACAAATGCTCATTTCCCGTCAGCGATGCCAGGACAATCAGGCTCCAGGACGCCAGCACCATTGCCCAAACCAAGGTGAGTCCGGGGTTAAGCGTCAGCACAGACTGAAGCGAAGAGCGGGATTGTGCGGTTGAGTTGCTCACAGTTAGCTATGCTCAAAGCGAAACAGACCTTGAATGGCGTTGCGTCCGGTGTAGTCCCAGATCAGGTTAAACTCCGGCAAATCGACCCGATGAATGGAAGCTTTTGCGATGTAAGCTGGTGAACCGGGGATGGTGCTAAAAATGCTGTCAATCATTTTGGTGGGGCTACCGTCTGGCCCGCGATATGGCTCCATTTCGCTCACCAAGACATCACCGATTTTGATCGTGCCGCGTCCGTTTTCAATGTTGTATTCGACTGGGGCAACGCGGACATCCAGCACGTCGGCAACCAGGCTAGCTACATCGGCGATCGCCCCACCCAATTCCCCGTTAAACACTTTTTCTAAAAGCTGCTGCTGTTCCTCTGTACTGTTGCTATCGATGTAAACGACTGCTTTCCAGCCACCAGCCAGCACATTGCCGGGAATGTAGACAATTTTCACTAGCGTCAGTCCTGACACATCCACGCCCTGAATCTTGCCCCGATCGATGTGATAGGCAACAAAGCTGTCGCAGTATCCACCATCCGGGTCATCCCCAATCCAGCAAGGACAGGGCGCTTTGCAGGAACAGGCTTCTAGAATTTGCCCTTCTAGCTCGTAGATTTTTTCAGTTGCGATCGTGGTCGTCATGGTTCAATTCCTACAGACACTCAGCTTTGAACATTGAGCAAAAGAGAAAAGTAGCAAAGCGATATACCCGGTCTCTGCTACTGATAAATCAAGAGGGATTGCGATGGGCTGCCGTTGCTTATGAGAATGGTCAATTGCGTCTCACTGCGCGATCGGAGCGCTTCAAAAGAGGCTGCTCTAGAGGGACGTGGCACAAAGGAAAGCGCTAACACCACAGAAAAACTGATGATGCAAAAGAGGGTAAGAATGAGTAGGTTGTGATTTCTCATAAAACTTCCTCCGTTGTTTAAGAGCTTGCTGTTTGATGAATGCTGTTGGCTATTGCAGAACGTCACCCCGAAGGCGTTGCTTGTAGGTGTCTAGGTCGGGCGCTGTAGCGATCGCCCCCTGTGTCACCATAAAATCAGCCGAACTCTTCAGTACTTCAGCAAAAGCTCCGGGTTGGTCAGCACTGCCCAGATACTCCGCCTTGGCTTGTTCTGAAGAATCTAGCCAGATCAGTTGTTCCATGACCGTCAGGCTCTCTTCGGGGGTGAGTCCCAGTTCGGGGGCGATCGCCTCTGCTACCGCTTCGGGGTCATCTCGGTAAAGCTTCACCGCTTCATCCAGCACGGCGACGTATTGCTTCACCACATCGGGATATTCATCAACAAACGCTTGCCGCACAATTCCCACATCTGCCGTCAACACACCCCGTTCAGCTAGATCCGCAGATGTGGTTAAAACTGTGCCGCCATCTTCAACCAGTCGAGATAGATGGGGTTGCCAAACATAACCTGCATTAACGTCCTGACGTTGCCATGCAGCAACTAGATCCTGCGGCTGCAAGTCCAAAATCGTGAGAGAGTCAGGGCTAATTTGCTCCAGTTCTAATAGCGACAGTAGTGAAAAGTGGGTGGTGGAGCCAAAGGGAACGCCGACCCTTTTGCCTGCCAGATCTGCGACGGATGTAATGTCTTGCCGGACTACCAGCGCTTCTGCTTCCCCGATTACATCGTGGATAAAATAAACCTCGTAGGGAAGCCCCTGAGCAATTCCCACGCCAACTCCAACGGAACCGATTAAGCCAAAGTCAATTCCGTCTGCGGCTACAGCGGTGTTAACATCTCGACCTGAATCAAAGCTGATGTATTCCACCTGCGAGTTTGGAAAAGCTTTTTCGGTCAAACCCAACGCTTTTGCTAACAGCTCCGCATTGGGGATCACCTGGTAGCCAATACGAATCGTTTCAGGCGCTTGGGCTGTAGTTTCGGGCGCAGCCGATTCTGTGGAACTGGCTTCTGAGGTAGGTTCAGGAGAATTTCCGGAGCAGCTAGACGCAATCAGGGGCAAACTTAGACCGACCAGTCCAAGCAATACATTCCGTCTTTTTAATCGCATAGTTTTAGTTTCAAGTTATTCAGTTGAAGTGAGTTAGGAATCGTGACCAATCCAGGACAACTGCGATCGCTGAATCCACCGCCTCTCTTCGCCAGGTGGGTTGTAGGGGTTTGGCATTGCTAAACCCCTACCGGGTACTGCATTTTGCTAGGTTCATTTTTTAGGAGGCGATCGCCGCTTCTCTGCCCGTTCGGAGGCGATCGCCCAAAATCCGCTCCAGCACCTTTGTCTTTAGTTCAGCAAAGGCAGCGCTTCCAGCATTGCGTGGGCGAGGTAGGGAAATTTCCTGGTTTACCAGTATCGAACCGTTCTCAATCACAATCACTCGATCTGCCAAATACACTGCTTCTTCAACATCGTGTGTGACTAGAACGGCAGTGAAATTTTGCTCCTGCCACAGCCTTTCGATCAACTGTTGCATCTCAATTCGAGTCAGGGCATCCAGAGCGCTCATCGGTTCGTCGAGCAGCAATAACCGGGGTTGAGTCACCAGCGCTCGGGCCAGCGCGACTCGTTGCCGCTGTCCGCCGGATAGAGCCGTTGTCCAATCTTGCGATCGCGATGCCAGCCCTACCTGTTGAAGTGCCCACAGTCCATGTTCTTTGCCGTTGCGCTTTAGCCCCAGTGCCACGTTGTCTAACACACGCCGCCAGGGAAGCAGCCGTGAATCTTGAAACATAACTCTGGCATCGGAGTTAAAGCCTCTAAGCGGGTGTCCATCCAGCAGAACTTCTCCCTGGGTTGGCGTTTCCAGTCCTGCCAGCAGCCTCAACAAAGTGCTTTTGCCGCAGCCACTCCGCCCAACAATTGCCACAAATTCCCCTGGCGCAACTTCCAGGTCAATATCGCGCAACACCTGAGCCGTGCCAAAAGACTTGCTCAGATTCCGAATGCTTAATTGAGTGCCAGCGGCATGAGCCACTGTAGTTGTCTTCCTGCTCATAAATTCCTCTGATTTAATAGCTTTTTTGATTGGTTTATCCGTGCTGACTGGGGTGCCAGGGCAGCCACCAGCGCTCCAAAATCCGTACGGCAACGTCTGCCAATTTGCCCAACAGTGCATACAGTAAAATGCTCAGCACCACGACATCGGTTTGCATGAACTCTCTCGCGTTCATTGCCATGTAGCCGATGCCAGAATTAGCGGCGATCGTTTCTGCCACGATCAGCGTTAGCCACATCAGACCCAGTGCATAGCGCAATCCGACCAGTACGTTGGGCAAAGCTCCGGGCAGAATGATTTGCCAAAACAGTTTGCGGCGGCTCAGTCCATAAACTCTCCCCATTTCAATCAGGTTGGGGTCGATGGAGCGAATGCCGTGGAAAGTGTTGATATAAATCGGGAAGAACACACCCAAGACAACCAAAAAAATTCGCGCCTGATCGCCAATGCCAAACCACAGAATCACCAGCGGAATCATCGCCAGGTGGGGAATGTTGCGGATCATCTGAAGCGAGCTATCAAGCAACCGTTCAGCGGTGACATTGATACCATTCAGCACGCCTAAGGCCAAGCCAATTCCGCCACCGATGATGAAGCCGATCATGGCTCGCCACAGGCTAATACCCACATTGCGAACGAGTTCACCGCTTTGCAGCAGGCGAATGGCCGCTTCTACGATCTGAGTGGGGGCAGGCAGAATGCGGGTGGTAATTATGCCTGCTTGTGCCAAAATTTGCCAGACTACGATCAGTCCGAAGGGCACCAGCCAGGGAGCAATCTGTTCCCAGGACAGCCACCGTGTCCAGGATGACCATGATTTTTGATGTGTTAACTGCATATCTAACTCGCCTTCTTATCTTGGTAGGTTGGGTGAAGCAAAGCGGAACCCAACAGGAGCGGAGATTGCGTTGGGTTTCGCTCTGCTCCACCCAACCTACGGATTTATAAGAAAACCAGATTTCCCTGAATTAGCTGGCGCTGCTTACGAGCGCTTGAGTAGGTTGCAAGCTTGCAATCAGTTCATTCAGAGAAATCTGGAGTCGCTGTTCAACCTCTTCAGCAAACTGAAATCCACCGTCGGGCAGTCGCTGGATTTGGCTATCGACGATGTAAACGCCCGCAAAAATGTGTCGTGCCCCCAGGGTAGAGAGGACGGGTTTAAGGGCGTAGTCAATCGACAGTAAATGGGCGATCGTGCCGCCTGTGGCGATCGGCAAAATCGGCTTACCCACCAGTGCATTTTGCGGCAGCAGATCCAGGAATGCTTTTAAAACGCCCGTGTATGCAGCTTTATAAACGGGAGTGGAAATAATGATGGCGCTAGCTTGCTCAACCAGGGCGATCGCCTCCTTCACAGCAGGGTTGTCGAACTGGGCAAACAGCAGCGCTTCGGCGGGTAAATCCCGCACCGAAAATAAAGTGGTGGATACCCTTTCTGCTTCCAAGTGTTGCTTGGCGTACTCCAGCACGGAATAGGTGCGAGAGGGGTGAGAAGGGCTTCCGGCGATCGCTAAAACAGACATTTGTAATACTCCAACGAAGTGCGTTAACTAACTGGCGGCAGTGGGAAGTCGGTCGTTTGCCATGATTTCTCCGATCGGGCTGAGATAGCGGCTGGGAGCGAGCGACGGTGGTGTTTGGGCGATCGGCAATTTCGGGAACAGCAGTTCTGCGACCCGGTAAGCTTCTTCCAAATGGGGATAACCAGAGAAGATAAACGTGTCGATGCCCAGGTCGGTATATTCCTGCATCCGGGCTGCAACCGTGTCGGCATCGCCTACCAGTGCAGTTCCGGCTCCACCGCGCACCAGACCAACTCCGGCCCAAAGGTTGGGACTAATCTCCAGCGCATCACGGCTACCGTTATGAAGCTGCATCATGCGCCGCTGTCCTTCTGAGTCGGACCGATCTAACGCAGCTTGAGCAGCGGCGATCGTGCTGTCATCCAAATGCTTGATCAAATCATTCGCAGCGTCCCAGGCTTCGGAGGTGGTTTCGCGCACAATCACATGCAGGCGAATGCCAAACCGAATCGTTCTACCTTGCTCTGCGGCAAGCTGTCGGACTTCGGCAATTTTTTCTGCCACTTGAGCCGGAGGTTCACCCCAGGTTAGATACAAATCGACGTGCTTAGCCGCGACTTGCTTTGCCGCAGGCGATGATCCGCCAAAGTAGAGCGGCGGATAAGGAGACTGCACCGGCGGAAACATCAGCTTGCCGCCTTTGATATCGAGGTACTGTCCTTTGAAGTCCACTGCTTCACCGCCCATGACCTCGCGCCAGATGGAGAGAAATTCGTCGGTTAGCTGATAGCGATCGCTATGGCTCAGGTGCAGTCCATCCCCCGCCAACTCTACCGGGTCGCCGCCCGTCACCACATTCACCATTAGCCGCCCGCCTGACATCCGGTCAAAGGTAGCTGCCATTCGCGCTGACATTCCAGGAGAAGAAAGCCCAGGACGAATTGCGACTAAGAACTTCATCCGCTTTGTCATCGGAATTAGCGATGCCGCCGTAATCCAAGCATCTTCACAGGAACGCCCCGTCGGCAACAGCGCCCCGACAAACCCTAATTGGTCGATCGCCCCGGCAAGCTGCTGCAAGTATTCCGGCGTGATCGCTCTACCGCCGACTGAGGTGCCCAGATAGCGCCCTTCACCATGAGTGGGAATAAACCAAAGTACATCCATTGCGTCCATGCTCCTTCTATAACTTCGCGTCTTGAACGTTGATCTTTTCGGGGATCAAGCCCAGTTCGTGGAAGGTGTCGGCAATCTCCTGCTGGTCGGCGATCACCTCATCCGTGATCGGTTCTGCACCGTATTTGCGCCGCTGTACCACTTTTTCGAGCGTTGGCACTTCAATGCCTAATTCAGGCGAAAGCAGTTCTGCCAATTCGGTTGGATTTTCAACTGACCACTGATCGACTGCTTGAATTTCAGCCAGTAACGCCTCGACCACCTCTGGATTTTGGGAAGCAAAGTCACGCGATCCCAGGTAAAACTCTCGATTGGCAACTAACCCTTCACCATCGCGCAGCACCTTTGCCCCGATCGCATCTTCAGCGGCTGCAAAGAAAGGGTCCCAAATTACCCAGGCATCCACGCTGCCCTGCTCGAATGCGGCTCTGGCATCAGCAGGCGGTAAAAACACCACCTCAATGTCGCTCAACTGCAAGCCTGCATCCTCGATCGCCTTAACCAGCAGGTAGTGGACGTTAGATCCCTTATTCAGCACCACCCGCTTACCGCGCAGATCAGCCACCGACTGAATCTGGGAGTCCTTTGGAATCAAAATCGCTTCACTAGCGGGGCTAGCAGGTTCATTGCCGATGTAGACCAGGGGCGCACCCGCAGCCTGAGCAAAAATCGGCGGAGCTTCCCCGGTGTGACCAAACACAATGCTGCCGACATTCAGCGCTTCCAAAAGCTGTGGACCTGCCGGAAACTCAGTCCACTGCACCGCAAAGCCAAGCGGTTGCAGCCGTTCTTCTAACCCACCTCTGGCTTTGAGAATGTTGAGTGTGCCAAATTTCTGGTAGCCAATGTTGATCGTTTGAGTCGCTGTTGAGGATGTGCCAGGGCTAGTCCCCTCGCTGCTAGGAGCTTCGCTAGGGCTGCAAGCTGCCAAACTCAGGCTCAGCCCTAATCCCAAAGCAAACAAGATGGAGAAAAGGCGCTGCGATCGCCTTCCCCAAAAACTCAAAATCGACTCAATCCAACGAAATCCACCCATCGAACGCCCTAACCCTGTCATTTCCTTATTCCTCGTGCTTTATCCCTTGCGCTGTTTAGGAGCTTGAATTGTTGCGCGGCTCAGGCACGCAACAATTCAAGCAGGAGGTTTTTGCCAAATCACGTCCTGCACCTTTACCTGCTTGGGAATCAGCCCCAGTTCAAAAAAGGTGTCGGCAATTTTCTGCTGTTCTGCGACCATGTCGCCGTTAATTGGCTCAAAGCTGTAGTTGCGTCTGGCGTTGACCACATCCAAAATGGGCGCTTCGATGCCCAGAATGGGGGACAAAATGCCGACCACTTCATCTGGGTTTGCCTCTGCCCACTCTGCTACGGATTGCGTTTCAGCGGCGATCGCCTCAATCACGTCAGCATTCTCAGCCGCGAAGGAATTTGTGGCTAAGTAGAAATCTCGATTTGCTGCTAGCCCCTCACTATCCCGAATCACCCGTGCGTCAACCTGCTCTTGAGCCGCTGCATAGAAAGGGTCCCAAATCACCCAGCCGTCAATGCTCTTTTGCTCAAACGCAGCCCGCGCATCTGCCGGAGCCAGGTTAATCGCCTCCACATCGCTCCATTGCAGCCCCCTTTCCTCCAAAATGACCGCTAGCAAGTAATTCGCGCTCGATCCGCGGGTGTAGGCAATCCTTTTGCCGCGTAAATCTTCGACAGACTGCACCGGCGAATCCGCAGGCACTAACAGGGCAGAGCTGCGATCTTTGGGGGTACTGCCGCCCACGTAAACCAGAGGAGCATCTGCCGCTTGAGCAAATACGGGCGGCGCATCACCCGTCCGAGCCACATCAATGCTGCCGACGTTGAGCGCTTCTAGCATCGGCGGCCCAGCCTGAAACTCTGTCCACTCAACGGTTGCGTTCAATTCCTGCAAGCGTTTCTCTAATCCACCCCTGGCTTTGACCAGCGTGAAGGGGTCAAACTTTTGGTGCCCAATTCTCACCACTCGGCTCTCGGCAGGTGCAGATGGAGAAGCTGCTGAGTCACCAGAAACGGTTGCTGGGCTACAGGACGCAACCACCAGGCTCAAACCCAGCCCCAGCACAAACAGCAGTGACACCATTCGGTGCCGCCAAACTTGCCGAAAGCGCCTTAGTCCTGTGAAAACCGAAATTCCTGAATTGCTCATAACCCTCTTTCTACAAGTGCGATCGCCCTAAAGCGACTGGCTGGAAGACCATTCATCCTCATGCAAAATACGGTAAGTCGATGGCATTACTGTATTTAATCAGATTAAGGAGGAATATTGCACAGTTAACTTGAGAAAGCAAGTTTCTTTCGTATTCTTTCCTCAGTAAGCGTTCCAGCCTACGACTTGAAGTAGACCAAAATTTTCATGACCGATCTTGCTTTTTGAGCAGTCCTGTGGGAAGCTTCTAATCAATCAAATAATCTACGGTAAATACGTCGGTATATCGTAAATTTTGATTAAAGGTACAGGTTCATACCTTGCCCGTGCAGCTCCTAACTCTTCTCAGTGAACGGATTGTGATTCTCCTCTGCTAAATCCAACACAGCCTACCGGGATTTGTAGATTGGCAGGAGTTTGCACAATCCGTTGACTGATTTCTCGATTTGAGTTGGGAATGGCACCAGGAAACTTTTTGAGAGAGCGGTAGAGGAACAATGGGCGAACCAAAGCGAGTAAGTGACGAGTTGAGCATTGCGGGGCAGGTGACTCCTGAACAGCTTCAGCAGGCAGCAGCAGAAGGGTTCAAATCAGTGTTGAATTTGCGATCGCCTGATGAGGCAGGCGTTTTGAGCGACGAGCAGCAGCAGGCTGAGGCAGCAGGGTTGGCGTACAGCAACGTTCCATTGAGCAATTCCAATCTCAGCAACGGTCAGGTTTCAGAAGCGTTAGAGGCACTGGAAGGTTTGCCAAAGCCCGTTTTGATTCACTGTGGGGCGGGAGCAAGGGCAGGGGCGATCGCCCTAATTGCCAAAGCCACTCAGGAAAACCTATCGCCAGAAGATTTGACCGAGCAAGCAGAACAGCTTGGTCTTGAGCCAGACCAGCCACACCTGAAGCAATTTATCGAAACCCATTACCCCCCTAAAGAATTGCTACCAGAGCGCCACTGAGTCTCGCGGCAACAATAGCAACGGTTTGAGGCTGCTGTGAGTAAGAGTTGAACCGAGATACCTGCATCGTCTCAAGGGAATGGGCGATCGCACTTCACTCACTGGAGCAAGTGGAAGTCTCGCATATCGTACCAGAAACGAATCGCTTTTGTATTTCAATTGAATTCAAATACAATTCAAATTCAGACGGGGTTTGGCAAATGAACGAGGCAGAGGTATTTAAAAAACTTGAAGGGGGAGTGAGACAACGACTACACTCCCCCTTCAAGCATTTGGAACTAGAAAATTTAGAACTTTAACCAACCACACTAGGTTCTGAAACGGTTTCAGGCGCTTTGTAGCCATAGAAGTTAATGCAGTAATCGGTGATCCGGACTCCCGTTTCCTGCTCAATTTGGCGCAGCAAATCCTCGGGAAGCTGGACATGAACGTCCATGATTTGATTGGTATCAAGGCAGTTGATGTGGCTGTGGGGATCGCTCACATTGCCGTAAAGGCGTCCGTCCGATCGCTCAATACATTCGATAATATTTTGCCCAGACAAAGCTTCCAGGTTTTGATAAACAGACGTATGACCGATCGCTTTACCCTGCTGATTGAGGCGATCGTAAATTTCGCGGGCTGACAGGTGTTCCTTTGCCTGCCAAAGTAACTCTAAAATAAAGCGACGTTGTTTGCTCAGACGCATTCCTAATGCCTGACAGCGGTCAATCGCATCTTCTAGAGATTTAATGGGTTTTCTTGTAGCGACTTCATTTTGCATATCACGTACCATCAACCTCATCCAACAGGTTAGTCACCCAGTTTATTAGTTCCCACTTCACCCGATCTCAAGTGAAGATGAAACTTTAGCCTCTATTTAGCTAGACGCACCAAAGGTTATTGTTCGTTTACTAATAAAAAGTTCAAGCAGAATAGGCAAATCGCCCTAAAGCAAGACTAGAAATCCTAAAAATGTATTAGAGCTCAAATCAAACTCACTACCACTTTAACTTAGATAAGCTATAAATGCCTACTAAAGTCAAGGAATTGAAAGTCAAGGAATTGAGCGACTGTAATCTTTTCTAGGTAAAGTATCCAGAGGATGTCCTCTGTTGAACTACGCCATGACGACTACACTTCATCTTAATTCTGACCATATTCACAGCCTTGACCTGTCGCCTGCTCAGATGGTGATTCAGGCATGGCAAGAGGAAGGAGCGATCGCCAACCACGAACAACAGCTTCAGTTTGAAATTGATTATCCCCGTGACCCAACCGATCCAAGAGAGCTTTCTGAAATTCCGGAGATTCGCCTTTGGTTTGTGCGGCTAGATGCTCAATATCCCTGGCTACCATTCTTGTTGAATTGGGAAAAAGAATTAGCGCTTTATGCTGCAATGCTGGTGCCACATCAGTTCAGCCCCACAGAAGGAATTCAGTACAACCCGGAAGCGCTAGAAATTTTTGTCATGCACAAGATTTTTGTGTTGACCCACTGGATGCAAGAGCAAGGAATCAACAGCCGCACCAAGATCAAGTTCATGATCAAGATGTTGGGGTATGAGTTGGAGGATGATCTTTTTGATTTAATCCGATTCTGAGGGGCAGGGGATTGGGGGCTGAGGGTTAGAAGAGGACTGTAGAATCCAGGTGACGGCGACGAGGAGGTCTTGGGCGATGTAGTCGGGTTTGGTGGCGTGTTGATAGGTGTTGTTGAGGACGCGATCGCCATACCCTGTTTGCACCAAGATTCCAGTACAGCCTGCATTGTGCGCCAAATCTATATCAGTTGCCTTGTCCCCCACCATAAAGCTGGTACTCAGATCTAGGTCGTGCTCCCAAGCGGCAGCAACTAACATACCGGTGTTGGGTTTGCGCCAGGTTGACCAGCGGGCAAATTCAGGATTGATTCCGCCTTCTGGTGGGCTAAGGTAGGGGCAATAGTAAAGCGCATTCAGTCTTGCGCCTGCTTCAACTCTCAGTAAATTGCAAAGCCGCTGGTGTAACGCCTGGACATGGCTATCAGGATAGTAGCCTCGTGCTGGTCCAGACTGGTTAGACACCAGACAGCAAAATAGTCCTCGGTCATTGAGCAGCCGCACTGCCTGAGCCGCTCCGGGAACTAGATGCAGATCCTCAACGCGACGGATGTAGCCTGCTTCCAGATTCAGCACCCCGTCCCGGTCGAGAAATACGGCAGTTCTACCCATACCCCTTTCCCTGATTTGCGGCTACCCTCCCCAAACCTGCTTCAGCACAGTTTGAGGATCAATATCAGCAATATTTCCCGTTGGGGACTTGATTCCCACGAACTTGTCGCTTGCGGGCAGTAACTTAGCGGGATCAGTTGGGCCAAATAGGGCCAGAGTGTAAACCTTAAGTGCCACCGCCAGGTGCATAGGGGCACTGTCTGTACACAGCAGCAGATTTGCTCCAGCGATGATGGCAGCGAGTTTGCCCACATCTCCAGGTGTGGTGACTTTTAGATTGGGGCAGGCTTTGGTTAATGCTGCAACAAATTCCTGATCTTCTGGTCCCTGCACTACTACAAGCGGTAGGTCAGGCTGTCGCTGCTGAAAATCCTGAACAATTTGCTTCCATTTCTCGACCGGATAAATTTTGTCAATGCCTTTAGCCTGTGCCAGTTCACTAGAACCGCCATGAATCAGCACGTAGCCGCTACCCGGAATTCCCAATCGCTTTTGCTCGGCTTCAGCCCACCCTAGATCCCGCTTGGGAATGCTAATCGACACCTCAGGGCAAGGAGTATTGATTCCCAGACCTTGCAGCAGGTCATGATACATGTGAGCAGCGTACTGCTCAGACTTGAGGGGAACCGTATTTGTGAGAAAAATTTGCCCCCCTGCATTGCCTTTGTAGCCAACTCGCATAGCGGTGCCAGTCAACCAAAGGAGGAAACCAACGCCCCATCGCTGCCCCAAGGAGAGCGCAATGTCGTAGTAGCGATCGCGAATTACGCCCAGCAAGTTTGCCCAATCCGCCGGACTGTTGCGGTCTTTGAAGTCGAATAGGATGATTTCATCCGCCGACTTGCACACCCGGTAGGCACTTTTTGCCCTTGGTTCTACGACCACATCGATTTGAGCATCAGGATAGGTTCGCTTCAGGTCATCCAGCGTTGGAAAGAACAGAATTTGATCACCAATCCCACCAGGGACAAGAGCCACTATTCGCATAATATTTTGTTACGCATATTCGCACCCCTATTTTAAGGGAACATAGACTCGGTGAAATGCCTAATTAGAACACACTGTGAGAAAGTTAGTCTCGTGATTTAGATAGAGGGACATCGTGTATCTATTAATTCCAGCAGCAGGAGTCGGTCGGCGGATGGGGAGCAACCGCAACAAATTGCTCATGCCACTCCTGGATAAACCTCTGCTTGCCTGGACGCTCCTGACAGCCAAAGCCGCACCCAGCATTCATTGGATCGGCATTGTTGGACAGCCCCAGGACTGGCAGGACTTCAAAGAAATTGTGACAGATTTAGCTTTGACGAAGTCAGTCCGCTTTATTCAAGGCGGAGCAACTCGACAAGAGTCCGTTTATCGCGGTTTA
This sequence comes from Leptolyngbya sp. FACHB-671, assembly GCF_014695745.1. Classification (NCBI taxonomy): domain Bacteria; kingdom Bacillati; phylum Cyanobacteriota; class Cyanophyceae; order Leptolyngbyales; family Leptolyngbyaceae; genus Leptolyngbya; species Leptolyngbya sp. FACHB-671. The sequence continues at coordinate 81,448 of NZ_JACJOV010000095.1, read as the reverse complement.
CGGGCACTACCTGCGGTTGCAGAACATGTGCTGATTCATGATGGGGCACGCTGTCTAGCAACTCCCGAACTGCTAGATCGCTGCTCTGAAGCCGTGTTGACCTATCCAGGACTGGTTGCGGCAGTGCCCGTGAAAGACACCATCAAGGTTGTCGATGAAACCAAGGCGATCGCTGGCACCCTAGACCGCAGCAAACTCTGGGCAGCCCAAACGCCCCAAGGCTTTAGCGTTGAACAATTGCTCCACTGTCACGCTGAAGGGCAACGACAGAGCATAGAGGTAACCGACGATGCAGCTCTATTCGAGCATTTTGGTTTGTCTGTTCAAATCGTAGAGGGCGAAGAAACCAATCTGAAAATTACAACCCCAGCGGATTTGGCGATCGCTGAATTCATCCTACGTCAGCGATTGAGCAGCCAGAGATAAGGTTACTTAGGAATGGGGCGATCGCTCTTTCACCGTTACCATTAGCTATGCCGATATTGCTTCAGAACGCACAGTCGGTCGATCTGCATGAGTCGGAACGCGAAGCAAACTTCCTGCTAAAGTCACAACTGCTATAGTTTCGCCTAGCATGTCAAAGAACTCAAGGCTATAACCTGGTTCAATCCCTTCAATATCATGGCGGTCAACAGCTACGCCAATATCACCTGCTCGCAAATTTTCTTCAGGGATATCCTGCAAAAGCACTACATCCGTATACAGTTCAAAGTCCATATCGCCTTCTTCATTCTGGAATTAGTGTGATCAAACGTGGAAAGTTCAGATGATAGTTTCGTATGTCTGTTTCTAACTGCTTCCAATTATCAATGCTGTAGCCGAACTGGATTAAAAGGCGAGCCTTGCACTACCCCGCCGATGGTTAGTATTTAGCAAATATCCAGTCAATTTTTCTGGCTCAATGACTGCACGTTCAAGATTTGGCAATCTCACTGTGTCAAATTTTAATTAGTAGAAGTATAAGCTTAAACTTACAATTTCTAAAAGTATCAAATGTCAATCAAGTAAGCCACGCATTTCTTCCTATCTTCGCTGTTGGAACCGCATATTCAATTTCATTTTACTCCCCTAGATAAATTAATTGCAAAACAATTGTGAAGTCCGAAGAAGTGAGCGATCGCAATACTTCTCCTCTATTCAACACAATTAACTCATCCGATCTCCACTTCCTACAAACGCCTTACTTTCTTAAAGTAAATCTTTTTAGAAAATCGCCCTTGCGAGTACCAGACAGTAACACTATCGCCCTGCTCAAGAGTGCGATACAACTTCTTGCTGACTGGAGCAACGATAATTTCCTCATTTAACTTGATGTGCAGAATGCACTTTTCAGGCAGTTGAATTTCATCTGGAATATCGTAACTAGTTGAACCGAAACCCTCATGATTATGAACAACCCTTTTGTTAACAATCTTTGTACGGGAGGGTATATATCCCTTCTCTGCGAGAATTCCACGCTCATTCTTTACTCGGCTAAATAGATCAAGAACTTTATAACCAAACTGGTGTCCAAACCAAGTCAAGACCACCAAAGTAAACAAAACTATCAGAATAGCGATGCCTGTAATACCCAAAAAAGCGATGCTCTCCACAATTGCTATCCTCTGTAATAATGCGTACCTTTTTCTTTAATCCGTATGTACGACCACTAAAGTTTGCTTGTAAGCAAAAGTACTATGCTCTTGGGTGTCCTCGCGGCCAGCATTTTACTGAATCAACCATCTCAATCTATTCCGATCTCAACTGCTGCTTTAAATTCTCTGGTAGATTAATCACTGTTTCTAAACCTCGAACATTTTTCCAGTTCTCTTGAACAGTCTTATTAGTCACTATGACCTGACTAAGATTTGCTCCTGCAAGACAAGCTCCGCTTAAATCGGCATCAATTAGAATTGCTTGACTGAGGTTCGTTCCACTGAGATCAGCTCTTCTAAGATTTGCCTTGTAAAAGTTCGCATATCTTAAATCGGCACCTCTTAAATCTATTTCTTCTAAGTTTGCCTCCTCAAAGTTTGTATGGATTAAGTATGCGCCCCTAAGCGCTACTTGACTTAAATCAATACCTTTGAGGAATTTCCCAGCAATTTCCTTGAACGTCCAAACGTGAATGCAGTAACTCCAGCTTATGATTCGAAGTAGACGAAAGCGATCAGAATCATTAGTGCCGCTTTGTCCGCAAAGATAAAAACTGATTTTCTCTTTTAACTGAGTATCAGTTTGAGCGTATCGATGTAGCTCAGAAAGTAAAATAATGACATTTAGTCCTACGTAGGTATCTATTTGTCGCTGCCCTAAATTTTCCAAAGTAGGGCTTTGATATCTCAGTAGCTGTCTTATAAGTCGCATTTTTCTTTGAGGCAAATTTTCTGGCGGCGCATCAATGAACTCGCCGTTATACCAGCGAAGGTAAAAGTTTTCTAAGCGATTGAATAAGCAAATTGGATCAAATTCAGAATTCTTGATCAGCAATACCATCAGGTATTCTACGATTTCCGGGGTGAGCCCGCCGTAGCCGAGGAGATCGTAGATTTCCCAGTCCATTTGTTCGGTAGGGACGTAGAATTCGCGACGGCGATCGCCCCCCTTTGACCAGTCCTCGATCGCTTCTTTGAGTCGTTCTGCACAGAGAAATTCGCTGAAGCTTTTGTGGGTAAACTCAACAAAGCCAGAGCCTTTTCTGCCTGATTCCATGTAGAAGGCGGATAGGGCATTTCGCAAAGGGCTGTCCTGTAGACGGTTTTGAGCAGCTTCCAACAAGCTTTTGGCATTGTCGTCGCTTTTGAGGCGTTCTTCGATCATGGCGATCGCCGCCGACTCACCGCCTGACTGCACTACACAGAGTCCAGCTTCTGCTAGGATGCGGTGCAGTCCTTCGGTTTCGAGTTCAGTCAGGTCGCGGTTGAGCAGTTCGGGGCGTTGTTTCGTTAGCACCCAATCCAGTGTTTTTTGGTAGATCAGCACTTTGGCGCTGGCTTCGCTGGCAGCTTCAAACATTTCTAAGCGCAACTCTCCATCCCGGTGCATCGCTGCCAGGAGATAGAGTAGCAGCGGTTCTCGTGTAAGTTCCTGGACGCGATCGGGCAGGCGCGGATCGTGCAAGATTTCCTTGAGATGAGTTGGGTCTGCATCAACCAGTTCTCCCCATTGGGCGAGCCACTGTCCTTGGAGTTCGTCATCCATTGGCAGCAGTTCGACTCGCTCCAGGTTGGGTGGCATCAGTCGTTCAATGCTTTGGAGAGAAAGAGAACGTCCCGTGACCAGAATGCGGTGTCCTTTTTCAGAGTTGTGGGCGCAGCTTTCCTGGAACCTACCGACCTGGCGCAAAAATTCTTCCAGTCCGCCGCTGGTTCTGCCTTCCATGAGCAGTTCGTCAAAGCCGTCGAGCAGAAACAGGAAGCGAATGTTGCGATCGGTGAGCCATCCGGGATCGTTTTCGGCGAAGTCGCGGTCTATGGCTTTTCGCAGGGTTTCTTCAAAGTCTTTTTCCAACGTGCGGACATCGCGCAAACGAATCAGAATCGGCGTCCAGCGGGGATGCTCATGCTGTCGCACCCAGTCGGCAAACATCCGGCAGAAAACGCTCTTACCGCGACCCGGTCCGCCCTGAATAAATAGGACGCGATCGCCCTTCTCCACGTCATTTAATAGTTGCCTTGCCCACTGTTCTATCTGAACAGGTGACTGATTTGAATCAGGCTCCCCATTTTTTTGAATCAGCTGCGCTTTCAGCGGCACATAGATATCTCGAAAGCTAAATTGCTCATCGAACACCCGCTCCAGCGGTCGTCGCTGAATTCTCTCGCTGAGATAGCTATCGATGCTGAAGTATTTCTCAAACACTTCCCGACCGCCCAAGCGGTACCAGTCCACCAACTGCTTAACAGATTCGCCAGCGTTGATTAGGGCAGGCAGCATATACTCATCTGTGTTGCGTGCAACCCGTTCAGCAATTTGGATGGCGGCTTCAGGTTTAATGCCCAGTTCTGTTAAGCGGGCTGTGAGGGCTTCGTTAAAGGCTTTCGCGAGTTTAGATTCGTGGAAAAAGGCGATTGCCCGTCGCGCCTCTTTATCATCAATTTCTAGCTCACCCAACTGCCGAATTTGCCGCTGCACCCCTTCCGATGCAGGCTCCTGACCAATTTTCTTCAGTAGTTGTTCTCGATTTCTCAATCCCACCAAAATTGCTCTAAAGCTTTCCAGGTAGGCTGCTTGACTCACTAGCCCTACTGATTGAGCCAAGGATGGTTCTGTCTGAGTGGTTTCTAAGTAAAACTTCAGCAGCCCAGTGGCAATGGAAACAAAAGGCAGCGTTGATTCTGCTAGCTTTGCCAGCGGCAAATTCAACACATCCAAAAGTGAGGAAACCCTAGCAATCTGCGGTGCGAGCTTTTCAATTTCTGCATCCTGTAGTGCTTCTGCCAGACCGAATACAGCATTAGCAGCGTCAACGCCGCTCGTGACGGTATCTGTTGAAAACAAGTCCTTAATGTCGGTGGTTAAAAACTTCCAGATCCGAGTCGCCATCGCTATTTTTATCTCGCTGCCGCATCAAGCTAACCCAAATTTTGATATCAACTCCAAAAATTAGGGCTACAGATGGAAAGGCAAAAAAGGGAGGAAGCAAAGTTTGCGGAAATATTGCGATCGCTTCGGAATCTACTTAAAGCGATAGTCGAGAGCAAGGTTACGAGGAGTCCGAGATGAGTGTGGGATTAGGTGAACAGCAGGCAGTAGTTCAAGGTGATTCAGCTAATCGGGGAATGAAGATTGGTTTGACGCGCACCCTGACATGTTTGATGGCTGTGGTGGCGATCGCCTGTCAGGCTCCTCCTTCATCCACTGTTGAAGCTGCAAACAATCTGACTCCAGCAGATGCGATCGCCCAATCCAGCGAGTCACCTACTGAAACTGAATCCAACAATTCCACCGTTTATGAAAGCGATCGCCTTGGCTTTAGCTTCGATGTCCCTGATGGTTTCACAGTAGATAACTCCTTGGAAAGCGCTGAGATTGAAGGGGAATATGACTTTCGTGGGCAGGTAGAGATTTGGTCAGATGCAGACTATGCAGACGTTCAAGCAGGAGCCTATGAGGGCGGCACAGAATATCCCCCCAACGTCAGCATTACGGTTTACAACCATCCCGAACAATCACTGCAAGCTTGGGTAGAGGGTCACAATCGGTTCGTGATGATTGGGGAATACAGTGCAGTGACGGTAGCAGGGCAGGAGGCGATCGCCTTTGACTCTGACGGGCTGTATCGCAGCAAAAATATCGTATTCTCCAGCCCTAATGGTGAAGATATTGTCGTTATCTCTTATGCTGAGGGCGGCGAAGGGTACGAACAGGCATTTCAAGAAATCATTTCGACCTTTGAATTCACTAATTTAGGTCAGTAAGTAGCACGATATTTGAAAAGTTTAATCTGTTGCCCAAATGCGTCTAGGGGCGTAGCATTCGGCAGATAAACCTGGAATTAAATTGAGAATTTTTGCCCGAATGCTACGCCACTACAGAAGATGTGCGCTATTCTTCAAACTCGTAAATGATTTTGAATGATTTTGGGCTGCTATAGTGTTTTCCTATTGGGAATGCTGGTCATAATTCAAATTGATAAGTATATTTGTACTTAACTTCCTAACCCTGCCTGCGAGTGTTTATTAAGCGCGTCGAACTTTCCCACTTCAAGTCCTTTGGCGGCACGACGCAGGTTCCTTTGCTGCCGGGGTTTACCGTGATTTCGGGTCCCAATGGGTCGGGCAAGTCCAACATTCTAGATGCGCTGCTGTTTTGCCTGGGTCTATCCAGTTCAAAAGGAATGCGGGCAGAGCGATTGCCCGATCTCGTCAACCAAAATCAGGTCAGCCGCGGACGGGCAACGGTAGAAGCCAGCGTCACGGTGACTTTTGCAATTGAGCCAGAAGATCTGGAAGGTCTAGACGAAGAGGATCTCCAGGGGCTAGTCGCTCAGGTCAATGGCACGAACGCCTCCAACAGCAAGAATGGTACTGCCAAAAATGGTTCAGCCCGCAAAAACGGTTCGGTGAACGGCGCTGACGGTGCAGATGCCGTCGGGAATGGAAACGGAGCAAACGGCAACGGCACCCCAAATGGGCATTCGGACGGCGCAGAAACCTTGCAGCTTGTTTCCGGTTTGGCGTTGTTTAGCGAATGGAACGTGACGCGAAAACTGCGGGTAACGCAGCAGGGAACCTATACGTCTAACTATTTCATCAACAGTCAACCCTGTACCCTGACAGAACTGCACGAGCAGCTTCACAAATTTCATATCTACCCGGAAGGCTATAACGTCGTGCTTCAGGGAGACGTAACCAGTATTATTTCGATGAATCCGCGTGAACGGCGGGAGATCATCGACGAACTGGCAGGTGTGGCATCGTTTGATCGCAAGATCGGTCAGGCAAAGGAAAAGCTAAATGCTGTCAAGGAGCGTGAGGAAAAGTTTCGGATTGTCGAGAAAGAACTGATTGCCCAGCGCGATCGCCTCTCCCAAGACCGGATCAAAGCCGAAAAATATCAGCGACTCAAAGCCGAACTCCAAACCAAAACCCAGTGGGAAGCGGTGCTGGCATGGCGAGGTCAGCAGCGGCAGGTGCAGCAGTTGACCGAGCAAATTGAGGCAGGCGATCGCACTTCCAGCGACCTGACTACCCAGCTTGCAACTCTAGCAACCGAAATTCAGCAATCCACCGCAGAGTTAGACTCCCTCAACGCTCGTGTTAAAGCACTCGGCGAAGATGAACAGCTTGCGCTCCAGTCCACTCAAGCAAGCCGTGAGGCGGAACTGCGCCAGCTTCAGCGTCAGGAGCAGGAATTGGTCAATGCCAGCCGTGACCTGTCAACAAATTTGGCTCGAACCCAGCGAGAAATTCAGGAACATGTCCAAACCCTGGACAAGCTTTCTCAGGAAAAGCATGAGGTGGAGACGCGATCGATCGCTGCTCTAATCCAGGGGCAGGATCAAGCACAACAGGCATTAGACAAGAGCCGTGAAGCTGCTAGTGCGATCGCTACTGCCTCTGAAGCCTGGGTGCAAGAGCAAACCACCCTGCGCCACCAGATCGACACGCTGCTCAAAACTATTGAGCCGCAGCGCACTGAACAAGCAATGCTGCAAGAACGGGTAACGCAGCTTCGCCAAAAAATTCAAGAACAGACCGAGGGGTTGGAGGCGATCGCTCAGGAAATTGCCACAAAGCAAGAGCAGTACGCCCAGGCAAAAGAATCCCAAAATCTGGCCAAAATTCACCTGGAAACTCTGCAAAGGCTGATGACTGCTGCTGAAGAGGAATTACAAACCCAGCAGGACACCCAGAGCCGCCTGATGCAAGAGCAGCGCGACAAGCAGCGGCAGCTTGACAAGTTAGAAGCGCAAACCCAGGCACTTCAAGAGGCACAAGGCACCAATGCCACCCAGATTCTGATGCAAGCGGGATTGCCCGGTGTCTGTGGTCTGGTTGCTCAGTTAGGACGGGTCGATCCCCAGTACCAGCTTGCGCTAGAAATTGCGGCAGGTGGGCGATTAGGCTGTCTGGTGGTTGAAGATGACGGCGTAGCCGCCGCTGGAATTCAACTGTTAAAGCAACGGCGAGGTGGACGGGCAACCTTTCTGCCGCTCAACAAGATTCGCGGCTCACAAAATTCTGCAATCCCTACCTGGAATCGCCCAGAGGGCTTCATTGACTATGCTGCCAACCTAATCGACTGCGACAATCGCTATCGAGACATTTTCGCCTATGTGTTTGGCAATACGGTTGTGTTTTCCTCCATGAGTCAGGCACGGCGACATCTAGGGCAATATCGCATCGTCACCCTGGAAGGAGAACTGCTGGAAACTAGTGGCGCAATGACGGGTGGCAGTGTCTCGACCCGTCAAGGTTCTCTCCGTTTTGGCACCGTTCAGTCCGGCGAATCCGCAGAGGCGATCGCCCTGCACGAACGACTTCAGGTGATCGAGCAAATTCTTAAGCGCTGTCAGAACGCGATCACCCAAGCAGTGACCGCAGTGAAAGAGCGATCGCAGGCACTCACAGAGGGTCGCCAGCAGCAGCGAGAACTCCAGCTTCAGTCCGAGCAGCTTCGGACGCAAATCAATAGCCTGGTCGCCCAGGAAGCCCAGATTCGTACCCAGCTTTGCCAAAACACGCAGGAGCTTGCCACCGCTCAAACTCGCCTGCAAACGCTAGAGCAAGACTTACCCGTCCAGGAAGCGGACCTGGAGCAGCAGCGTCAGGTGCTATCTGACCTGGAGCAATCTCAAACTCACAGCGAATGGCAGCAAATTCAAACTACTATTCGCACCCAAGAAGCTCACTTGAGCGAACAACAGCTTGCCCTGAGAACAGCAGAACAGCGCTTGCAGGATTTGGAAACCCAGAGTCAGCGCCTCCAAGAAAAAATTAGCCAATACCAGCAGCGGGTGCAGGAATATCGCACTCAGCAAACGACCCAGCTTAACCAGCAGTCTGCCCTTAGCACCCAATCGTCTGCCCTGACGGAGCAAATCGCCCAAACCCAAGCTGCTCTGGCTGCCTTGGAGCAAACTCTTTCTGCCGAAAAGCAAGAGCGCGATCGCGTCGAACGTCAACTGCGCGATCGCCAAACCCTTCAGCAGCAGCGAGAATGGGAACTGCGAAAGCTCCAGGAAACCCAGCAAGCCCGACGCGAGGAATTGGTCACGCTCCAGGGTCAGCTAGAAACACAGCAGGCAGAATTGCCCGATCCCCTACCAGAAGTGCCTGAAGAGTTGGGCTTGGAAGAATTGCAGCAGGGGTTGCGATCGCTGCAAAAACGCCTCCAGGCAATGGAACCCGTCAACATGCTAGCCCTCGAAGAACACGAGCGCACCCAAGCCCGTCTCGACGAACTCAGCCAAAAATTGTCCACCTTAGAAGAAGAAAGAACCGAATTACTGCTGCGAATCGAAAACTTCACCACGCTGCGCCAACGTGCCTTCAAAGAAGCCTTCGATGCAGTTAACCAAAACTTTCAGGCAATTTTTGCCGAACTCTCTGACGGCGACGGCTACCTCCAGCTTGATGATCCCCAAGACCCATTTGCCAGCGGGTTGAACCTGGTTGCCCACCCTAAAGGTAAGCCAGTTCGTCGTTTAGCTTCCATGTCCGGGGGTGAAAAATCGCTCACTGCTCTCAGTTTCATCTTTGCCCTTCAGCGCTATCGTCCCTCCCCCTTCTACGCCTTTGATGAGGTAGATATGTTTTTGGATGGGGCAAATGTGGAGCGATTAGCTAGAATGATTAAGCATCAGGCACAGCAAGCGCAGTTTATTGTAGTGAGTCTCCGTCGCCCTATGATCGAGTCTGCCGAGCGTACAATTGGCGTAACTCAGGCAAGAGGAGCTTATACTCAGGTTCTAGGGATAAACCTGCAAGGTGCGCCCGTTTGATTTCACTAATACGGATTTCCCCCATACGGATATTTCATTTGTACCTGTACTATTGTTGATATCTCAGCAAGGTTCGAGATCAGGACTCGAAAATGACATCTGAACAACTCTGTCAACGTTCCGACCTTTTAGGCACTCAAGTCATTACCCGCAGCACGGGTAAGCGCTTGGGGGTAATCAGTCAGCTTTGGGTGGATATCGATCGCCGAGAGGTCGTCGCCCTCGGCTTAAGAGAAAGTATGCTGTCTGGGGTGCTGTCCAGTACGCAGCAAATGATGCTCCTTGACAGCATTCGTCAAATTGGCGATGTCATTCTGGTTGATGATGAAACCGTTCTAGAAGATGCATTCAACGCAGAAGCCTACAGTGCTCTGATTAACAGCGAAGTTATCACTGAAACGGGCGAGCTTCTAGGCAAAGTTCGAGGTTTCAAGTTCAACACCTATGACGGCAGAGTTGTCTCTCTGATCATTGCGTCTATCGGTCTTCCCATGATTCCCGATCAGGTGATCAGCACCTACGAGCTGTCGATTGACGAGGTCGTCAGTAGTGGTCCCGATCGCCTCATCGTGTTTGAGGGTGCTGAAGAAAAAATGAACCAGCTCACGGTGGGTGTCCTAGAGCGTCTGGGTATTGGCAAACCGCCCTGGGATCGAGACGAGGATGAAGACTACTACGTCATGCCAACCTCCGCCTCCAACCAGCTAGGAACAGGAGCACGTACCTCTGCTGCCCCTTCAGTCCGGCTAGAAGCTCCGATTGCCCGTGAAACCTGGGACGATGACAACTGGAGCGAAGCTCAGCCCGCTGCCCGTCAATTGCGTGAACCGCTGCGTCAGCGTCAGCCTGAACCTGCTTACTACGACGACGATGTAGAAGAGGATAACTGGGGTGGACAGACAGAAGAAGAGTACACCGAGGCAGTTTACATCGAGCAGCCTACCTACCGCGAACCTAAACGTCTAGAGCAGCAATACGACGAAGTTCTAGAAGATGCGTGGGCAGACGATGAAAATCCCAAACCCTACCGTCCACCGCAAATTAATATTCCTGAAAAGCGGAAAGTCGTAGAGTACGAAGAAGAAGCAGACTATTAAGTTAGTCTGTCAGGTAACATTAAATTCTCTTACAGGGACGAGATGCATTTCGTCCCTGTAATTCTTTCTAATAACGTTTCTCTTAAAAGAGGCGACAGATGGAAGGGCATCCCGCAGAGTGGGGTGCCCTTCCATCTGTCGCCCTAATTTTTGGAATTGGTGTAACTCTCAATTTACGCAAGCTTTAAGGGGTGAGTCCGGACTCGGTAGAAATGAGGAGAATACTGCCTGTGAGCGTGTTTTTCTTTCAACCTCTGCAAGACTATGAACGTCAAGCTCGTTTTAGGCTGTGTAGCCCTGTTGGCAGCAGTTTCTCCCGTCACTATCCGGTTTGCCAGAATTCTTACTGCCCCACCTGACACTAGTCAGCCTGTAGGGGTTGAAACCTCAACTGTGAGTTCTCCCCCCGCCTCAGAACCTCGATCAAGCGAGGTTGAAAAAACGCTGCAAACAGGCGACTGCATTCGCTGTAATTTGAGCGGAGCCAACCTGAGTGGTAATGATCTAAGCCGCGTAAATTTAACTGAAGCAGACCTTTCTAATGCAAACCTGAGCCAAACCAAACTAACCAACGCGATCCTGACCGGTACTCTGCTAAACCAGGCTAACCTCGAACGAGCCACTCTAGATGGTGCTGACCTCCAGGGAGCAGACCTAAGTGGAGCCAATTTAACTGAAGCTCAGATGATGCACGTCAGCATGTCTAGAGCAAACCTGAACGGCGTAAATCTTCATGGGGCAGAGCTGCGAGATGCTGACCTCAGCGCCACTCAGATTAGCCAAGCCGATTTAAGTGAAGCCAGCCTATACGGAGCGGTATTGCGGGATGCTGATCTATCAGGTACCAACTTGAGTGGGTCTGATTTGCGCTATGCCGACTTGTCTAACGCCAACTTAGAGGGTGCTGACCTGACCAATGCTCAACTAGAGTTTGCGACGCTGCCAGAAGGCTTTAACTACGAAGGCACCATTATTTACTGAAACCGGAATGTATAAAAGGTTTAATTGATAGACGCGTTTTCCGTGCCGTTCAATTCCCGAATCGATGCCCCTTGAATTAGCAGGCAAAAGCTGATGACCTCTTCTGTACTGCTATAAGCGGCTGAGATAGTAATCCGAGCTGAGAAAGAGTTGCCTTTTAGGGGTTGGAACTTTAACTCCAAAACTCCAGGTTGCTTCACCTGTCTAAGCTCGTCAAACTGGGCTTTTAGCGCTGGGCGATCTTGCTCGAAAACTAATCGATAACAAGTTGTGCCCACTAACCCATCTAATTTACTGGCAAATAAAACAGTAGCTGCTTGACTTGCTTCCTGAATGACTCCAGATGAGTTAACCACCAGGTAAATGTCGAATACAGCATTAAAAAGATCGCGATAACGCCGTCGCTGAATCTCGACTGATTTCCAGATCGCTTTCAGGGATGACAATGGAGAGTTTTCATCTGGTTCGTCCGATAAGGCTTGACTAGAATTGAGGATCTCGCGATCGATCCTGTCTAGCTCGGTTGACTGTTGAGCAAATTCTTGATGGGACTTGTGAATTAACTCCTCTGCCCTCTTGCGATTGGTAATGTCGAGGTTGATGCCAGCCATCCGAATGGGTTTGCCTGCTTCGTTATAAAAAGCTTTTCCTTTACTAGCAATCCAGCGGACAGTGCCATTAGACCAGACGACTCGAAACTCGATGTCATAATCTTCCTGGCGCTTGATTGCAGTGCTCACTGCCTGTTGAACATAGTCTCGATCGTTAGGATGTAGGTGACTCAAGAAAGTTTCATAGCTGCCATCAAACTCTCCAGGCACAAAACCAAACATTGTTTCCAGGTTGGGCGACCAGGTGATGCGGCCGGTGGTCAATTCGGTATCCCAGATTCCTAGTTGGGCTGCCTCAAGGGCAATTCGCAGTTTTTCTTCACTCTCACGCAGGTAGGTTTCAGCTCGTTTACGGGCAGTAATATCGCGAACGAAATTCAGAATGGCGAGCCGGTTTTCGTACTCAATCACGCGGCTGCTAACTTCAACAGGAATTTCCCTGCCGTCTTTACAGCGGTAGACATGCTCAAATACGATGCTGCCAAAATTTTCCAGGTCTCGCAGGAGAGATGCCCGACGCGCAGTATCTAGGGGCAAGCTAATTTCACTGAAGGGAATCGAAAATAGCTCTCGCCGGGTATAACCTAGCAGAATCGACGCGACCCAGTTTACCTCTAGAAGTTCATGGGTTACAGCGTCAACGATAAAAATTGAGTCAGTAGCAGATTCGAATAAGTTGCGGTATTTTTCTTCTGATTCTCGCAGTGCAATTTCTGTCTGTTTACGCTCGGTGATGTCTCTGGCTACAAAAACGGCTGTGCTGATGTCGCCTTGCATCCCCCGAATTGGATTGAATATGTATTCGTAGTCCCGAGATGCAGTGGTTGTCGGAATTGTGATTTCGCCGCTGAGCGGCTGACCGCTGATGAAAACTTGACGATGCTGGTTGTTGAGGAGAGTGGTAAGGTCAGCCGAAAGATGCAAATCTTCGCAGGTTTTACCAATTAAGTAGTTGCGCTCGCACTCAAAGGCGCGTGCCCCAGCGGGGTTAACGTAGGTGTAGCGACCTAGTCGATCTTGCACAAAGATCAGGTCGGGTATGCCAGAGAGAATTTGGTTTAAGACGATCGCCTGCTGACTGTTGTGTTCTGTGATGAGTGTTGCCAGGTCAGCGGATTGTTGCTGTAATCGTTGGCTAGGTGAGCTGTCTTCAGGAGACTCTGGGGAGGGTGCAAGAACTGAACGCTCTGTTTCTAGCAGTGAATCAACGACCTGCTTAAGATCCGCAATTTGGCGTAGGTTTGTTAGACTCAAGCGATCGCTCGTCTGCATCTCAGTCAATTGACCGATCAGCTCTGCAATTCGCTCCTCTAGCTGAGTCCGTTGTGGCTGGATAGCCTCAGAAATAGCAGGAGAAATTGAGGGAGAAATCCCAAAAGCATCAGCGAGAACATTTAGAATTAACGAATTTTCACCGATTTGATCGGCGTTTGCACGGGCGGCGATCGCTTGACTCAGTGCTTCTGGAAGTTGAATTGTAATTGAGGTGTAGGTCATGGTAACACTGCGCTATCTGGCTGAACTTTGTATTGCCAGACACTTGATGGGTCGTTATGTTGCTATGCTTGTGTCGCCACACACTGATACACCTTTCCTCAACACAATTATCTCACTTCCAACCCAAGTTGAGCAATCCTTTCGGAGAATCTAGAATAATTTTTATTTTAAGTAAAATGGAGCAGTTCATGAAAGGTTTATAAAGCTTGTCTAATGCTATTGCAAAAACCTTACAGGTAAAAGATTATTAATAGAGTGCAACACACGTATTGCAAAGTTATAGAGCAGCTAATTAAGCGGTTGCAATTACTTTAACAGCCTGTATTGCAGTTGGTTGTGCGTTCAGTATCGCTTAAGTTCCTGCCCTTTATCTTGCTAACGGTCATCTACCTGGAAATAGGGTTTATTTAATCAAGTTTGGCTTGATTTAACATGCTTAATTAGCCGCTTTGTAAAGATAGAGTGGGGGTTTTGTTGATCTTTAATGAAAACTCAAACTGCTTGAATTGCGCTTCAAAAATTAGGTGCATTACCAACAGAAATATAGCGGTTGCTTGAGGCAAACCGTAGGCTGCATCTTTGTACCAGTGTCTAAGTAGACAGGGTACACCGCCAGACTCTTCATCTAAGTCGTGTGTATGGGCATTGAGCCTGGACAGATTGATTTGTCTCCTAAGTAGGGACTGATTTCTGATAGGCAAAAGAAGTCTTCTTCTCTTGGTACTTGTTAATACAGCTTACTAATACAGATAGCTAAAGCATTGCTTGATGTGGCTAGAGAGCAGTGCGGTTTTAGGAGCTATTTCTGTGCGCTATTTCAAATACGAAGTTGTTGGATCTCAACCCTATGAGTTCATTTCGCAATTTTGGAGAAGCCCCTATGGGACTGAAACTGCTTAATTCCAGCAGTCAATCTACCTGCTTAACAAGCCCTAATCTCAGACGGGCTTTGAGAAAGATGGCTCTTTTCCTGGCAGAAAGTTGGAAGTCTGACCATCCTGAACCCAACCCGGAGTTTGAAAAAGATGTTGATGCCTGTGTCTCCCAGGTGACAGTAGAAATGGCTAAAGCTGCCAAAGCGGTAGGAGGAGTTGCTAGCGTAGCTGTCTTAAGTGGAGCGGGTTCGGAGGCAGCAAGATTTGCTTGCAGTTGTGTGTTATCGAGTTCAGAAGACTCAGTATCAGCGTTGGAGGACTCAAAAGAGTCTATGTCATAAGAGTTTGCGTAGATTTACGCCGTTAACTCGTCTTGCAATTCCTTAAACGTTTTCATTTCTCCCTACGCAAGCTTTTGCGCTCTTTTCACGTTGCGATTTTATTTTGCACGGGCTTTTCACACTCATTTACTACCCTCCGGGAACCGAGCTATGGCCACTCAATCTCACTCTGATCCAGCCGCTAATTCACAAGCGCAACGTCAGTCACAATTTCAACTAAAGCCTTCGGAGTCTATAGTTCAGTTTGACTTAGCATCAGAGCAACGTAAACCTGAAGCTTTGCCTAAGAAATTTCAGGATCTTTCGGTTAGCCATAAACAGTTAATTGGGATGCTGATGACTGAAATTTCCACAGTTGGTTTGGCAGGGGTAGGAACAGCTTTGCTGGTTTCGGCAGGGGCGGGTCAGGCTAGGGCCGAACTAGTTGTGACGGAGACTGAATACAGCGTCCAAACAAATTTGTTAAAAGCTTATGTCCAGGACCAGGCTGAAGACACGAGTGTAGTCACAGCGGCTAGAGCTCGACAAACGGGGCAATTGTCTCACCCTGAAATGCAGCAGCAGGTTGATCAAGTTTCACAAGAGCAGGTTTCAAATTTTGGGGTAGAGTTTTCTACGCTAATTGGACAAGATTTGCAGGCGATCGCCATTCAGGCTTTGCCGGGATCTGAAGCGGAAGCATCTGCTGTAGTTGTTCGGGAAACGCCGGGCACCTCCTCCAATACCACGATGTTGTGGGGGTTGGGGCTATTGGCGATCGCCACTGCTGCCTTGGGGGTTGGGTTGGGGCTGGTGGTTGCACGGAGAAAAACGACTGCGGTATCCCTGAAGCAGCTACAGCAATCCACCCATCAATTTTTGGAGGGCGATCGCACAATTCGGGCAGATGCCTCTGGAAAAGACGAAGTAGGACAGCTTGCCCACACCTTCAACCGACTGGCAGAGCAGATAACGACTTCAGAAATTGCCACGACGGAGCAAATTCGTCGTCAGGCGAGTGAAATTGAACAAGCCCAGTTTTTTATTCAACAAGCCCAATTTTTTAGCACTGTTGCTGCCTCTGAAACGCGCACGCTGCAAGACTTGGAGACGTTGTTTAAGACAGCCGTACAGGGGGCGCAACAGATCCTAAAAGCGGATCGGGTGGTCATCTATCGTTTTTTACCCAACTGGAGCGGCTACATTTCAGCCGAGGCGGTCGATGCAAATTATCCTCGCGTTATGGGAGGCAAAATTGAAGATGCTTGCATTGGACAGGAGCTAATCGAGGCTTACCGAAAAGGACGGGTTGTCGCGACTAACAATGTTTATGAAGCAGGCTTTCACCCCGATCATCTCAGGCTGATGGAGCAACTTAAGGTCAAAGCCAACCTGGTTACGCCTATCCTTCGCGACGGCGAACTTTACGGGTTGCTGGTCGCCCATCACTGCGCCGCTCCTCACATTTGGCAGCAGCCAGAAATTGACTTTTTACAACAGCTAGCTCTCCAACTTGGGCTGGCGATTGATCGAGTTTTTCTGCTCATTCAAAAAGATGGCGCTATCTTGCGAAACCAGCAGCTTAGCGAAATTACAGGCGCGATCGCCAATGCTGTGAGCATTGGTGAAGTCTATCAATGTGCGATCGCTGGCATACGGGAAGCCCTAAAAACCGATCGGGCTGTCGTCTACTTATTTGATGAAAATTGGCAAGGAACCATCGTTGCTGAAGTCGTCGGGGCAGGCTTTCCTAAAGCCTTGGGTGTTAACATTGCCGACCCTTGCTTTGCTGAGAAATACCTTGATAAGTACCTGGCAGGGCAGGTCCAGGCAACCAACAATATTTACGAAGCCGGATTGAGTGACTGCTATTTAGGACAGCTAGAGCCTTTTGCCGTCAAAGCAAATCTGGTTGCTCCAATCTTGGCCTATGACAAGCTGCACGGGTTACTCGTCACTCATCAATGTTCTACGGCGCGAGCGTGGCAAGAGCCAGAAATTACCTTCTTCAAGCAGGTTGCAAGTCAGATCGGGATTGCCCTCGATCGGATGAACTATTTAGCTCAAAAAGATATGGCGCTCTACCGCGCCCAAAAACTCAGCGAAATTGCCTCTGCAATCGGCATGGCTGCTGATGTTGAGGAGATTTACAACACTGCTATTGCAGGGGTGCGAGAGAGCCTGAAAACTGAGCGGGCGATCGTTTATCTCTTTGACAAGGATTGGCAAGGACACGTCGTTGCAGAATCCGTCAACAGAGGCTTTCCCCAAGCACTGGGCGCGAACATCGCTGATCCTTGCTTTGCCGACAAATACATTGGCAAATATCTTGCGGGTCGTGTCAAAGCTACTAACAACATTTATGAAGCAGGCTTGAGCGACTGTTATTTGGGACAGTTAAAACCTTTTGAAGTCAAGGCTAATTTGGTCGCGCCGATCCTGGCTTATAATCGGCTGCACGGTTTGCTGGTGACGCATCAGTGTTCTGCTCCCCGCACTTGGCAAGAGTCAGACATTGTCTTTTTTAAGCAGGTCGCTACTCAGGTAGGACTTGCGCTCGATCGCGTCAATTTTTTAGAAGAATTGGATCTGGCACGTCAGCAGGCAGAGAACCTGGCCAGAGAACAGCGTCAGCAGCGAGAAGAACTTCAGGATAACTTGCTTCACCTCCTCGATCAGGTGGAGGCAGCAGCAAGGGGCGATTTGACGATTCGGGCAGAGGTAACCACGGGTGAAATTGGCACTGTCGCTGACTTTTTTAACTCAGTTGTGGAAAGTTTGCGGCAAATCGTGACGCAGGTAAAACAGTCTGCCGTTCAAGTAAGTGAGGCGATCGCCGAAAGCGAAGGATCGATTCGCCAGCTTGCAGATTCAGCGCTTCAGCAGGCTGAAGAAATGTCCTATACCTTAAACTCAGTTGAGCAAATGACCCACTCCATTCGAGCGGTGGCTGAAAGCGCCCGTCAGGCTGCTGAGGTGTCTGACAAAGCTTCTGCAACTGCCGAGGCAGGAGGAACTGCGATGGATTTGACAGTGCAAAATATTCTCAGCTTAAGAGACACAATTGGCTCAACAGCCAAAAAAATCAAGCGTTTAGGTGAAGCCTCGCAACAAATCTCTAAAGTGGTGTCCTTGATTGAGAAAATCGCTCTGCAAACTAACCTACTTGCGATCAACGCCGGGATTGAGGCTGCACGAGCCGGGGAAGACGGAAGCGGATTTGCGATCGTTGCAGAGGAGGTGGGAGAACTCGCGACCCAATCAGCAAAGGCCACGGGAGACATTGAAGAAATCGTCGCTGCAATCCAAGCAGAAACCAATCAGGTGGTTGAAGCTATGGAACAAAGCACTTCGCAAGTCGTTGAAGGAACTCGCTTAGTCGAAGATGCCAGAGTGAGCCTGAGTGAGATCGTAGAAGTCTCTCATCAAATTAACCAGTTGGTGAAAACCATTTCAGAGGCAACCGTATCCCAAACTCAAACCTCTTTGCTAATCACAGGACTGATCCGGGAAGTCGCGCAAGAGTCAAAACAAACTTCCGATCGCTCCCGTCAGGTCTCCGAGGCACTGCAACGAACTGTAAGCATAGCCAAAGAGTTGCAGATTTCTGTAGAAACGTTCAAGGTTAGCTCTAAAGAAGATGTCGATGAGGAAATTACGTTGCCCCTGTAATGGGGGAAATCGAAGTCAGCAGGCTGTGCCCTTCAATCTCTAAGCCTCCTCCCGATCATTAACGTCACTAATGGTGCAAAAGACTTGTCTGATCGAACCGTCTATTTCAAACTGTGGATCGGCATTTACCAGGAGCTGTATCCAGTCATCGTGGGTAGGGCGGTAGACACCAACAATCACATCATGGACCGGTTGGCGAGTGGCGATCGCCTGCGATACAGGCAAAGCCTCCTTCGGCAAGGGTGAACCATCTTCTGAGACAACTTGCCAATCAGGATCTAAAAAGGTTTTACCTAAAAGCTGCTCTTGGGTGAGTCCTAGAAGTTGCAGGGCTGCCGGATTGCAGAACAAGATTTCGGTTTGGCTGCCGAGGATCAGCACACCAATCTGCAAATTTTGAATCAGCATCCGCAGCCCTTCTTCGCTGATTCGCAGTTGCTCTTCTGCCTGTTTTCGCTCTGTAATATCCGTGACAACGCCAAAACTGCCCTGGTGTTGCCCCTGAGCACTGAGCATCGGTGTTGCCGAAAAAATCGTGTGAACGGAATGCCCTGCTTTATGGCGAAAAGCAATTTCATACGTGCTGCGTTCGCCGTTTATTCGTCTAGCAATTTGCTCGCGCAACATCTCATGGTCTGCCTCGCAAATCAGGCTAAAGCTCTCGTGACCTACAATTTCGTCTCGCTCATAGCCCAACATTTGGCAGATGCGATCGTTGGCGTAGGTATAGATGTTGTGATGGTCAGCAATCAGAAACCCATCGCTCATGGTTTCGACCAGATTGCTAAACTGCTGCTCACCCTCGTCGCGGGCGGCAGCAGTCTGTTTATGTTCTTCAATTTCCTGCTGTAATAGCTCGTTAACCTGAGACAACTCCGCAGTGCGCTGCTTGACGCGCTCTTCTAGGGCTGTCTCTAGCTGTTTGCGCTCGGTAATGTCTCTCGCAAAACTCTGGAAAACGAGGCGATCGCCATACTCAATTAATCGGCAGCTAATCTCAACCGGAAGTTCTGAACCGTTCTTGTGCCGCAGGATGTGCTCAAAAATAACGTTGCCTGTCCGCTGAAGCTCAGGCACAATCTTAGCTTCCCGGCTCGTAGTCGCCTCTGGTGTTTCAATCTCTGTCAGAGTGAGTTGCAACAGTTCCCGCCGAGTGTAGCCCAACCGACGAGCCGCATTGCGATTTGCATTGAGAATGCTACCCGTAGACACGTCAATGATGAAGATAGAATCATTCGCCAACTCAAACAAGTTGCGATACTTCTCTTCAGACTCCCGCAAGGCGATTTCGGCTTTCTTCCGCTCGGTAATTTCCCAGGCGGTACAAATCACCGCATCAATGGTGCCGTTTACTCCATGAATTGGGTTTAGCGCGTATTCATAGTTTTTAGAACCCGATGGGACAACTGTTGCAAACTCACCACTTAAGGGACGACCCCCGGTAAAGATTGCTTCGGCTTTCTTGACCAGCAGCTCCATCATCTCAGCAGACAAACCTAGATCGTGAAACGTTTTGCCCAGAAAATAGCTCTGCTCATACCCAAGCATCCTGGCTCCCGCCGGATTGATATAGGTGCAGCGCCCCATCCGGTCTTGGACGCAGGTTAAACCGGGAGAAGCGGCAAGAATTTGGTCAAGCGCTTTTGCCTGTTGCTTAAGTTGAGCGATAAGCTGCAACTGCTCATCAACAATTTGCTTTTGCCAACTTGGGTCATCGGGTAACGTTTCAACTGCAGTTTGAGACGACCAGCTTCCAGGTGCTAACTCCTCAGAAGGTTGAATGCTAAAGGTTTGGAAAGAGCGAATTGCCTGCTCAAGCACTTGTACCAGGTCAGCAGTATTGCTATTTGTAAGAGATTTTTGGTTTGCTTCTGCCAGCTGATGTGACAGAGTTGTTACCTGCTCTTGCAAGTCATCTAATTGCTGCTGAAGAATCTCAGTGGTGACGGGTGCTGGGGAAGGAGGTTGAAGTCCGTAAGTTTGAGCTAGAGCTTCAATCACAATGGCAGTGCGGTTTCTGCCGGTTGCCCTAGCTTGACTTTCAATAACCTCGATTACTTCTGCTGGTAACCGAAAGGTGATCGTTTTACTAGCCATATAATGTATCGAGGATTACTCAACGACTCGTGAAAATGCTGATGCTCGTACCCAAAAAATTGCCCTATTCTGCAAAGCTGTTTTATTAAAAGCTAGCTTGAATAAACTGGGTAATGGGATTGTCCTGCGATGCACTCCTAGTCACGCGGAGCAACCTCGACATGGCGAAACTATGATGTTAGCGCCTGTGGCAGGAAACCGCGCAACGGCATATTACGTATTTCTATCAGCGCTTAAGGATTTGGCTCAACCGTATTGTTACGGAATTGGATTATGTGGTTTTGGAAAACTACTTAAAGAAACCCTAACTGCTGTGCCATTTGAGAAATATCAGCTGAATGTTTTTACAAGCTTATCCTTAAGATCGCAAAATAGCTGGCTTATTTGCAGAATTTCGCGATTCCCTAACTTTTTTGAGCTTTATGTAAGTCGTTCTATATAGAATCGCAACTTAAGTGGACTATACGAATTTGCTTCTACTAAAAATTAATTTTACTCTTTGATGCATTTGTTTTTTGTAGATATAAAAAATCCCCTCTTAAAAAGGGGAACTAGACGGCGGGCTGCCGTCTTTTTAACGAAGGTTAGGAAGGAGCAAAGGGGTTGAAGAACTAGCCCAACCCTAAGTAAATGGCTGTAGGAGTGTCTGCGATCGCTACGCTTGCATGACCTCGAACGCTGGATCTACCGCAACCCAGTCTACAGAGGGTGCTTGCTCAGCGAACTCAGCCTCAATCATTGCTTGAATCCAGAGGTCTTCATCTTCCTCTAAGTCGTTAAGAGCATAGGTTTGAGTACTCTCAGAAGAGAGTGTGCTGGGAAGCAGGACGTTGACCGGAGCCTCGATATCGTTGAATGGCTGTTCAGAGCGTTCTGGCATGAAGAATTCCGGAGTGGCGATCGCTTCGATCGCTTTCGGGACGAACTCTGCCATTCGCTCTGGCGTGGTGATTGCTTCAGGTGGCGCAACGGCTGCCTCTTGATAGGTGCTGAAGCTAGCCAGATCAAACGCTAACTCTTCTGTAGAAGATGCTTTATCTTCTACCAGCAAATCTGCTAGAGAATCGGCTTGTGGGTCTACCTCAAAACTTTCTGCTGAGTTGTCCAGGTAATATGCACTGTAATGTGCACTATGCTCAACCCCCATAATTTCTGGAGCTGGCATTGTTGCAAGCACTTCAATTGCAGCAAACTCAGCTTCTGTAGGGCTACTGTCTGCTGAAACTGCTACAGCCGCATCTTCTATGCTGACTCCCGTTAGTTCGCGGGTGTATTCCTCTGAATATTGGGTGAGGACAGCTTCGGCGAAGGCGATCGCTTGCAGCTGCTCGGGTGGAGTGACTGCATTAATTGAGCTTGGCAACGACAGCTCTGCGGCACTTTCAATGTCGCTCGCCTCAGGACGCTCTGGAGTCGCAGTAGAAACGGGCTTAGCGATCGCTTGCTGAGTCAAATCTCCAGCGATCAGGGCAGCCAGGGTATAAAACGCAGTTGTTGAAACACGCATAGTCTGAATTCAACAGATAAAAGGCGGCGTTCTTATGCTAGAGAGACATTCAGCATGGAGCAAACATCACAAACTGTTGTCGGTCTAAACTTTCAGAAGTCAATTCACTCCAGAAATCAATTCATTCCGGAAATCAATTCTTTATGAAGTCAACTACTAATACACCCAGAGGAGTCAAGAATCAGGATAACGGCTAGAAATCTATTTCAGGGTAGCAGCCTTACTATAACAGTCTGATCTAATTCGTGAATAGGACTTCGTGAATAGCATGAGTTTGCGAAAGCATTGTCTGAAGCAGTGAATCGCTCAAAACTTCTCTCAAAAGTGATTTTAAGAGGTCTATGTTTGAGGTCATGACCTTTTGCAGTATATTAATAAAAATTAGCTACGTTGAAGATTCTTAAACTTACAGGTAGATAATTTTCACCCCCTCATATCCTTTCACCTCCTTAAAATTTTTAGTCTATGCAGTCTTCGCAAAGTCCTGATCCGACTCGTGGTCAGCTTGAGAGAACCCTTTCTCAGCGAATTCAAGCGCTGTATCGAACTCAACTTGGGCACCGTCCCAACAAAGTCACCTGCAACATTTTGGGTGAAAAGCTGATGATTGTACTGGAAGAGGCAATTACTCAGGCTGAGCAACTTTTGTCTAGTACAGGTCGAGAAGCTTTAGCCGAGCAGGTTCACTTTGATCTGGATAAGGCGCTTCAGCCACAGCTAACCGAGCTGATTGAAGAGGTGCTAGGGGTTAGTGTGGCTGATTTGCTAAGTGATGCCAAGTTGGAAACCGGGCGAACGGGGATGATCGCAATCCTAGAAGCAGAGCCTCAAGTTCGAGAGCCTTCTGCTAAGACGAAGCTTAAGAAACAGACCGCATACGACTTAGATGTTGCTGAAGCATAACCTCCAGTTCGTCAAGGTTGTAAGGCTTGTAGATATAGTCTTCACAGCCTGTTTGTAGAATGCTCTCGCGATCCTCTGCTCTCGCGAGAGCCGTAACTGCAATTATCGGAATGTGAGCTGTCTCAACGGTCTGTTTGAGCTGGCGAATAATCTCTAACCCACTGAGGTCTGGCAAGACAATATCCATCAGGATTAAGTCTGGCTGATAAGCCTGAGCCAGCGGCAAAGCGGCTTGCCCCTTTAACGTACTAATGCTAGAGAACCCAAACAGATCGAGAGCATGAAGCAGCATCAGCAAGTTGTCTTCATTGTCATCAACAGCCAAGATTAGCGGCCGGTTAGCCACACAGTTAGGTCCGGAGGCAAAAGGTAATTCTAAGTCCATACTCTTCAGCAGAAAAGTGACTGATCAGGGAATGCTCTAGAGAGGATCTGACGAGGCACTCACGTAGGCGGCTATCTGGCACCTTCATGAAGACATGGCTCGTGTGTTTGTGAAGATGGATTGAGACTGTAAATCAATTCACCACTAGAAACACAACACTATGTGAAGCATTTTAATACTAATTTAAGATTTTTGATGGAAAACAAGAAATGCATAGACTCTGATCAAATTCTGAGTTGAGAGGCTTGCTTCGCTTGAGGGATAATCTAGCTCAAGAAGCAAAGCTCTGCAAAGCGTCTGCATGTGTAAGTCGCGAAAGTTGCTTACATAGTGACCAAAAATTCCTCTTCTAGCGTTTTTAAGGACAAAACTGAGATTTGCGTGTCTTTATGGGCGATCGCCCGTTCGGCTTCGGTGTTGTAACCCCAATCTGCCAAATAAAGCTTGACGTGGCTCAGAGCTGGCTGATTTTGGATAGTTTGTAGCGTTTTCAGCCGATCTTCTACAAACCAGATAGAAATGGGTTGATCCGTGTTGCTGCTGAATTGCTGATGTAGAGTACGCAAGGTCTGAGCCTTTGGTCGTTTCACCTCTTTGCCATAAATTTGAGCGGTCGGCAGATCAATTCCCTGTTGCTGTAGAAGCTGACGCACAAATCTGCCTTCTTTCGTCGTGATAATCGCGAGGTGAATGGAACTTTTTAGAACGCGCTGGAGCAGCGAGGTAATGCCCGGGTAGAAGCGATGTTGCGCCAGCCAGCCTTCCAGGTCAACTGCAATCCATTCATCTCGAACCTGATCGACGCTGTCCGCAATCTCACTTGGGTTGAGATTGTCTTCGGTGATTTGCCGTTGGGCGATCGCCTGCCAATTCTCTAGGATCTCGTCTTCTGGCGTGTTGAGGAGGAGCGATCGCAACAGCACTGGCATTTCCCAGCCCGTTTCAATCACTGGGCGCAGGCGATAGAACTGCTCAGCTAAACCCGGAGGCGGCATGGTGTCAGCAGGCAACCAGATTCGTCCGTAGGCTCGCCATGCTGTTTGAAAGTACTCAATCAACCCATCACAAACGACCCCGTCAAAATCGAGCGCTAAAATTGTCGGCATTGTTGGCATAGCGCAATCCTACTGCTGAAAACTTGCTGCACCTCAACTTTATCAGGACTAGTTTTGAGCATTTGGAAGAGGTTTGAAAAGTGCGAATTTTGGTACCTCTGGCGTTCGCCTCCCGCAAAATGTGATCGCGATCACATTTTTTTTGCAGAAAAGTCACTGAGGATTTGTACCTAATCAGGCATTCTTATAGATACAGAGTTATCTCGCCGCATTCATGCCTGTTGCTCCTTCTCTGCTGCCAACTGCTCTATCAGATCTCACCGCTCACGTCGCTGAGTCTGGCAATATTACGCTGGCAGACCGCTATGGGTTGATGGCAGCTATTTTTGATGAGTCTATTAGCGATGAAGAGCGATTTGCGATCGATCGTCTGCTGCGGGCAGTTTGTCGCGGGCGATTTAAGCTAGTGGATGAGCTTTCGGTTGTGATGTAGTGTTGAGCGATCGCATTCGATTTAGCACTGCAGCCAGTTCATCAGGGCGAAACATTGCTAGATCTCCTTGGGGAAAAGCCGTGAGAACATCTGGACTGCTGGACTGCAAGTCAGCCATCACGTATTCCAGAATGGTTTTGAGCGAATATTGACCATCTAAATAGTGCTGTTGAATGTAGGTGAGAGCTGCCCCGATTGCTCGGAGTTGGTTCACCTCGACAATTTGCTCAACCGCAGTCAGGTCAATTGCTTCTGCGCCAAACACGAGTTCATCCACATCTCGAACTTTGGTGCGAGGAGGGCGTTCACCTCTCTCCTGCGGGAGGCTAAAGTGAGGAATGCGTTGAGCGATCGCGCCAAATTGACTGCCGCCTTCCGGAGTGCGATCGGTAGCGTATTGTTGGGCGATCGCTTTTGCCTGTGCCGTCACTTCCTGCGGCTGAAAGTCTGTCATCGCAATCACCGTGTCGGCTACGTCAAAGTAGTCGCCGCTGCCTCCCATCACCAAAATCGTAGAGACGCTGTAATCCTGATAAAGCTGTCGAATTTTATCGACAAATGGCGTAATTGGTTCTTTTGATTTGGCAATGAGTGCCTGCATTCGGCGATCGCGAATCATAAAATTCGTCGCCGAGGTATCTTCATCCACCAGCAGCACGGTTGCTCCAGCTTCCAGCGCTTCCATGATGTTGGCGGCTTGAGAAGTGCTGCCACTGGCATTCTCAGTTGAAAACTGTTCTGTAGAACGCCCTTGAGGTAAGTGATTGATGAATGGTGAAATGTTCACCCCAGCAATGCTGCGACCGTCCTCTGCCCGGATTTTGACTGCGGCTGGATTGGTGACTACAAACTCCCGTCCGTCACCGGGAATGTGATTGTAAATGCCGAGGGCGATCGCCTTCAACAGCGTTGATTTACCGTGATAGCCACCTCCCACAATCAGCGTGATCCCAGATGGAATTCCCATACCGCTAATTTCACCCTGGTTGGGACGCTGAAAGTTAACTTGCAGCGACGCAGGTGATTCAAAGGGCAGCGCATTTTGGGTAAGGGGGCGATCGTCCACTCCACTTTGGCGTGGCAAAATTGCTCCATTCGCAACAAACGCTACCAGTCCTCGCTCTGCAAGCTTTTGTCTGAGCCAGTCTGCATCTTCCACCGTCTCAACATGATGGCGAAGCTCAGCGAAATTGAGCTGAGCGTAGTTTAAAGCGCGATCGACAATCAACGGCAGATCTTCACACAATAGCTCTGCTGCCTGTTTGCCTAAAATCGTTCTGCCCCGTGCCGGAAGCCCAACAACGAAACGCGCTTCAAGCTGTTTGGACGTGATTAAAACCGAAGTGCGCTCTAGAACTTGTTGGCTGGTGGGGGCGATCGCAATCAAACCACTATTGCCGCTACCCCGTCGTCCTCTCACCTCCGCTGCAACCTGAGCAAACTGGCGCGTCAGATAATCTCGCAGTGCAACTTCACGGCTATGGGAACGGTAGAGTTCTTCTGGAAAAGATTGAATCCCTGAATCAGTTTCCTGAGAACCCGTTTGCGGAATCTGCACTCGTAGCCGACTCGGTGACGCAAACGGATCGCCCTGTACATAATCAATACTTAACTGAAAGCCAGGAAACTGATAGACTCCGGCAATCTGCTTGTATGCTTTGTAGCTTCGCTGGTCGAGCTGAAGTAACTGTTGATATAACCGCTGAGAATCCATTGCAGCCCAGAATGAAGAGGAAATTGTGTTGGACCGTACTTCATTAGTAGTTTTTCAATATGACTCCTGAACAATGTAAAAATATGACGGACATTCGAGCCGAAATCGATCGGTTAGACCGTCAAGTTGTTGGGCTGCTCGGTCAGCGTTTTGCTTACGTCAAAGCTGCTTCTCGCTTCAAGACAAGTGAAACTGCCGTCAGAGCACCCAAACGCTTGCAAGATATGTTACAGCAACGTCGGGTTTGGGCAGAGGAAGAAGGATTAAATGCTGATGCGATCGAAAAAATGTACCAGGATTTAGTGAATCATTTCATTGACGAAGAAATGCAGCATTGGAAGCAATCCGAAGGTAAGTAAGCGCAACACATACAATTTGGGTAGCTTCAATGTATCGTTGACGATTCACTTCGACCAACCTACAAGTTTGTGAGAAATGAGGCTGCGATCGGCAACTAATCAGGAAGGGAATTTTGGCGATCGCCTATCCTGCAGCAACGCGTTAGAACTCCATACGAAACTCAACTTCATGCTGAGTAAACCCTAGTGCTTATACAATTCGTGAACTTGTGGTCTAGAGATGCGACTTGTTGCGATGAGCTTATAGCAGTTTGCTTCCTTGGCTAGCCCAATCACTTGCTTAACCAGGTTTGGACCGACTCCTTTACATCGGTAAGATTCATCCCCATATACATCTTCCATCAGAGCAAACGGCTGGTTGTGCAAATCGTTGTACATCCAGTAGATGTATGCTCGTCCGACCTCAGTTTCGTTGTCCATGACAGAGATGCTAATGCCTTGTGCTTCAACCCTCTCTTTTAAGGTTCACACCCTACCCCTACTTCTACTTGCTCAACTAAAATTAGTTGCATTTTAGTTGTATTTAATACAAATGGGATCATTGCAAGGAACGCTTCACAGTTAAAGCCTCTGAAATTTCTAGCTTTTACGTATTCTCGTTGAATTTGATAAAGTAATGTAAAGCGGCTTTATCAAATCTTTCAGATGCATTTTTGGTAAGAATAACTATAATTGAGAGAACCTGCTGATGGCGATCGCCACCAATTTACGGCTAAGGTTCATCCACGCACACAAACTGGTTTAGTCCAAAACCCTATGCAAGACGAAACCCTTAACCTGAATCAGGAGGACTATAGCCTCTTGACCGACCTTTACCAGTTGACGATGGCAGCTTGCTATGTTGGTGAAGGCTTAGACCAACGACAGGCAAGCTTTGAGATGTTTGTGCGGCATTTGCCTCAAAATTTTGGCTATCTAATTGCGATGGGGTTAGCTCAGGTATTGGAATATCTAGAGCAATTACGCTTTACTCCTGCTCAGATTGCCGCATTGCAAGCTACCGGAATTTTTGCTAACGCGCCCGCCGAGTTTTGGTCACTGCTAGCAACGGCCCAATTCACTGGAGACGTATGGGCTGTGCCTGAAGGAACGGCTGCGTTTGCCAATGAGCCACTGCTGCGGGTTGAGGCTCCGCTTTGGCAAGCGCAGATTGTCGAGACTTACGTGCTCAATGTGTTGAACTACCAGAGCTTGGTTGCAACGCGGGCGGCTCGACTGCGAGATGTGGCAGGCCCGGAAGCAACGCTGCTGGAGTTTGGCACGCGCCGCGCCTTTAGCCCCCAGGCTTCCCTTTGGGCAGCACGGGCAGCTTTAGCAGCAGGTTTGAATTCAACCTCTAATGTGTTGGCTGCCCTAAAACTCGGTCGTCAACCCAGCGGCACAATGGCACACTCGTTAGTCATGGCGCTAACGGCAATTCAAGGGAGTGAAGATCAGGCTTTCACCGCATTTCACCGTTATTTCCCAGGTGCGCCGCTGTTGATTGATACCTATGACTCTGTTGCTGCAGCAAGCCGATTAGCGGAACGGGTCAAGGCGGGAGAAATCGAGCTAAGCGGTGTGCGGCTAGATTCTGGCGATCTGGTGGAATTGTCGCAACGGGTGCGATCGCTCCTCCCTAATGTCCCCATCTTCGCTAGTGGTGACCTGGACGAATACGAAATTTTGCGTCTGAAAAAAGCAGGAGCCAACATCGACGGTTACGGCTTGGGCACCAAATTAGTTACGGGCGCACCTGCCAATGGCGTTTACAAACTGGTCGAGATCGATGGAATCCCCGTAATGAAAGAATCAAGCGGCAAATTCACCTATCCTGGACGCAAGCAAATTTTCCGTCGCTTCAAGTCAGGAGCAGAACAAGAATTTGAGGGCGATCGCCTCGCTCTAGCCACCGAACCTGCTGCCGATGGCGAACAACCGCTGCTGCAACTGGTGATGAAACAAGGTCAAAGGGTGCAGCCCGTTGAAGAAATGGAGGCGATCGCCCCCCAAGGGGAACTGCTTCGTATTGCTCAACGCACTCTTACCTCTGTCAACAGCCTGCCCGCTCCCATTCGCCAAGTTGAACACCCTCTCTCTGTCACTCCCGAAATTTCACCTGCTCTGCAAGAAATGACCCAACGTACACAACAGAGAATTCGTAAGTCTTATACTGAGCAAAATTCGTAGGCCCAATACCCATCATGGCTGCAATTGCACTTTTCGGAACTAGCGCTGATCCTCCCACCGCGGGACATCAGCAAATTCTCAACTGGCTGTCTCACCACTTTGACGAGGTGTGGGTTTGGGCCTCTGACAATCCGTTTAAGTCACACCAAACCTTGCTGGCACACCGGGCAGCGATGCTGCGATTGTTGATTGAAGATATCGATCCACCACGCCACAACATTCATTTGCGGCAGGAATTGAGCAGTCCCAGAGCTTTAGTGACAGTCGAACAGGCTCGTCAGCAAGGGGCAAATGCAGAATTCACCCTGGTGGTTGGCTCTGACCTGGTTGGGCAGTTGCCCCGCTGGTATCGCTCAGACGAGTTATTTCGTCAGGTCAACTTGTTGGTGGTACCGCGACCGAGTTATTCACTGGAAGAGGCTAATTTAGAGGGGTTAAGGGATCTGGGTGCAAGGGTGGCGATCGCTGACATGACAGGCCCAGCGGTTTCCTCAACAGCGTATCGTGAAGAGGGAGACTCCCATATCCTCACCCCGCCAATCGAGGATTACATTTATCGAGAGCAGCTATACGAATGGCAGGACGCACCCAGAAAAAGACTGCTGACTCGTCCCCACAGCAGACCCTAGCCGACTTCAAAGTAGGAGTCGATAACGTGATCTTTTCGGTCGATACCGCTCAGAATCGTCTGTTGGTGTTGCTAGTGATGCGTCACGAAGAGCCGTTTTTAGGACGTTGGAGTCTTCCAGGAACGTTGGTGCGATGGGGCGAATCTCTGGAAGATGCTGCTTATCGCGTACTGTCTGAAAAGATTCGCGTCAAAAACCTTTATCTAGAGCAGCTCTATACCTTTGGTGGTCCTGATCGCGATCCCCGTGAGGCAGAAAGCAGCTATGGAGAACGTTATCTCTCGGTTAGCTATTTTGCCCTAGTGCGGTTTGTTGAAGCTGAGTTAATCGCGGATGGTGTGAGTGGCATCGCCTGGTATCCAATGGAGCAAGTTCCAGAACTTGCCTTTGACCACAATCAGGTGTTGGAATATGGCTATCGTCGTCTGCGGAACAAGTTGGAATATAGTCCGGTTGCCTTCGATGTGTTGCCAGAGGTGTTCACATTGGGCGATTTGTACCAGCTTTACACCACCGTTTTAGGCGAAAACTTTGCCGACTATTCTAATTTTCGTTCTCGCTTGCTAAAACTGGGGTTTCTCTGCGATACCGGAGTTAAGGTTTCTAGAGGAGCCGGACGACCAGCTAGCCTATATCGCTTTGATGCTGAAGCTTTTGCTCCGCTAAAAGACAAACCATTAGTGTTTATTTAGTGATGAGTTTTGAGTTAGGAAATGGGCTATGGGAATTGATGAGCTATTGAAAGAAAAGCGAGAGGAAATATTGGCGATCGCTGCCAAACATGGAGCCTACAACGTTCGAGTTTTTGGCTCAGTTGCCCGTGGAGAGGCAAATGACAAAAGCGACGTAGTAGAAATCGAGCAGGGCCGTACTTTGCTCGATCAAATTTCTCTCATCCAAAGTCTTGAGGATTTATTAGGGCGAAAAGTAGATGTGGCTGAGCCAGAGAATCTACATAAGTTGATTAAGGATAGGGTCTTGAAAGAGGCAATACTTTTATGAAAGACGATCGGATTCATTTGAGTAGTATTGTAGAACGGATTGAACGAATTCAAAATTACGTTCAAGATGGACAAGAGACTTTTATGCAGCCTCAAATCATTCAAGATGCTGTCATCAGCAATTTTTTAATTATTGGGGAAGCAACAAAGCAAATATCTCAAGAACTTAAGCAATCTTATCCAACTGTTGAATGGAGACAAATTGCAGGCTTGCGAGATATCTTAATTCATAACTATTTAAAGACAAGTTTAATTAGACTTTAGGGAATTATTGAACAGAATTTACTAGAACTCAAGGTGATGGTTACGGCTATTTTGCAAGAATTAGGCGACGACCCATGAGAGACGAGGTTCAAGTTAGGGGAAACAGACTTGCGGTGTTAATCGACGCAGATAACGCCAGCGCTGACTTGATTGAGCCTTTGTTAAAAGAAATGGCAAAGTATGGGACGGTTCATGTCAAGCGAATTTATGGCGACTGGACTCGTCCTCATCTGACTCAATGGAAGGATAAACTCAACAAATTTGCAATTCAGCCGATTCAGCAATTCACCTACACGCAAGGCAAAAACTCGACCGATAGCGCTTTGATTATTGATGCAATGGATTTACTTTATACCGGCAATTTTGACGGATTTTGTATTGTTTCTAGTGATAGCGATTTCACCCGATTAGCTAGCCGCATTCGAGAAGCGGGGCTGGTCGTTTATGGGTTTGGTGAAAAGAAAACCCCAGAAGCGTTTGTGAGTGCTTGCGATCGCTTCGTCTATACAGAAATTCTCAAGCAAACAGAGAGTTCTGTCGAATATCACTCAATAGAAAGTAAGTTAAGTGAAGAAGATAAATCTGTTGCTTTCAAGAAAATTTCAGATCACGTTCCTGTAAGTACAGAGGATCAGAAGTTAAAGACGAATAAAAAATTAATTAAGCTGCTCAAGGATGCCTATGAGGCGATCGCCGACGAAGATGAATGGATTCATTTAGGTCCATTTGGCACTCAATTAACAAAACTATCGCCTTCTTTTGACCCTCGAAACTATAGCTATAAAAAACTCAGTAGCCTGGTTCAAGCTATTGATTTATTTGAGATTAGAACAATTTCTAGAGCAATTCAGATTCGATTAAAGAATTAAAAACTAAACCTTGTTCTGTAACTGCAACCCCAAATTTTCATGAAAATTGCGATCGCCCAACTGAATCCGACTATTGGTGACTTGGCTGGCAATGCTCAGCAAATTCTCAACGCTGCACAGGAGGCAGCGGCTCAGGGAGTTCGGCTGTTGCTGACAACAGAGCTATCGCTGTGCGGCTACCCGCCACGAGATTTGCTGATGCAGCCTAGCTTTGTGGATGCGATCGCGTCCACACTGCAACAACTTGCACGAGATTTGCCGCCACAGTTAGCCGTGTTAGTTGGGATGGTGGAGTCGAATGGGCGATCGCCTCAAGATGGTGGCAAAGCGCTGTTTAACAGTACCGCGCTGCTAGAGGGGGGCAAGGTGCAGCAAATCTTTCATAAGCGACTGCTGCCCACCTACGACGTATTTGACGAAGATCGCTACTTTGAGCCGGGGTTACAGAGCAATTCCTTTACTCTAGATGGACTTCGCATTGGCGTGACGATCTGCGAGGATTTGTGGAACGACGAGGAGTTTTGGGGCAAGCGCAACTATACGGCAAATCCGGTTGCTGATCTGGCTAATCAAGGGGTTGACTTCATTGTGAATCTGTCTGCCTCACCCTACAGCGCAGGTAAACAGCGCTTGCGAGAATTGATGTTGCAGCACGGTTCCAAACGCTATCAGCAGCCGCTCATCTACGCTAATCAGGTCGGCGGCAATGACGACCTGATTTTTGACGGCAGCAGCGTTGCCTTTAACCGCCAGGGTGAAATGGTGGGTCGGGCAAAAGCGTTTGCGGAAGATTTGGTTGTTCTGGAATTTGATTCAGCTCAGTCCGATTTGCAAATTGGTGCAATTGCTCCCCAACCTGAAAATGACGATGCCGAAATCTGGTCAGCACTGGTGCTGGGCGTGCGGGACTACGTGCGGAAATGCGGTTTTTCTAAAGTCGTAATCGGTTTGAGCGGTGGGATTGATTCTTCGCTGGTGGCAGCGATCGCCACTGCTGCATTAGGTTCCGCGAACGTCCTGGGAATTCTCATGCCCTCCCCTTACAGTTCTGACCACTCCGTCACCGATGCACTGGAGTTAGCTCGAAACTTAGGCATCCAGACGCACACGCTGCCCATCGACAAACTGATGCACACCTACGATGAGACTTTTGCCGACCTGTTTGCAGGCACCAAATTTGGCATTGCCGAGGAAAACATTCAGTCTCGCATTCGCGGCAACCTGCTAATGGCGATTTCTAACAAATTTGGGCATCTGCTGCTTTCTACAGGCAACAAATCCGAGATGGCTGTTGGCTACTGCACGCTGTATGGAGATATGAACGGTGGGTTGGCGGCGATCGCCGATGTCCCCAAAACCCGCGTCTACTCTATCTGCCAATGGCTCAATGAAAGAATGAAGGATGAAAACGGAAGGAGTAGTCAAAGTTCCCAATTCCCCATCCCTAACCCCCAAGCCCCGATTCCGCTTAATGTTCTCGTCAAGCCCCCCAGCGCCGAACTTAAACCCGGACAGGTCGATCAAGATTCCCTTCCGTCATACGAAATTCTGGATGACATCCTCGATCGCCTAATCCACCAGCACCAATCGCCAAATGAAATTGCCGCAGCAGGACATGACCCAGCCCTAGTTGAGAAAGTGAGCAGACTGGTAACTCGCGCCGAATTCAAGCGCAAGCAGGCTCCTCCGGGGTTAAAAATTACTGATCGCGCTTTTGGAACGGGGTGGCGAATGCCGATCGCAAATCGGTGGGCGGGCACCATTCAGCCAGCTGCTAATCTACCCGCTAGTTCCGGGAAGCAGACAGCCGCTCAGAGCTACTAACGCCACCAAAGTACCTTCGCACTACTTTTTTGACCCTTCCGCGCCAGTCACCTCCGCGATAACGAAGTCCGATGCGCTCTATCGCCCGTACCAAATCATGTCGCCCTCTAGCTTGTAGATGTGGAATCAAATCCTCATAGCAAGACATACGGTAGGGAGTCTTGATAAACACCCGTTTCACCAGCATCTCTTCAGAAAATTCAACTTTAGGAAAAGTGCTAGCTTGCTCTAGTTTTCCAAGTGCCAGCAGCGCTAGTGTGGTTCGGATGCATTTGTCACATTTGCCGCAGTTCAGCATACCAGGCTGCATTTGTCGCACTTTGGTACAGACCTTCAGGTTTTGCAGCGCTACATCCCAGTCAGCAACAAGTTTCGTTTTATCTAGCCTGGATAGAGTGACACCATCATGCTGAATTTTTAAGTCGTAACTACTGTAATTGGGGTCAAGCAACGGGTGGGAGCCATGAGGAAACAAGGATGGAATGTTGCCTGTTGAAGCAATGGACATTCGACCGAACCGCGGGCCAAACGCATGGGCAACCGAAGCAAGAGCGGCACCCTGAAACTCATTGCTCCAGAAGTAGGTGTCAGTATTAAGCTGTCTGACGTTGGTGTAAACCGGAATCAAATTTACTCCAGCATCTTGGGCTACGTTTGACATAGAAGCCACCAAGCGATCAAAAGCGTCTAAAAACTGTTCGTTTTCCTCTATCTCATCTCCACCAGAACTGATGCCATAGATGGTCAATCCATCTTTGAACGAATTGGGATGCTCTCGTGGCACAGTCAGACGGTTGTGGCGCAACGTCGCAAGGGAATCAATTCCACCTGAGAAAAACCAGCCTGCTCTCTGGGGTGTAGTACTTTGAGCAGGTGTTGTTCGAGTTTTGGCCTGAATTTCGACGGGTTCGCGGTTCAGCTCATACCAGTGGCGAATCCAGCCCATTGCAGTCATTAATCCATCACGCAATTCTGGACAAATTTCTGCATCTATCGAAACCCGCTTTTCGCCATGATGCAGAGCGGGCACAATGCTGGCAACTAGAAACGCATGAGGGTTACAGGATAAATCTTGAGCAAAATCTGAAGTAGTTTCAAAATAGATTTCTTGAGTGGGGCGATCGCAATCTTCCCAAACAACTGTCGCCGAAACCCGCTTTAATCTAGCAGTGTTTTTTGATTTAAGATTTTCAATTCTCATAACGAAATCCAATTTATGTGAGGCAAATCGGTCTTTGGAGTTAAATTATGTGGAAATACGTATCCTGCTAGACTGAACTCGCAGTATCAGGTGAATTATTATCCATTGGGAAGGAATAATTTTTTTCCTTCAGCCAAGGCTTTATCCCTGATCCTACGGTGAGGGTTGGTCGAAGTTTTTCGTGTTTTGGTGAAGTTTATAAAGTTTTGATGAAGTTCCAGGGCTAATCCAGCACCCCTTGCCTCTGGATAACCGAGAAAATACGGAGCGGGTTAAACTAACGGTTCGACCGGATCGCTACAAATGGATGAGTGCTGCTATACAGTTTGAGTGTGGAGTATTTTTCTTGGAATCCCCTCAAATGGCAGTTACTACTCAGCATCTCATCCGCCTCAAACAACAAGGAAAGCCGATTGTTGCGCTCACTGCCTGGGACTATCCTTCTGCAAAATTGATTGACCAGGCTGGAGTAGACCTGATTTTAGTGGGGGATACTCTGGGCATGGTCGTGTTGGGCTATGAAACAACTATCCCCGTCACCTTAGACGAAATGTTGCACCATGCAAAGGCAGTGCGACGTGGTGTAAAACAAGCCCTACTTGTATTTGATTTACCGTTTCTAAGTTATCAAGAAAGCTCGACCCAGGCGCTACATTCAGCAGGTCGTGCCATGAAAGAAACGGGGGCACAGGCAATTAAGTTAGAGGGAGGCTATCCTCTCATGGTTGAGACGGTGGCTCATCTGGTGCAGGTTGGTATTCCGGTGCTGGGTCACATTGGTTTAACGCCGCAGTCGGTTCACAAGTTTGGCGGTTTTAGAAAACAGGGCAATTCACCAGAAGCAAAAGAGCAAATTTTGCAAGAGGCGATCGCCCTCGAACAAGCTGGAGCCTTCGCTATCATCCTGGAACACATTCCCTCGGACTTGGCGCAGCAAATTTCCCAAAAGCTAACCATCCCCACAATTGGCATTGGTGCAGGCCCATATTGCGACGGACAGGTGCTTGTGACACACGACCTGCTTGGCTTGTCCGACTGGCAACCACCCTTTGCTAAAACCTATGCCAACCTACAAGAGACGATTACTCAGGCGGTTCAAACCTACAGCACCGAAGTGAGAGAACATAAGTTTCCGGTAGAGTAGTCCTCGCCGCTAAGCATAAAGCTCTGCAACGTACTCCTCATAGCCGTTATAAAGCAAAGTTGGGCGCTCTTCCCAGCTAAATTCAGAGCCGGAACCGATCAGCCGCTCTTTTGCCTGTGACCAACGAGGATGGGGGACTTGTGGCTCTACGTTAGCGTCAAATTTGTATTCGCTGGAGCTGATTGTGTTCCAGTAAGTTGCAGGTTGAGTGTCGGTAAACTCAATGCTGACAATCGATTTGGCTCCCTTGAAGCCATATTTCCACGGCAAAACGGCTCGAATTGGGGCACCGTGCTGTTTGGGTAGGGTGTGTCCATAGATGCCGACGGCAAAGAAGGCTAGCTCATTTGCCATTTCTTCAATTCGCAGTCCTTCTGTGTAGGGCCAGGGTAAGAATCTGGAGTGCAATCCTGGTCCTTTGGTGACCTGAGAATCGTAGAAGGAGGTAAACCGCACGAATTTTGCCTGGGGAGTTGGGTCAACGGCTGCAATCAGCGCATTCATCGGAAACCCGATCCAGGGAACGACCATCGCCCAGGCTTCGACGCAGCGGAAACGGTAAACCCGTTCTTCTAAAGGAAAAGTTCTTTGCAAATCGTCCAGGTCAAAGGTGCGCGGATTGTTGACCAGTCCGGTGACTTCAACTTTCCAATCTTCCGTGGGAAGTGCCTGTGCATTTCGCCAGATATGTTTGCTGCCGCCATATTCATAGAAGTTGTTGTAGGTGGCAGCTAGCATTTCATTAGTGAGGGGGCGATCGCTACCAGCATCCAAAAAAGCTGAATTTGGCGCACCCTGCAAGGGACTGGTGCCTAGCAGTGGCTCTTCTGTCTCAACACTTTTAGATTGACAACCCCACAACCCCGCGATGGAACCGCCAATCCCAGCCCCTACTAGGGTTTTGAGAAATTGCCGCCGGTTAAAAAAGGCTGCTTCAGAAGTCACGTCCCGCTCTGGCAGTTGCCACGACTGGGGAACCCGAATGAGTGCCATAAAAACCCAGAACCCTTACCGCTCTACACTTTTTAATATATAGGGTTCCTCCAGGTGAAACATCTGATTCTCAGGTAATTCTTATCTCAGCTTGCAGCAACCATTTCTAGATTATGAGTAGCCTGGTCAAACAAATAATTGAGCGCAAAGAAGAGTTCATTCAGGTTTGTAATCGTATAACTGGCAGTGTTTTTGGTGAAAACCTGATGCTGCAATCGACCAAATTCCCAAAGCTTACCGTCGGTGACAATGCCATAGATCGGTCTTTTGTGCTGATTAAGATAATCCGCCGCTACGAGTTCAGCTAAGCATTGCCCCCAGCCTTGTTCAAAATCGTTGCGTTTTGCTTCAACTAAAAGCAGCAGGGGAAGCCCTAGAATTGTTTTGCCCAATTCAGATTTTTGGGAAAGTACATAATCAGGAGTACCGTTGAGTTTTGCATCATAAGCAAACGGTTTCTGTACCCAAAAAGCGGCTTTATTGCAATATCGTTTGTAAATTTCTCTGAGAATTGGAAAAATTACTAATTCGCACCGAGCCGCTTCTGAGGAAAAGGCATCCATACAGGTCAAATTAAAGTCAAATTCCTTAAGAAATAGGGCTGACACGTCCATTCGTAGCTCAGAAACGAAGTTATCTTCTTGATATTTAATTTGATATTCTTCTTGCACCTGAGCAAGACTTTTGTAGTCACTAAATGACATAAACTATCCTCTGGCCCTGCCATATGGCCTTTGAAGCTTCCCCTGATTTATAGTATCGGGCACTTCGCAATCAGTCGGCAGGGCTTCAGGTGGTTCAAAGGCGATCGCTAACCGCACATCAGGCATCTGTCGCTGAAGGGTAGCAAGGTACATTTCAGCATCATTGCGACGACGAAAACGGGCGATCGCCACAGTCTCACAGTTGGGCAGCAGACGATAGACCACCCAAGGATGAAGCTGGTCGTGATAAGTCATGGTGTTGTAGTGGTAGAAATGAGACACTAAAGCAGTGCTGCCCTTTTCTATTTGGGCAATTCACTACTCTTAAATTTCATACGCCATTATGACGCGCCAAATGGTTGTACGTCAACATGGCGCGCCAAATTCGTTGATGAAGAAAGACAGGCGACCTCAGGAAAGCGATTCACCCATTGAGAAGTTGAGGATTCAGCGCACAAACTTGTCACAGGCTGAATTCGCGGTTCAGTGTGGCATTCCGCTACGGACTTATCAACGCTGGGTGTCAGGAGAGACTGAGCCAAAGCTGACCCCTCGCCAATGGAAAACCTTGATGCAGATTTTAGAAATTCAATCTGTTGATGAAATACCAGATGACTTTTCTCCCGGTTGAGCAAAGTCTCCCGGTTAAGCAGAGGAAGCTGGAGATTCCGAATTAGCATTACCGGGCTAGAGCTTGGTAACGAGCAAGCCCTTCTTTCCCCTCTCCCCTGCCTGTGAAAACAGAACTTCAAGAACGAGCCGATGTCTTAGCTGCCAATTTACAGCGCAGTATTGATGCCTGTTTTGAGGTGTTGCGTTCGATTGGGCAGCTTTATGGTTCGGCGGAGTGGGTGGGGCGGCAAGACTTTGGGCGATTTGTGCAGCCTGTGCTGCTGAGGCATTCCAGCATTCAGGCGTTGGAGTGGTTGCCCCGGTTGCAGGAGTGCGATCGCCCCCTATTCGAGAAAACTCTCCGAGCTGAGGGCTATACAAACTTTCAGGTAACAGAGCGCACAGACGGGCAACTGACTAGAGCGGCAATGCGTCCAGAATATTTTCCGGTTGCTTATGTAGAGCCACTCACTGGCAATGAGCTAGCACTGGGATTTGACCTGTTTTCG
This sequence comes from Leptolyngbya sp. FACHB-671, assembly GCF_014695745.1. NCBI lineage: Bacteria > Bacillati > Cyanobacteriota > Cyanophyceae > Leptolyngbyales > Leptolyngbyaceae > Leptolyngbya > Leptolyngbya sp. FACHB-671. The sequence goes on along the minus strand of NZ_JACJOV010000095.1, from coordinate 42,536 downwards.
GATGCAATTCGGCGGACGGCGCTAGAACGGGCCCGGGATACGGGGGCGATCGCCATCAGTGGTAGGGTCGAACTGGTGCAGGAAACTCAGCGGCAGTTTGGCTTTTTGGTAATTTTGCCGATTTACCGGGGTGCGCCCGGAGAAACCATTGCAGAAAGGCGCGATCGCCTCCAAGGATTCGTTTTGGGCGTCTTTCGGGTAGCAGACGTGGTTCGGGCTTCGTTGTCCGGGTTGAATCTAGACAACATCAACTTCTTTCTGTGTGATCAGTCCGACCAGCCCGACAAAGCATTTTTGGCTACTTATGAAGCTCAGTCTCGACGGGTGCTTGCTAGCCCAGCCGAGGAAAGGGGCTTTCAGGAACACCACTCCTTTTGGCAAGAAAAGCTGTCTGCTCAAGACAACTCGATCTGTAGCCGCAGTTTTACCATTGCCGATCGTCACTGGTCGCTCTTGCTATTGCCCACGTCTGCCTATGTCGATCGAGAAGAGCTATACAAGCAAAGCCGCAGTCTGGCAGATGCAGCGACGGCTGAGGCTGAAAAACTGAAGCAGGTTTTGCTCAATCTGCAACAAACGCAGGCGAGATGGTTTCTAGAAAAGCGATTGATTGCGGTTGGAGTCGGGCTGGTGTTTCTAGTGCTGGGCAGCGTCAACCTGGTTGCTCACCGCAGTATGACTCGCCTGACCTCAAGCACAAACGGCATGGAACGCACGTATAGCACGTTAGCAAGTTTGGCGAAGATCTTAGCGATCGCCACGGATGCCAAAACTCAGTTAGAGAATGTAGAACTTCCTAATTCAGAAACGGCACCCGCGATCGAGCAAATTGATGCTGAAAGCATGGGGACAATTGCTTTCGAAGTGGCATCTTTGCGCCAAGCCATTGCCCCGGATGCTGCTCAGCAAAGCCGCCTGGATCTGCTGGAGCCGCTACTTTCTCAACGCCTTACCTCACTTCAGCAAACCGTGCCACAGCCTCAGAACAATGGTGGCGATCGCCAGCTTCAGCAGCAGATTCAGCAGGTGATTCGTGAAATGGAGCAAGTGGAGCGATCGCGCCTTCAGCAATGGGAAACGCAGGCAGCCGAAAGCGTTCGCAGCATTTTTCTAATCAACATTGGTGGCATTCTTCTGAGTGCGGCACTGTTGGTTTGGGTGTATTACCTGCTGCATCGCCAAATCAATGAACGCCAGCAAGTTGAGGTTGCCTTATTTGAGGCAAACAGTCAGCTAGAAATGGAAGTGCAAGAGCGATCGGCAGAACTGGCGCAAACCAAGGAAATTAGCGATCTGAAGCAACGTTTGTTTTCGATGGTTTCCCACGAATTTCGCACTCCCCTAAGTACGATCCTGCTCTCGACTCAACTGTTGTCCGGTAGTTCTGAAGATTGGGCAGAGGAGAAAAAGCGAAAGAACCTGTCGCGCATTCAGTCTGCCGCCAAAACCCTGGCACAGCTTTTGAACGACATCCTGACGCTCAACCGGGCCGAAGCCGGGAAGCTAGAATTTCGTCCAGAACTCCTCAATCTAGAACCTTTCTGCCAGCAGATTGTCGAAGAAATGCAGCTCAGCACAGGCAGAACTCAGATCGAATTCACCCAATACGGTTACCCGACTCCGGTAAAACTCGACAGCAAACTGTTGCACTCCATTCTGACGAACCTGCTCTCGAACGCTGCGAAGTATTCTCCGCCTGATTCAACCGTGTTGCTCAGCTTGATTTACAATCCGGGTTCAGTTGTGTTTCAGGTCAAAGATTACGGCATTGGCATCCCCCCCGAAGATCAGCAGCGAATTTATGAAACCTTTTACCGCAGCAAAAATGTGGGTGACATTGCAGGCACCGGTCTGGGATTAGCCGTTGTGAAAACCTGCGTAGATTTGCACGGGGGACTAGTTTCAGTGACGAGTGCGATCGCCACTGGCACTACTTTTACCGTGACCTTGCCGCAATAGGAACAGAGTCTAGTGAAGGGTAGTGCGGCTGAGTCGTACTACCCTTCACTAGAAGATCTCAATTTATGCCTTTAGACCATGTGAACTCTGCCAAAAGGTCATTCAAACGACAAATTGAATGCACTAGAAATAGAAATGACCAACCTTGTAAACACTGTTTCTATTTCTATGAAATCAATGACTAATTTGCTTGCTGCTATGGGACGTTGGGCTGTGACCGCCCTGTTTTGTGTTTCAGCGATCGCCTTTGTTTGGCAGGGTGCATTCTTCTCAAACACCGCCGCAATGGCTGCTCCGGGTACGCTTGTAATCGCTGCAAGAACAGAGACAGGTAGCGAGATTCAGCAAGACAACAAAGGCTTTGTTCAGGATGCGGCAGAGAAGGTTAAGGATGCTGCTAATAGCAACGCTAACCGAGTTGATGATGCAACTGACAATGGCAGCTCTATCGGACGCAAAGCTCAAAGAGATGCAGCCCGCATCGAGAAAAGAGCGAATGAAGATGCATCTCGGACTCAGAGAGCGATCGATAACAATGTGAATGCTGTTGAACGCGCTGTTGACAACATCAAAGATGTTTTCAGCAAGTAAGCAATAGTCGATAGCGTCGCTATAAGAAAGCGGTTGAGAACTAGTTTAGGCTAGAACTTCAACCGCTTTTTCAGTTGGATGAGCCTGAGTATTGTGAATAAAACAATTTAGAAAGGACGAAGTTAGCTTAATAACTCCATCCTTTCTAGATTTTGTTGATTCATCTAAGGATTGATAATGCCATAGTAAAGACCCGCTATAAACAAGAGAAGCGCAAGTATAACGCCTACGAGACTAAGTCCAAACGCGTAGGAAGGAGTCTCGTTCTCATCTAAAACATCTTCTTTCAAGCGTGCTTCTTTTTCCGCTTGTGTAGCTTGATGGGGTGGAGAATCGTTGACGGCAAAGGCAGGATTTCCAGACCTTTCTAAATCCATTTCAGTAGTGTTCATGAGTTTTCTTAATACTTCATTAGTAACGTCTCTACTATGTTCTCGCTCAATATCAAGATCTGCCTCTTTCGTTTGGGTTTTCTAAAGTGAGTTTTTCTCTGACAAAGGAAGTAAGGCAAACCTAAGAAGTAAGACTATTAGTAATAAATTTTGTTAAAAGAAGAATAAATCCACCCTTAGTTGGAGAACATTTAGCATCACTTCCTGAATTAAGAAGCATCATAATCTCAGTCAAAGAACCGAACGCTAGAGATTGCCCTATCACTAATGCACGAATCGCCCAAAAAAGCCTGGACTGTAGCCTCTCTAGCAAAACAGATGCCCCTAGCAGAACAGATGCCCATGTCGCGATCGCATTCTCTAGCCCGATTTACAGAACTGGTTAGGATTGCACTTTCTGCGTGAAATAAAAATAAACTTGCAGAACCGTCCTCACCTATGATCTAGAGCAGAGGTTCAGATTAATTGCCTGCTTATGCCTGTTATCTGGGAGTTAGATTTTTACTCTCGTCCGGTGCTGGATGAAAATGACAAAAAACTTTGGGAGGTGCTGATTTGCGAAAGCCCCACAGACATCACCACTGAGCCTGATTCGCTATTTCGTTATGCCAAATTTTGTTCTAACAGCGAAGTGAATTCGGTGACGTTGCGAGAATCGCTGGAAGAGGCGATCGCCCAAGCAGCTAAGCCGCCCTCCCGCATTCGCTTCTTTCGCCGTCAGATGGCTAACATGATCACCAAAGGCTGCGAAGATGCCGGAATCACTGCCTTTGCGAGTCGGCGCACGCTAGCGCTCAATCAGTGGATTGAGCAGCGAATGCAAGAGGTCTATCCCACTTATCCCACCTATCAGCCAGGGACCAATCCTTCGGTAGCAATGGCTGACAACGCGCCACAGCCCTTGCCAGATGCGCTAATTGGGCAACAGTGGGCGTTTGTCAATTTGGAAGCGATCGCTTTCAAAGAGATGCCAGAGTGGGAAATTGGCTTTGGTGAAGCCTTTCCGTTAGAGATGGCAGGCTTAGCGCCAGATGCTCGGGTTCCCGGTTTAATCATCTTCTCGCCCCGTGCTGTGCCGCTGGCAGGCTGGATGTCTGGGCTAGAGCTAGCTTTCCTCAAGTTCAACACTTCTCCACCGCAGCTTGTCCTGGAAACCGGAGCCGACAACGCCTGGATTCTGATCAACTTGCCAACTCCCGCCCTGCAAGCCGAAGCAAAAGCCTTTGAGATTGCTAAGCAGCAGGCAAACCAAGTACATTTCATCGCCGTGCAGACTGACCCAGAATCAGAAACCTTTGCCGGATTTTGGCTGCTGCAAGAACTGAACTTGGCGTAAAGTACCGCGATCGCACAAGATAGTAAACGGTCAACCAAGGAATACTATGGGTTCCGATAACTCGCCACAAATGTTACCGGCAGAGCAACTGCTGGATTTAGCAAAGCAAGCAGGCGCAGAGGCGGCAGAAGTGTTTCAGTCGCGATCGCTCTCTCGTCCAGTCTTTTTTGAGGCAAATCGGCTAAAGCAGCTAGAAAGCTCTCAGGCAGAAGGGACTGCGCTACGGCTTTGGCAGGATGGTCGCCCTGGTTTGGCTGTCGCCTATGGTGCTGTTGAACCGCAAGCATTGGTTGAACGAGCGATTGCCCTCAGCCAACTGAATGATCCAGAAACCATTGAACTCAATACCGCCTCTCACATTACCTACCCAGATTTGGGAGAAGCAGTAGCCGTCGAAACCCTGGTAGATTGGGGCAGAGAGGCGATCGCTCTGGTGCGTCAGGCTTACCCCGAATGTCTCTGCACAGCCGAGTGGGAATGTGAGGCAGAAGTAACGCGCCTGGTCAATTCTCAAGGACTGGACTGTAGCTACACCGACACCACGCTGAGTTGTTATCTATCGGCGGAGTGGGTGCGGGGTGAAGATTTCCTGAGTGTCGCAGACGGGCAAACCCAACGCGGCAGGCTCGATCCGGTGGCTGTGGCCAATCAGGTGTTGCAGCGGCTGGACTGGGCAAAAAACAACGCGGCTTCTCCCAATGGGCGCGTTCCAGTGCTGTTTACCTCCAAGGCAGCAGACATGCTGTGGGGCACCATTCAAGCGGCGATGAATAGCAAACAGGTACTCGAAAAGGCTTCCCCCTGGAGCGATCGTCTGGGAGAACCCGTCACCTCCCCCGACCTGACCGTCTCTCAACAGCCCGAAGCAGGCCCGTTTAGCTGCCCCTTTGATGATGAAGGCACTCCCACCCAACCGATCACCTTTATCAAAGATGGTGTTTTACAGCTTTTTTATACCGATCGTACGCTGGGGCGATCGCTCGGCAGCGGCACCACAGGCAACGGCTTTCGCCCCGGATTGGGCAGCTACCCGACCCCCGGATTGTTTAACTTGCTAATTCAACCTGGCTTCAAATCTCTCTCAGACCTGATCGCCTCCCTCGATTACGGCATCATCGTTGATCAAATGCTGGGTGGCGGTGCAGGCATCTCTGGTGAGTTTTCGGTGAATGTTGATCTGGGCTATCGGGTAGAAAACGGGCAGATCATCGGTCGTGTTAAAGACACCATGGTTGCAGGCAACGTCTACACTGCCCTCAAAAACCTGGTCGAACTTGGAGGCGATGCTGATTGGAACGGTTCCTGCTACACACCTTCAATTATTGTTGAGGGATTGTCAACTACAGGACGCAGTTGATGGTTAAGTTTACACAGGTAGACCTCTACGCCAGCGTTTTAACATTAAAGGCAGACGGATTACGAACAGCTTTAAAAGCGCCAACACATTACTTAAATTTTTAGACTGTCTCGCTAGATATAGAAAAGCTGATGGGTTAAGCCACAACTCCCCCTGCTTCAGTAAGTGCTGAGTCAAGCTCGTATTGTTAAGAGTATGTCTCAGTTCCTCTGGCAACTCTAGGCTAACTGGTAATCGCTTGGGACAAAAGTTGGCATCATATCTAGCATTGACCCAGGCTAGTTCTTTGCCTTTGTAAGTTTTGGCTTCAGGATGACCAAACCCAATATTTGTTGTAAAGGAAGTGGTGGGGACAAGATGCGTCTTCTGGTGATATAAAGCGGCAAGGGTAAATGTAATGACCCAGTCTGTTTGTCGATTTTTCTCCAACCAAAACTGGTTGATCATTGTTCTCTTAGTTTGAGAGGTAGCTGGAATTTTGTAAAACTCGCCAAAAGGATTGTATTGTTCTGATTGATTGGCTAAATTCAGCTCTTTCCACCTATCAGCCCAGGTTGCAAATCCCCAGCTAAAGACACGGTTAGACACGATAAAGTCTGTATCAGTCCGAGGACTCAACTCTGCTGGTAGGCTTGCATAGGCACTAATTGAACATATCTGTTGGTGATGTCGATAAGCTTCTAGAAGCCGACACATCCGATCATAAAAGTGTGGATTAGGAACAATGTCATCCTCTAGATAAATCAAGGAATCATGAGAGGACAAAACTTCTGTTAGACCCAGAATTACGTTTTGGTCGCACCCCAAATTATGATTTCTTTTAACGATATGGACAGGTACGAGTGTAGATAACTCTTCTAGTAGTGAAATGCACTGTTCTATCAAAGGTTCATCATCAGCTTTTCTTGCCCCATCAATAAAACCAATAATCTTAGATGGCATTAGTGATTGTTGACGAACTGCTGCTAAAACTTTTTTGAGCAAATCAGGGCGGGTAAAGGCTACCAGGACAAGTGGAGGTAATTCTACTGGTAGTGGAACATCATTGAGGGAGGTAGGTAATGATACATGGCTAGTCATTCTCTAAAACACTCTTTTTTCTCTGTGAACGATAAAACCTAAGCTCCTCAAGGGCTTGTAGGATTATAGCTCATGCAGATTGGGGGTTGAGTTGAGTAATTTTACTTAAATGCCTGAGCAAACTTTAGCCAGTTGAGACCTGAGCCATGCTTGGGCTAGATTGTGATGGCTGCGTTCATGCCACATCATCTTCACAGAGGAGAGAGGAATTTCAATGGGAACAGCGGTGAGGTAAAGTTGATCGCTCATTCCACTCAGTTCAACCACTCGTGTTGGCAAAACTGCAATTAGATCCGAGTTAATAAGAATTTGGGGAACCACAAAAAACTGATTGACCGTCAGTCCAATGCGGCGAGTGAGTCCTTGTTCCTGTAGGAAGGGTTCAAGCAAACCTGTTGTTTCTCCAGTCAGGGTTACAAGCAAATGTTTTGCTTCGACGTAGCGAGCTAGAGTTAACTTCTTACCTGCAAGTGGATGGTTATGCCGCATCGCACAGACCCAGGTTGAGGTGAAGAGTGTGTGCGATCGCAAACGAGCATTGACCTGTAGAAATACACCAATTGCAAGGTCAATCTCTGCTTGTTCTAGCAGCATTGGAGCATTGATGTGAGTGTTGGGTATAGTCCGCAAATTGATGTTGGGTGCAAGTTTTTCCAATGTGTTGACCAAAGCAGGCAAAATCACATGGGCTGAAAAGTCATTGAGGGCGATCGTGAAGCTAGCACTTTCGACAGCAGAATCGAACTCCACTGGCTCAAAAGTTCGACGAATTTGAGTTAAAGACTCGCGAATAGGCTGCCACATTTCTGTCGCTTTTGGAGTTGGGCTCACTCCACTTGGGACTTTGATGAATAACTCATCATTCACCAAGTGACGTAAGCGTTTGAGAGCATTGCTAACAGCAGGTTGTGTCATATTCAAGCGATCGGCAGCACGAGTCACGTTGAGTTCTGTCATTACCGCATCAAAAATCTTCAGCAGATTCAAATCAAGCTGTTCGTAATTCACTTCAGTGATAACCTTTATGGCAATTATCTATTAGACAATATAACGATTCTGCCAATATCTTAGAACTTGAAGAGCTATGGCAGAGCAAGTCATGAAGAAAGTACTCGTTATTTTGGCTCATCCAAACTTTGCAGAATCCAGAGGCAATAAAGCACTAGTAGAAGCTGTTCAGGAAATTCCCTCGGTAAAGATTCACTATTTGTATGAGCGATATCCAAACTGGCAAATTGATGTGCAGGTGGAGCAGGAGCTTTTGAGAAGCCACGATTTGATCGTGCTTCAGCATCCGTTGCAATGGTACTCAGTGCCGCCACTGCTGAAGAAGTGGATGGATGATGTACTCACTTATGGTTTTGCTTATGGTGAAGCAGGTACAGCCCTTAAGGGAAAGGAGTTGATGCCTGTAGTGACAGCAGGTGGCTTGTCAGAGATGTATGTGGCAGGAGGAGCTGTTAACTTCACGATGAGTGAACTGTTGCGACCGATTCAGCAAACTGCAAATTTTTGCGGAATGAGTTACAAAACACCTTTCGTCGTTCACGGATTTCTGCCGAAAGAGCTGGAAATTCCTGGAACCATTTCAGATGAGCAACTGTTACAGGCATCAAATTGGTACAAACAACTTTTGCAGCAATGTGTCGCGAGTTAATACTCACATTTAAGTGGAGCAATGTATGTCGCTTTCTATTCGATTAGTTCGAGCAGTCATTCAGGCTGTGCAGCGATCGCACTTCAGAACGATTGTTAAAACAATGGCTTTTCTGCTCATTGCGCTCATCCTCACTTTGCCGATGAAATCACCGACAGTTAATGCAGCCCATGAGGAAAGTACTCCCAACGCAGGAGCTTATCAGTTTCAGGTAGGAAGTTTCAAAGTTGCGACGATTTCTGATGGATTACTAACACTGCCTCCTCTGCCAACCTACGCTCCAACAGCCGATCCGATAGAAGTGGAGAGAGCAATGGTAGAACGATTTTGGTCACCTAGCGACTTATCCCTCTATTTCAATGCAACGTATGTGGATACAGGCGCTCATCAAGTCCTAATTGACACAGGTGCAGGGATAGAGCTTGGAGCAGGGCTTGCAAAACTGGCGCAAAATCTTCGGAGTATAGGAGTTCAACCTCGAGACATTGATACGGTGATCATTACTCATGCTCATCCTGATCACATTGGAGGGATTGTTTCTCCTGATGGACAACTTACCTTTCCTAACGCTCAATATTACATTTCAGCCGCCGAGTGGCAGTTTTGGACAACCCCCACGATTGATTTATCACCCCTAATTATTCCTGAAGCTTTCAAGCAAGGTATTGTTGCATCTGCACAGAAGCATTTAGGGGCGATCGCCAACAAAGTGAGCCAGTTTCAACCTAATCAAGAAATTGTTCCAGGCATTACTGCGATCGCTGCACCAGGACATACTCCGGGTCAATCAGCATTACAAATTAAATCTGAAGCCTCTCAGTTGATGGTCACTGCTGATGTCTTCTTCAATGAAGCGTTTGATTTAGAACATCCTGAATGGCAAACTGGGTTTGACTTTAACCCGCAACAAGCAGCAGAAACGCGGCGTAGGCTACTCGATCAGGTCACTCAAGATCGAACAATGGTGAGTGCTTATCACATGCCGTTTCCTGCAGTGGGTCACATTCGTGTAAGGGGCGATCGCTATGAATGGGAACCTACCCTCTGGCAATTCGAGCCTTAGAACGTATAAAGTCCGCTAGAATCCTTCTCTTATTTTGAAGGACTCCGGGCTGTCTCTATATTTCTACGTCTGAAGTTCAGAAGCGGGTATGGGGAACTCTGTTCTTCTACTCAAGTTCATTAGAGAACAGCAATACTTCACGTGAATTTCACTCCTGATTTTGAGGAGTTTGAGGAGATTGTTAAAAAAACTTTCCTGATTCACGTTTTTGGGCTTGAAAGATGACACAGGGGCAAAGTCTACCAAAAGCAAAGACACCATCTGTAATGCTGTCAAGGGAATCTCATGACAGAACTCACACAGGCTATCCTGTTGTCACCTTCTAGAAGGGACAGCTACTCAATTCAGCCCTCTTCTCGTTTCTTGCCGTCTTTATGGGAACCCATTGACCCGGAGCCATCTCCCTCAAAGTGGTTTACTTCAGATGGACAGCGGCGTGTAGTAGTTGTGGCTGGACTCGCAGTGGCTGTGACTTCTGCAAATCTGGCACAAATCTTGAGCCGCGCCCCCGAATATGAGGGAAAGTTCCAGATTTCGGTGGAGCCTGCGATCGCCAACCGTTCTCCTCAAGCCCAAGCCCTGAGCAATGGCTATGAGACAGCGGTTCCTACGATTGATTATGATACTCAAATTGAGGTTTTAAGGAGTGCTGTACTCCTTAGCCCGGTCGTTGAACAGCTTCAAGCGCAAGACATTGAGCTTGACTATGATGCTTTGAGCCGCAACTTGCACATTGCCCAGCTTGAAGCACCAGGAATGTTGGAGATTACCTATCGCGATGCAGATCCTGAAACTGTTCAGGTTGTTCTAGACCAGGTTGTGGATGCTTACCTGAACTATGGACAACAGTGCCAATCAGGTGCTTGTAAAGGACTCGAATTTGTTGATGCTCAGATTCCCCAGGTGCAGCAAAGGGTGGAAGATTTGCGTCAGCAGCTACAGGGGTTTCAGCAACAGCATGGCTTAAGCGATCCAGATGCCCAAGGGCAACGCTTGTCTGCTTTTTCTCGCGAAATTGCAAACCAGCAGGCAACCTTACAAACGACTCTGCCGAAGATTCGCAGCAGTCAGGTAATGTTACAGCAGCAAATGGGTTTGCCTGATTCGGCGATCGCCGAAACCTTGTTAAATCAGTCATCTAGCTATCAAACGCTGCTCGACCAGCTCCGAACCGTAGAGTTAGAAATTGCCCAAGAATCGACTCGCTTCCAAGTGAATGCTGAAAAAGTCGAGTCTTTGCAGCAAGAGCATCGTGAGTTGCAGCTACAAATGCGTCTGGAAGCTCGACAGATTGCACTCAGTTACTTATCCACCAATCCCACGATTGCAATCACAGAGTCGGTGGAAATGCCTGTTTCACCAGAAATGGCCCTACGTTGGATTGAAACCACTCAATACCTCCAGGTTCTAGAAATTCGTCAACAGTCCCTTGAACGAGCGGAAACGCTGCTGGTCCAGCAAACGGAACAGTGGGCAGCGCTGTCTCGTCAACACTCACAAGTGGAACAGGAGTTGCATACTGCCACTAGCACTTTAAACCAGTATCTTGCGAAGCGGCAAGAGCTAGAACCGCAGGCTGCTCAGCAGAAAATTGCCTGGGAAGTCATTGCTCCACCAGAATTAATTCACGATCAAACAGGTCAACCTGCACCCACAATTCCTAATCTCCAGCGTGATTTAAGTGCAGGAATTGCCTTTAGCATGTTGCTTGCGACTGGAGCGGCGATCGCCCTTGACAGACGTAAATCCCTTAACTCTGCTATTCAAACCAAAACTACCATCACTCACCTTGACATCCAATCCAGGCTGGCAATGCTGGCGCGGTACGTTGGTCTGAATACAGAACAACATACCAAAGGGCAAACTATGCTGACTAACTGCTATCCCATATTGAGACTGCCAGCAGGATTTCAGCAATCACAACCCGTTCAATTCCAAGCAGATGCTCACTCGCATCAATCAGATTGGACTTCGGCACCCCTAACCATTACTGCAGAACTAGTTTCTGAAGAGTCGGCTTCCGAACCTAAACTCGTTTTCGCGAGTTAGGTATAAACTGCTACGATGCTGATGATTTTTCAAGGATTGAGCTTAATGCTTGAGGCGATCGCAATTCTTACGCATCTCTTCATGAAATAGGATGTGAAAGGATGAGTATGTTCATGTAATTCGGTATATTTTGTTAGTGTGGATCAGTAGTTGACGAGCAGCTAAACCATTGCTTAATCGCTCTGCCGCTGCTCGAAGTATTCACTTTTGAGTTACAAAAGCTACGAATCAGCCTGCTTAGGGTTGAGCTCAAAAATTCTTATCAACTGTGCCCAAATCCGACTTAACTTCAAAATAATCTTCCGGATAGGCTAGTGGTTTTACGTAGACATAGATAGTTAGACATTGTTCAAGGTTATGCTCAATGTCGTTCATTACCCCTCCATCTACCTTCTCTCTGGTGCCGAACTGCCACAGCTATTGCTAATTACATTCCTGAATGTGTGTTGCAACTTCAGGACAACTTAGCAAACAGGACTTCTACCATTAACCTCAATTTCTTTTGCAAACACACGTTTGGTCAAAGAGGTCTGTTATTGACCTTTTCACAGGGTGGCTGAACCGTAGCGGACGCATTTAACGCTGCATCCAAAAGCAAAAAAACAGTTATTGGATAGAGGAGTCATACTGTGAAACCACCCCTTAAAAAGGTGAGTGTGGTCAATTCCCCCGTTACCGCTTCACCATTCGACGAGCAAATAAAAGTAATTTTGGAATGGGCTAGCAAACATCTCAGTAAAGTTGTTTGTGTCGCTAACGTTCACATGGTGACAGAGGCGTATTTAAACCAGGACTTTAGCAAGGTTCTCAAAAGCGCTGATCTGGTTACACCGGATGGAATGCCGCTGGTCTGGATGATGAAACTGTTGGGAGTGCGAGATCAAGACCGCGTCGCAGGTTTAGACATCCTACTAGCTCTTTGTAAAGCTGCTCCCTCAACTGATGTTGGACTGTTCTTTGTAGGTTCTGAGACGCCTATCCTTGATCAGATGAGAGCAAAGCTAAATCAAGAATTTCCTGACCTACAAATTGCTGGAATGGAACCGTTACCCTTCCGACCCCTTACACCAGCGGAAGATGAGGCGTTGATTCAAAAAATTAATGCGAGTGGTGCAGGTGTGGTTTTGGTGTCATTAGGCTGTCCAAAACAGGAACGCTGGATGGCAGAGCATAAGGACAAAATTCACGCGGTCATGATTGGCTTAGGTGGAGCTTTCCCAGTTTATGCAGGTATTTGCAAGAGAGCGCCTCGTTGGGTTCGAGAAATGGGTCTGGAGTGGTTCTACAGACTCATTCAAGAACCTCGTCGGCTCTGGAAACGCTACAGCACGACGATTCCTCTGTTTTTGTGGTTGGCGACAAAGCAGTTGATTAAACAACCCAAAGTGTTGTTACGCTCTCAAGGGTAGATCACCAATCCTTTGAAGTCACATACTCACTAATAAACAAGGGGCCTATGCTCCTTGTTTTTGCGCGATCGCCCATTCTACAGTTGCAGCTATACAGGTTAGGAAAAAGAGGGGAGGCAGGGCTAAGCCCTGCCTCCCCTCTTTTTCCTAACTTAAATAACTTGCCGATTTTTGTTTGCTAAACGTAGGGGAAAAACTCTTTAGAACAACTTTAAGACCAAGAATTAAAAAACTAAGACCAAGAATTAAAAAATTAAGAATGTGTCCTACTTAATGAAAACTTGTCCCTGATTTTAATGGAGAAGAGGTGAATATACTGACTAGTCAACTTACGAGGAACATTTGATAAATAAGTGGTTTCTTTAACAAGAGGACGGTGAGTGTAAAAATACCGTGAAACCACGCAATATGTCTTGTGGCTACAGTACAGTCACATACAATTGACTTATTGCAAGATGCGTTTTTTTAAGCCCTACGTATTTCTCTCAGGTGCTAATTCTCTACCCAAGGTGCGCCGCTAGCTACGAAGCTTTTAAGACTATTCGCAAAGAATAGCTTACGAAAACCTCGGTAGCTGACTCAGGTTCAACCATTACCCTTCAACCCGAACAAGCACACACACTAGGTAGGTTAAGCATGAATTTCAAATCATTTGCTCTTAAGACCGCGATCGCTGCCACTGTACTCACAGGCTCCACACTAGCGGTTTCTCCTGCTGAAGCTCTAGAGTTTGGTAGCCAACTAGATTTTACAGGATACGCTGTTGTTAGCCCAGAGAGTTTGGATTTCAAATTGTACAATGGCGCTGTAGATACCTTAACTGGTGAGGACATTGGTGAGTTTTCTGTTGCCGTTAGCGGTAAAACAGGTAGCTTCACCGGATTGCCATCTGTGAATCTTCCATTCCTCGGAGCAATAACGGTTGGTCAAGTCAAAGACATCTCCTCTGTAGCAAGCTTTACGGCTATTAACAACTTCTTGTACTTCGGTGAAAATAGCCCCTTCAACTTCAACCTAACTTCCTTTGCATATAACTCTACCAAAGAGTTGTATGAGTTTAGTGGACTTTTTGCTGACAACACCATAGGAACTGGTCGTCTAACCACTCAATTCATGGGGAATAATCAGAATAGCTACTCCGTCACTATCGTCGCAGGCAATGAAATTCCCACTCCTGCTCTGCTCCCCGGTTTGATCGGCATGGGTGCAGCTGTGCTGCGGAAGCGTAATGCTGAAGAGAATGAGCAGGTAGAAGCAGAAGCATAGATTGATTGGTGATCAAATGCTCTGCCTTTAGAGACGGTCCTTTAAACGTTAGTTCCTCTGTGTAGGTAACTAATAACTACTCCATTTGGAACTGTTCTACTAGTCAAGGTTGATAGGGATAGCTGTTTTGGAAGCCGTTCCGACGCAGCTATCCCTCCCTTTAACTTCTTCTAAGTTTGTGTGTTGCAGTCCAGTTTACAGCAGTTTTTTCCCCTACCAATCCTTTAACTTCTATGGCAAGTATCTCTGCCCCCAACTTTGCTCACCCCTACGCTGCCAGAAACCTCTGCCGCATTGTTGGGTTCACCTGTCTGGCTGGTTTCTTGTTTGATTTACTGTTGCTGGCACTGCCACCTAACCTCGGTAGCCTAGAATGGCGGGTTGGGTTTATGCAGCAAATTGGCGATCGCAGCATTATTCTACTTTTTGGCGCAGCCCTCACGATGTTTGGCAGCCTTGATAGTCGCCAATGGCTGAAGCAATTGGCAATGGGCTGTTTAATTATTGGTGTTGTCTTTCACCTTTCCTGCATTTTGCTTTTGCGAGATAGTCTAGTTCTACAACAGCAGGCGATCGCCAACATTTCTACCCAGGCTGCCGAACTGCAAACGCAACTAGAAGCATCTGAAAATGACCCGGCGGCGGCTGAAGTCAGTCCAGAGGAGCGACAGCAAGTTAACCAAATGCTCACAACTCGTGCCGAGACGCTTAGACAAAATGCTAGAACTGGAATTTTGAAAGCTGGACTTTCCACCGTTGGTAACCTGGTTGTGATTGGAATTGGGCTAGTTAGCCTGGGACGCTACGGAATGCGACAGCGTTAATAGCGTTAATTGAGATAAGACGATTTCATGTTAGAAATACTTGCTGCAGGGACGAACGTCTGTTCATCCCTGCAACTAATTTGTTAACCTACAGCTGCGATCGCGTCCGGTCTTCAAGGAAGCAGATCTGCGACTTCTTTGAGGAGTTGCAGATCTTTGCTTTTGGTATTGCATCCTGCCTATGGAGATCCGGAGGATGCGATTGCCGTTCGTCTACTCTAGACTTACTGGAGTAGCGAGCGGACTCATAATGGATGTAATGGTGGAAGCCAGAGGGCTAGAAAAGTGCTTTGGCAAGACAAAAGCTTTACAGGGCATTAATCTCTCGGTGCCTCCTGGGTCAGTGTTGGGGGTGCTGGGACCAAATGGAGCAGGTAAAACCACAACAATTAATTGCCTGACAACCCTGCTCAAGCCTGATAAAGGGTATGCCACGATCGCCGGATACGATGTCATTAAACAGCCCGCTGCGGTGCGATCGCTAATTGGCGTAACGGGTCAGTTTGCAGCGGTTGATGAAGAATTGACTGCCCGCGAAAATCTAATTCTGTTTGGGCGATTGCTGCGACTCTCTGCCAACACGGCAGCAAAACGGGCAACAGAGCTGCTTCAACAGTTTGAGCTACTAGAGGCAGGCAATCGCCGGGTCAAGGAATTTTCGGGTGGAATGCGTCGTCGCTTGGACTTAGCAGCCAGTATTGTAGCTGAGCCGCTGGTGCTGTTTTTGGATGAACCAACTACGGGGCTTGACCCACGCAGCCGTCGTCAACTCTGGGATATGGTTGTCGCGCTAAAAAAACGCGGTATCACCATTTTTTTAACCACACAATATTTAGAAGAAGCAGACGAGCTTGCCGATCGCATTGTCGTGATCGATCGCGGCACCGTTATTGCAGAAGGCACTTCTGATGATCTAAAAAATCGCGTCGGTGGGACATTCTGCAAACTGGAACTGGCAGACCCCAAGGATGAGCCAAAAGTGAGACGAGCGCTATCTGGGTTAGGGGATATTGCAGGCACCGGAACACTTACTCTGGCTGCACCCGATGGTGTCACAACTTTATCTGAAGTGGTTCGTCGGGTGGATGCTATCGGCATTACCCTGGCTGATATTTCTCTCTGTCGTCCCAGTTTGGATGATGTGTTTTTTGCCCTGACCGGACACACCACAGGAGAAACCATATGACTGCGATCGACTTGCAGGCTAAAGCCAAACAACTGGTGAAGGTTCGGTGTGAAGCCGGAATTAGTAGAGCGATCGCCGATAGTTTCATCATTGGTCAGCGCAACTTAATTCGGCTGAGTCGTCAGCCAGCCGTCATTACTGGTGTGTTAGTGTTTCCTATTGTGTTTCTGACTGCCTTCCTGCTTGCTTTTGAGCGATCAATGTCTGCTCAAAACATTGATTACATCCAATACCTGGTGCCCATTATCACGCTTCAAGCGATGTTTTTTACTGCAATGAATTCTGCTAGCAACCTGGCAGGTGATATTGATACAGGAATGCTGCAACGCTGTCGGGCAATGCCGATCTCACGGGCGGCTGTTCTAGGTGGGCTACTAATTGCCTACTTGGCCAGGGCAATTGTCACGATCGCCATTCTACTTCCCGTTGCTTACCTTTATGGTTTTCGGTTTCAGGCAGGGGTGTTGTCTGCGATCGGATACATTTTACTCACTTTATTCTTTACCACCGTCGCTGTCACTGGCTACTCTCTCCTCGCTTTGGGGCTAAAGAAACCTGATCTGGTGCAATCTCTTGTGATTGTTCCTTATGCTCCTTTTCTATTGCTTAGCAGTGGATTTAGCCCTGCCGAAAACTTTCCAAATTGGCTTCAGCCCTTTGTCATAGCTCAACCTGTGAGTCATATTGCAGCGGCTCTCAGGGCACTGGCTAGTGGTGAACCGCTGCTGATTCCGTTGCTGTGGTCAATCGGCTGGTTAATTGTGCTGTTATTTGGATTCGGATTTACTGCGATCTGGCTTTACCGGAGGATTTCCTGATGACGCTTCCTTTGAATGCCGCTCAACTGGTTGAAATCCGACAAGAAGGTGGACTCTTTCGCGACCTGCATGACATTGCCATTGTGACTCAGCGCAACCTACTATTAGATCTGAGAAATCCGGCTGTGATCATTGGTTCAACTGGTTTTCCTATTTTCTTGATGCTTATCTTTACAGCCAGTTTTGCAAAGGTTGTGGTGCCAAATGGCTCTTACACAGACTACGCACAGTTTTTGGTACCACTTAGCACAATTCAGGGATTGTTGTTTAGCACGATCAATACAGGAACCGCACTCTACTATGACCTTAGAAGCGGCATGGTATCTCGACTTCGCACCCTGCCCATCGCCCGTTCTGCCGTGTTAGCCGGACGCATTTTAGGTGGGGCCGGACGGCTCCTCGTTCAGGTCACTTTCATCACTTTAGTGGGACATTTAATCGGATTTCGCTTCCAAAATGGATTCATCAACAGTCTGCTCTATCTACTCCTTCCTGTCGTCTTCACCTCTGCTTTTTCCTGGGTGGCAGTCTTTCTAGCCGTAAAAGCCAAATCTGCTGAAACCGTTCAGGCGGCCATGGCTCCCTGGTTGTTGCCACTCACTTTTCTTAGCATTGGCTACGTCCCCAAAGAAGGATTTCCCGAATGGGTTCAGGGGTTTGTGTCCCTCAATCCCGTTTCTGCTGTAGCTCAAGCCATGCGAGGGCTATCATTCGGTGGCCCTTATGTTGAATATGTGATTCAGTCCTTACTGTGGAGTGCAGCGCTGACTGCCGTATTTAGCACTCTGGCGATTCGGGCGTATCAGAAACGTAATTCGTAAGATTGTGTCGCAATAGTTGGGCCTGCTGGGTAATCAATTCCCAGTTTTGAGTGGCGATCGCCTCCTCGGGAAACAACTGCCCCGATAGCCCCACTGCGATCGCCCCTGCATCCAAAAATGACCTGGCATTCTGGATTGTTACGCCACCTGTTGGAATCAGGGGGATGTTGCCCAATGGACCCTGCAAGCTGCGAATATAGTCAGCTCCTCCTAGGGCCTGCACCGGAAATACTTTCACGCTCGCGGCACCGGCTTGCCAGGCCGTAACAATTTCTGTGGGTGAAAATGCCCCTGGAATAATTGGTACCTGTTGGGCAACTGCCACCTCAATTAGATTCAAATCGACATGCGGGGTAAACAAAAACTCAGCTCCAGCGGCGATCGCATCTTTTAATTGGTCAAGCGTGAGTAAAGTACCTGTACCAATTACACAATCAGGTAACTCATCCCGCAACTGTTGAATCAACTCACCTGCACGATCGCTATTCCAAGTAATTTCAATTAGTTTCATATTTGCAGCGGCGATCGCTCTAGCCATACTAAGTCCCAAACTTAACTGGGGTACACGAATGACGGCGATCGCCCGCTGCTGTTGCACCAAATTCTGCCAAGCGCTCTTAAACATACCTCTAAAAACAAAATTTGTTGGCTAAAGACCAAACCACATTACTGCGTCTACCTTTTAGCCTAGTTGTCACTTCAATAATTGAGACTTTGCTCCGAAATTTAACAAGTGCCACGTCAGCCAGGCGGGAGATGAATCGCAGTCAGCATTTTCATAACCTAGACGGGTATAGACCGAAGTTTAGTTTTAGGAAGAACAACATGGCTTTAGTTAAATTCAAAGAAGCTTATCCAGATTATCGCAATAGCTTTGGCGATAGCGATGCAATTCCATTTGATTCATTCAACGTTTACAGCCAAAACGACGAGCAAATTGGCTCTGTTAAAGACGCTCTAATTGACGAGCAAGAAGGGCGCTTTCGTTATTTGATCGTAGACACAGGCTTTTGGGTTTTTGGCAAAAAGGTCCTACTGCCCATCGGCATGGCTCGTTTTGACTATGACGCACGTCGCATCTATGTAGATGGACTGACCAAAGAGCAAGTAGAACATCTACCCGCATTTACCGACGACCTCAAAGTCGATCAGGATTACGAAGAGAGCGTGAGAAGTGGATATCGTCCCCTTGCTGCTCAACCCAGTACGCTACCTGGTACTCAATCCGTTGACGCAAGCACACAGCCACTCACAGGTACTTCTGCGATGGGTGCTTCTGCGGTCGATAGCACTTACGATCGCGATGCATACAGCTACGATCGCGACCACGCTCTGTACAACCGCAACGAAATTGAAGATCAGCCACTACGCCTTTATGAGGAGCGTTTAGTCGCTAACAAGAGCCGTGTCAAAACAGGCGAAGTAGCGATTGGCAAGCACGTCGAAACTCAGACTGCACGAGTATCAGTGCCCGTTGAGAAAGAGCGAGTAATCGTTGAGCGTACTACTCCTACCGATGCGCGTGCAGCAGTAGTAGGCACCCACGACTTCCAAGATGGAGAAGTAGCACGGATGGAAGTTTACGAAGAAACTCCTGATATCCGCAAGGAAGCCGTAGTTCGGGAAGAAGTCCAGATCCGCAAAGAGGTCGACCACGAAACCGTCGAAGCTCAAGAAGAAATTCGTCGTGAAGAACTGGATATCGACACCCAAGGACGACCCATCGTTGAGCGCTCTGACCGCCCCGGCCGCTCGGTATAAAACGGACTCCCCTAGCCAATCGTGTCTCTAGGTAAAACCTGGAGACATCTCTAGCGGAACTCTACCCTCCAACAAGATAAGATTCAGAATTTCTAAACTGGCATCTTAGGGTGGAGTCTTAGGTGAGAAAAACTCTGAGTGGTGTAGGTCAGTCCTGCACCACTCGAACTCATTTTTAGGTCAAGCGAACCTATTTGGTTGTAAGGCTGACGAATATAGAACGGAGAATAGCATGGCTCTTTATAAAATCGAAGATTTTCATCCCAACTATCGAAACGAGTTGTTTGGTGGCGAAGACATCAAAGGTCTCAATATCTACACCGAACAAGATGAAAAAGTAGGAACGGTTAGTACTGCTCTGGTAGATGATGACGGGCGATTTCGCTATCTAGTGATGGATACAGGCTTCTGGATCTTTGGCAAGAAGGTGCTGTTGCCAGTTGGGCGGTTTCGTAGCGATCCGCGATCGCAGCGCATCTATCTGAAGGGGCTCTCTCGCCAGCAAGCAGAGCAGCTGCCTGAATATGATGAACACATGACTGTCGATTATGACTATGAAGAGCGGGTGAGAGGCGTTTACCGGACCGCTCCCTTAGAGAATGGGGTTCCGCTAGAGAGAATGCCAACGGAAACTCGGACGGCTGCAGTTTCTGCTCCCCAACCAAGTGAGCGCGTCAGAAACAATATTCCTCCTGCCCAGCCGGTAGTCAACCCGCCTGTGAGCAACACAACTACCTCAACTCCAGGGTTTGATCGGTTGGATAGGGATGCGGATCGCGATCGCACTCCTTATAATCGCAATACATACCGCTATGAGCAGGAACCCTCTCTGTATTCTATGAACGAGCAAGATCATCAAACCTTCAGGCTCTATGAAGAGCAACTAGTTGCGAACAAAGACCGCCGTAAAGTTGGTGAGGTAAGTGTTGGTAAGCGCATCGAGACTGAGACTACTCAAGTTGCTGTCCCCGTGCAGCAGGAACGCGTTGTAATTCAACATAACCCTACTGCAAACCGGGGTGTAGCCGTCACTCCAGGTGCTACCGACTTTCAGTCGGGTGAGGTGATGCGGGTAGACCTCTACGAGGAAACCGTTGACATCACCAAGCAGCCCGTCGTGCGCGACGAAGTAGTGATTCGGAAGGAAGTCCGGCAAGACACGGTGACCGCCGAAGAAACGCTGCGCCGTGAGGAGCTAGACATCAACACAGCCGGTCGTCCATTGATTGATGAACGTCCGCTTCCTTAGCCCCTCAAGACAACATTACGTCTGTACCAATCTCCTTTACTCCCCTCCCGGTTGAGGATTAGGTACTAAAACAGGAATGCACCCCCGCGCCGCGGGGGTGCATTCCTGTTTTAGTGGGAAAGAAGTATATGCGTGGCACTACAAGCTTTGTCACTTTTGGGAAAGAAATTTCCCTCGTTCCTCTTGTTCGAGAGTAATGGAAGAGAGATAACAAGGGGCGATCGCGCTATACGCTAAGCGTTGTATCTGCCTGGTTTAGCCCTACTGCACCGGAGTAAACCAATCCCCTTTGCATGTCGAGCGTGAGAATTGTCCCGTCTCGAATTACCTCAGTTGCATTTTTAACACCCACGATCACCGGAACCCCCAGGCGCAAACCGATCACGGCGGCGTGGCTGGTGAGGCTGTCGTCTTCAGTCACAATCCCCGAAGCTTTGCGAATTGCCTCTACAAAGTCAGCACTGGTACCAGAGGCAACCAGAATCTCTCCAGGGTTAAAATTACCGATTTCCTTACTGCTGTGAGCAACTCTGGCACGTCCACTGATTGAACCTTGTCCAATGCCAATTCCCCGACCTAACACGGCAGTGACCACTTCAACTTTGATCAGATCCGTTGAACCTGCTACGCCTTGAAGTGTGCCCGCAGTCATCACCACCAAATCGCCCTCTGAGAGTAGTTGCTTTTCTTGAGCCACGTTCAGCGCTGCCTGAAAGGTTTGCCCGGTAGAGGGTAGATCCAACACAAGCAAAGGTTTTACTCCCCAAACAAGCTGAAGTTGGCGAGCTACATCCACATGGGGAGTAATAGCCAGAATGGGAGTGTGGGGCCGAAACTTAGATACATTTCGAGCCGTTGCCCCAGTTTTAGTCAGCGTCATGATTGCAGCGGATTTAAGCTGCTCAGCAATGCGTCCCACCGCTTGGCTGATCGCATTGGGAATCGATCGCCCCGGTGCGCTTTCTGCATTCCTGTTCAGGGGTTGGTCTTGCTCAATACGAGTGGCGATGCGAGCCATCGTTTCTACTGCCTGAATCGGATATTTGCCGACCGCTGTCTCGTTAGAAAGCATGACCGCATCGGTTCCATCCAAAATGGCATTTGCCACATCTGAAATTTCTGCCCTTGTCGGGCGAGGGCTTTGAACCATGCTATCCAGCATTTGAGTGGCCGTAATCACCGGAATACCCAAACGGTTAGCGGTGGCAATCAGCCGCTTTTGCAACAGCGGAACTTCTTCGGCAGGCAGTTCTACCCCCAGATCGCCTCTGGCAACCATCACTCCATCGCAAATCGACAACACAGCTTCCATTTGCTCGATCGCCTCATGTTTTTCGATTTTGGCGATTACAGGAACGTTTTTGCCTGCGCTAGAGATTAATTCTTTGATTTCTAGAATGTCTTGAGGATTGCGAACAAAGCTCAGTGCGACCCAGTCCACGCCCTGGTCTAGCCCAAACGTCAGGTCAGTTCTATCCTTGTCGGTAAGCGCCTTGATCGAAAGGTAAACCCCTGGGAAATTTACGCCTTTGTTGTTGGACAGCACTCCACCCACAACCACACGGCAGTGAAGTTCTTTGTTTGTCTTGTCTACCTTGTTTACAATCATCTCGACGCGACCATCATCCAGCAAAATCGTTGCGCCTTCTGGAACTTCGTCTGCCAAGGGTTTGTAGGTTACAGAGCTAATTTCCTGGCTTCCAGGCAAAAGCCGACTGGTAAGAATAAATGGGTCGCCCTTCTGTAAGGTAATGGAACCATTCTCAAACTTGCCCAGACGGATTTTGGGACCCTGTAAATCTTGCAGAATCCCAACGGGTTGGTTAAGCTCAAACGAAATTTGGCGAATCAGGCGAATGCTTCGCTGGTGGTCTTCATGAGTGCCGTGAGAGAAATTGAGTCGTAGTGTGGTTGCCCCAGCTTCAATCAGGTCGCGCAAAACTTCTGGACTGCTAGTGGCTGGCCCGATAGTAGCTACTATTTTGGTTCGACGGATAGAGTGTTGCAGTTGCATAGAGTTGCCAGAAGTAAGTAGAAATTCTAGAGGCAGAATTGCCAGGTTTCACGGGTTTGGTCTGGAGCGACGATTGCTTGGTAGAGGCTAGCTCGTCTCTGAAGGAAAGACATTCAGGATGGAGAGGCAGGGTGGAGAGGCAAGAGGGATAGTATCATGTTTGGCGATCGCCTTCAGCATGAAATTCCCCACCCTCAGACTGAGAATGGGGAGGTAGATGCCAATTTTTGGCAAGTTATCTAGCGAAAATTGTCAGGGTTGAGCTGTGGAGTAGACTGAGCAGGGGTGCCACCTTGTAGTCTGGTTCCGGTGCCGCCATCAGCCTGGTCGAGGAAGGGACGCAGGTTAATGCTGTCAGTGCTTGAGTTGCTGCGTCTCGAACCCGGTAGGTTAATATCCAACGCCTCTCCGATACGGTTAAGGATGCCATCATCACCGCCAGTGAAAGTTGTAACGGAGTCGGTTTGCTGACCTCTATCGGCAACGGCCAGGTTCTCAAAGACGCGGTTGCGCGTCACCAGTGGATCTTGTCCAGGGGGCACGGTCAATACAATTCGGCAGGATGCATCTTGCTGAGTAGTGACGCAAATGGTGTTGTAGCCGTTTTCTACGCCTGTTTGCATTTCTAGCAAGCCGTCAGGACGGTAGGATTCTAGGCGACGGCTAATCTCACTGCAGCGTCGTTCTTCCGTCCAACCGCCACCTAGCTCAGTTGGAGTAGCCCAGGCATAGGCTTGCCCAGGTTGGCTTTGGGGATAGTACATCACAGTATATTGTCCGTTGATGGACTGGCAGGCAAAGCGGGTGCTGCTGGTGATGTCCGGTTGGGGAGTGGTTTGGGCGATCGCCCCTCCTGCTAGCCCCATTGCCAGCCCTACAGACAAGCTGATTCCTTGTCGTAATTGTGTCGTGAGTGTTTGACGTGACCCAAACAGGGATAATGGCATATTATGAAGTCCTTTTAGGTTAATGAACGCTATCTTCTTAAACTCGTTTTTGGGCAGATTTTGGGGCAAAAGTTAGGCAAACTGGGGCGGGAAGAGGAAGCGAATCCCAGAATTGGTTTCCACTCAGTCTAGCTAGTTGGTTTGGTTAAGTGGCGCGATCCAGAAAGCTAGCACAAGCTTCTCCATCTTCTGAGGACGAGAACAGTCTCAGCAAAGTGCCTCAGATCTACAATTTTCGCTTTTACTTAGGCCTGTGCAGAAGCGCTAAATCACAGCTTGATAAAACAGAGCTGTTTCTAGGTGCCGCTTTTGAGCAATCTGTCTTAAGAGTATCTTTAGCATTCATTAGGTGCAGTTATGGAATGGCCCAAAAGATCTCGTAAAGTTTTATGACGAAAGGTCTGTGTCTCTTGTTACACTATTTTGTGGAGAAGGAAATGGCGGAAACGTCAATATTCCGTTAACCCCTGCCGATTTGGGAACGCGCAGTTTGGGTTTCTTCCAATGAAAAGACAACGTGATTGACTATCTCTTGGGCTGGCTTGGAATCAAGTCAGCTTTTTTGTAGAGGCTAGGGGCTAGTACCGAACCCCAAACCCTCCATCTATAGTTCTTTCCGAAACCCTAGCCCCTAGCCTCTAGCCCCTTTCCTAAAGCTGAGGCAAAATTTGCGGCAGCAGATGTCCAGGAACTTTAGAGAGTGCCAGGTTTTGTCCTTGAATGCCAAATTGATTGTAGAAGGCGCGGATAGTTTGCAGGAGGCAGCTTAGGGCAGTTTGGCTAAATTCGGGTTTTTGCTGCCAGCCTTGTAATGCTTGCAGGTGGTGATGTAGTGAAGCTTCCAGATGATTTGATCGAGCTGGAGCCTCGGCTGAAACGTGGGGATCGCTGGCGATTTGATAGTGGGCTAAGCCCAGATTGTTGTGAGTGGCGTTGAGGTCAAAGTTGAGCGGGATGGGCTGAGAAGATTTAGCCAGTTTTTCGGCAGCGATAAGAGTTGCTTTGTAAGCAGCGATCGCCTGCTCTAGATAGTCCAAGCGGGCTTCAGCGTCATCTTTCACATGGTTTGCCATGTGCCAGTAGGCTGTGCCGAGATTGTTTTGAGTCGCGGCAAAAGCGGCTGGGGCGACTTCCAGGGTGCGATATTTCAATGCCATGCGATAGGCTCCTAGAGCTAGCCCCAGCCAGTCTTTCGGCTGTTCTTGCTGAGCCAGATTCCAGTAGGCGGTGCCGAGGTTGTTTTGGATCATCGCGTAGTTGAGCGGCTCTTGCTTGGGATTGTAGTAGCGCAGAGCCTCTGAATAGGCAGCGATCGCCTGCTTCAAATTCACCTTGGGCTGTTGGTGTTGCGCCAGGTTCCAGTAGGTGGTGCCCAAATTGTTTTGCGTCGAGGCATAGCGCAGTGGCTCTACGTCTGCTTTGCGATAGCGCAATGCCTGCTGGTATGCCTGAACCGATCGCTGAAGATTCTCGGCAGGTTCCTGATACCGCGCCAGATCAGCGTAGGCCGCTCCCAGATTGTTTTGAATCATTGGGAAAGTTTGAGGCTGAGCCTGGGGATCAACCTTCGTCAGGGCAAGCTGATAGGCTTGAATGCCCTGCTGCAAGTAAGGTAGTGCTTGATCGGGGGAAAGGGGCGATCGCGACAGCATCCAGTAGAGGTTGCCCAGGTCGTTCAGGATGTCTGCCCACTGGTTGGAAGTTTCGTCGAGGCAGAGCAACACCTGCTCATACGCCTGGATCGCGATCATCAGGTTTTGAGGAGAAGCGTCACCCTGCTCGATGCGATCGCGATAGAGGTTGCCCAACGTTCGATAGGCATTTGCCAACACTGCTGGAGGAGCCTGTTGCTGATGCAGCAATTCAATCTGCTGCAACAAAGGCAATGGCTGCACCGCTTCACTTGCTCCTGGGGGCACTTGAATGCGGGCTTGAGATTCGGCTAATTTACCCTGCTTGGGGGTCGAAGTCGTCACAACTGGCTGCTGGCTCGGTTTGCTTCCCGTCTGAACTTGGGGTGGTCTAGCCTGAGCAGGTTGATCCACCGCAGCATCAGATTTTACTGGTTGACGCGGCGCAGGGGTAGCAGCAGGAGGTTGAGTTTTGGCAGCAGGTGGTTGGGCTGGAGGGGCGACGCGGGGTGGGACGGTCGGCGCAGTCTGGGCGGGACGCGCACTGGGAGTCGCACCTGGAGATTGATTTCTACCTGTTGGAGCGACAGGTGAGGAGACAGGTTGATGTGGAGCTGTCCCCGTGCCGTTTGAGTTTGCAGGGCGATCACCAGGGCCAGGTTGAGGTGCTTTTGCACGAGAAACTGGGGGTGCGGCTGCGTTAGCCTGGTCTAGTTTTGCCAGATCCCGATCCAGTGCATCCCAAAGCGATTCTGATTCAGTTGCTTGAGACTGCGGCAAACCATTAGTTTTGGCGATCGCCGGAACAGTTTTTTGAGGTGCTGCTTGGTCCGCTTGAGCCGCAGTCGCAGCGATCGCCTCTTGAGGACGCGTCCGAGGTTGAGGAATGGATGCGGCAGGCAGCGGCGTGGGATCGCCAACAAACTCAAACACTCCCGTGCGACAGCGCCAAAACTCTGGGGCAGACTGCGGCATAGAGCGAAACCAGGGACGCGGCATCCACAGCAGCAAGCTCGACTCCAGCACAGGTAAACTGCGCTCGATGCCCTGAAGATGCGTCAAAAAGAGACGCTGCACCGCAGCCGACTGGCGAGTCAGGTGTTCGATCCCCACAAACTGGAAGGCTGGCATTGGGGCGCGGCGGTTGCCCGTTTTGGGTGGCGGTGACTGAGACAGCCATTGAGCCACTTGCACAATTGGGTTAGGATCGCTCAAGCTCAAATCCAGCGTGACTAGACGAGGATAGCGCTGTCCGCCTGTTTCTGAAGCCCGATTGAGTGCCGTTGGAGAAGGATTTGCCAGTTCTGCCAAAAGCTGTGCCGCGAGGCGATCGCGCAAAGTCAGGTCATCACAGACTGCAATAAAAATCTGACGACGCAGATTCAAACTCAAAGCCAGTTTCAGGCATTGATAGGTCTGCTGGTTTAAGCCTAAAATTTTGCGAAAGGGGATGTCTGTCACGAGAAGATGCCGCAGGTCGAGAATGGGTTTGATAACCAGATTTGATAACCAGATCTGAAGCCAGAAGTTTGGAAATCAGATGAGGTTTCAGTCAGTTTTGAATACTACGTAATGAAACCTATTTTCGTAGAACGCTATGGATGTGCCGTTTCTACAACAGTTTCTTCAGAAATGTGACTGAACTAGCTGGCTTCCGGCTAACTTGATAAAGGAGTTGGGGCAGTTAACAGATTAAGCCGTTATAAACCTCTTCAAGCCGATTGCCTTCAGGTCAGGACAAGAGTGCTGTATCTGAGGTAAGTCAGTTTTACGCCATTTCGCTTCCCCTTCCTGCAACTGAAATAGCCCTATCAAACGCTGCACAGGGGTGTTTATCGAAATCAAAAAACCAGGCTTTTCCACAAGGGCAGCCTGGTTAATGATGTCAAATTCAGATGTGTGCCAAATTTCAGAAGGCACTCAACGCCTGGTTTGCTATCGATTTTGTAGAAGAAACTTTTACGATACAGAAACCGCTATAAAGAGGAGTCCGCCGATCAGTGCGATCGCCGCAACGCCCAAAATAATATAATTCCGCTGTTGTCCCTGAGTTGGTGGCTCAGCCTGGTAAATTTTGGGTTCAACCGCAAAATTATTCAGGCGACCGCCTTCTTCGGTGGTATAGGGCATGAAAGAACCTCTCGTTACAAATTTCACCAATTGTAACAAATAATTGCGGGATCACTCTCACCTAACTGTTTACTTTTCTTAATAATTTTCTCTTTCCAAAAATTGAAGTGGCGCAGGCATTGCCTGCGCCACTCAAATCCGTTGTTCTTTTAGAACTAGAAGCTTCTATGAGAAATCAAAAAAGCTTGAGAGTCCCCCGCAACGCCGTCTTACCTCAGTTTTTGACCTGGAATAATCCAGGTGGGAAGCACGGCCTCAGTTTTAAGTTTCCGGGTACAAGCCCGGTATACTGCCACTGAAACATCTAGTTTCCCTTGTAAACAAGGCATAGATCATAAAACATTATTGGCAGTCACCAACGCCGCAGCAGAACTACGCCTATTTTAACGATCTTTGTGGGGGCTATTGCAAGGGTGGTGAACCGTAAATGAATAAATCTTGACTTAAGCCATATTTCTCATGTAGCAATCGGTCTACCCAAGGGCTGAAAAGCTTTACAGCAGAGGTTTCGCTTGTAGATGCGTAGCTAGATCCAGTTGAGCTAACCGCTGATAAGCCTGGTCAATCGCGCGTTTGCCCCGAAGAAATCCAGTGTTGGCACCCGGACAGATATAGCTCAACGTTTCTGGCGTAAACCGATCCATGATTCGCTGAATACTCTGAATTTGTCTCGGCCAGTGAAAGGTCTTTGCAATTCTCAGAGGTACAGGTTCGCCCTGCTGATTGGGCAGCAAATGTCGTCCGGTAAAGAGCATCCCACCGTGGCGATCGCAATACAAGCAAGCGGAGCCAGGGGAATGACCCGATGTCCAAATCGTGTGGCACTGCGGATTGATTTGAAACTCTTGCTGAAACTGAGTTAGCTCGATTCCCGGTAATAAGTAAGCTTCTTGCTCTTGAATCAACACCTCACAGCCAAATTTCTGCTGAATCTCACGGACTCTACCCTTACCGCCCCGGTGTGTCAGAAACAGCCAACGAACGCCGCCCTGCTCCTG
The DNA here is from genome assembly GCF_014695745.1 of Leptolyngbya sp. FACHB-671. Classification (NCBI taxonomy): domain Bacteria; kingdom Bacillati; phylum Cyanobacteriota; class Cyanophyceae; order Leptolyngbyales; family Leptolyngbyaceae; genus Leptolyngbya; species Leptolyngbya sp. FACHB-671. The sequence continues at coordinate 13,998 of NZ_JACJOV010000095.1, read as the reverse complement.
CAAAAAGTCCTGGTTTGTCTGATCCCAAGCAGGACAGTCAACCAAAATGTTTTCGTTTCCTTCCGTGGCTTGTATTAAATAAGCAGTTCCCCCCATCGTGTCGCGATTAGGGGGAAAGGCAAAAATATCCTCAAAGACTTTACGGGGTTGCTTAGAGTTGGCTTGAGAATTGCTCAAAGTTCGGTTGGCTTGGGATGAGTCAGGGCTAAAGGCAGGATCTAACACAACTATTCAGTATTCAGTCTCTCTAAGCAGATCGTACTAAGCGGATTTCACGCTAATGCAATCCTTATTCTACTGACGTTTTGACATGAAGCTGGTGAACGAGCTTAACTCTCGTGAGTAGACTTAACTCTAGAGACGAATTTCTGAGCGAATTTCAGTAATTTGCTAGCTGATCGATTGTAGAATGATCACTTTAACGGGGTTCATCTGAAAAAGTCTTGCTCGAATCCCGCAGCAAAAGCTTCTTGGCGAGTTTTGGGATGTTGATGACGCAGGTGTTTGTTCTGTGCGGGTTTGAATTAAAGCTTTAGATTCATTCGCCTTGAGGATTGGTTGAAAGCGGTATGCTGGAGATCTACCAGTGATCAATCAGTGATCGATTGAATTGACGAAATTGAGACCCGCAGCATGATTTTCTGGTTGCTCCTCTTGGGAATATTTACGTACTTCATCGTCCAACGGACGGTGGCGAGCATTACCCGAACTCCGATCTGGGTACTGTGGCTAGTGATGATGACTCCTGCTTTTGTCTGGACAGGCTGGATTTTGGTTTATGGAGAAAACGAACCAATGCCAGCTATCCTGTTGTTGGGGCCCTTCATCCTTTGTCCATTGCTGTACTGGTTTTTGATTCAGTGGGGACGTTCGTCCAAATCTGGCGCTGCGGTTAAGGCACAGGCACAAGGTCTACAACAGGGACCGCAGGCGATCGCCGAACCCACTGCTGAAAAGCGCCCCACCCTCCGACCCATTGATAAAGAAGAAGAAGCGGCTCTGCAAAACTGCTTTCCCTGGTCAGTCTATTACTTGCAAAACGTTGAATACCGTCCCCAGGCTTTAATTTGTCGGGGACAACTGCGAACCTCACCCGAAGTAGCCTACAAAACGATCCGGGAGAATGTGGAAAGGCAGTTTGGCGATCGCTTTCTGATTGTGTTTCAGGAGGGAATGAACGGTAAACCTTTCTTTGCTCTGGTGCCTAACCCTCAAGCCCAAGCAGCCGCAAAATCAGCCAGTGAGTCCCTAAACCGCCCCGGTCTAGCCCTAACTCTGCTGCTAGCAACTATCTTCACTACAACGCTGGCAGGCGTTGCAATCTCCGGCGCAATTACTGAAGATACAGAAATTACAGCTGCTTTGCTGCTGAATGGACTGCCTTATGCACTAGCACTCATGGCTATCTTGGGAGTTCATGAGTTAGCGCACTATCTGGCGGCTAGGTTTTACAAAATTCGGGCAACACTGCCTTACTTTATTCCGGTTCCACCAGCCAGTTTCTTTCCCTTTGGGACTTTTGGTGCATTTATTCAGATGCGTTCTCCTGTACCTAATAGAAAGGCGCTATTTGATGTAGGGATTGCTGGACCAATGGCAGGCTTTGTGGTTACGATACCGCTGCTGCTTTGGGGGTTAGCACACTCTACTCCTGTTAGCCTCACAGAAGAATCTGGTATTCTAAACGTCACTTCCTTTCAACCTAGCTTGCTGTTGCTGGCTTTGTTGAGTAAGCTAGCTTTGGGTAGTGGGTTGACTGCGACCACTGCTCTAAAGCTGCACCCAGTAGCGGTGGCAGGCTGTTTGGGCTTGCTGGTGACAGCGCTCAACCTGGTGCCTGTGGGTCAGCTTGATGGGGGGCATATCGTTCACGCGATGTTTGGGCAGCGAGTGGGTGCAGTGATCGGTCAGGTCGCACGGTTGTTGGTTCTGGCTCTGTCGTTTGTTCAGCAAGAATTTTTTCTCTGGGCAATTTTGCTGTTTTTCATTCCCGTGGTAGACGAACCTGCCCTGAATGATGTCAGTGAATTGGATAACCAGCGTGATTGGTGGGGGTTAGTTGCATTAGGGTTACTGGTCAGTATTATTTTGCCAGTTCCCCAATCTGTAACTCAAATTTTGTTTTAGACTCTCTAGCATGGGCTGCATGAGGAGTTGGTGGGATGTCTCAGGATGTTAGGCAGTGGTTGTTAGAGATTAAGGCACTTCAACAGAAACTGGCTGAGGTCAATCAAGAACGGGATCAGGCTTACACCAGTGCTGCAAATTGGCGCAGGTTTTATGAAACAGAGGCACAGCAGCGGCGTACTGAAGCACGTTTAGCACAACAGCAAATTGAAATGCTGAAAGCTGAACTGCAACGGTTACAGCAGTCGCCTCAGCCTATTGTGAGTGATGGGATAACTGAGTCTGCGATTCAAGAGCAGCTAGAGCAGTTACAAAACCCATCAGAGGTTAAAGAGACTTTGGTTAGAGCGCTGATGGAGTGCGATCGCCTGTCTCAATCGCTCAAAGCAGAGCAGGCAGACCATGCTCAGACGCGGCGCAGCTTAACAACGGCTCTCGGAGACACGGTGAACCTGTTAGCTAAAGAACGAGCGACTCGCGATCAAACAAAATCTGGTACGCCGATTACTAATGGCTCAGCGGTGTGAGGTTTACAGCCGTAGTCTTGAAGGTGCAGACAAGGGGCTTAAGCCCCTTGTTCATAATATTTGCGGAATGGCTTCAAGCGAGTGACTTCAAGTGAGTAAGTTTAGCTTGAAGTATCAGAGCTTAGGAAAATCGTACCGCAGCCGATCCGACCACCGGCATTGCCGGTGGGTTGCCCGAAGTCGTCTTCGTTTTCGTGCACAATAATTGCTCGTCCGGCGATCGCATACTTTCCGTCATTCAGCGTTAAGCCAGGAAGCGTTTCGCTAAACGCGGTGACTTCACCCCCTGCAACTGAAATGTTGCCCAGATCGCCTGCGTGAGCATTGGCAAATCCATCTGTGGCAAGTTTGCCATGCTTTACTCCATCTGGGTTGAAGTGCCCTCCTGCTGCATTGCCACCCTCAGCGCAACTGCCAAACTCGTGGATATGAAACCCGTGATTTCCAGAGGGAGCAGTATCCAGAGTTGCGTTAATTTGCAGCCCCGCATCTGTTTCGATAAAACGGGCTTCTCCTGTTACAGAAGCAGATTCTGAGGTGCCTTCAATGATGGCTTTGCCGATTTCAGCGGCAGTAGCGGCAGGGACAGAATAAATTACAGCCAAAAGACTCAGACAGAGGGCTAGCCCCAATGTTTTGATGATTTTGCCAATGCTAGTCATGGTTCACTTTTTGGATAACAAGCTTGATTAAAGCAGCGATCGCTGATTATTTGAGCGATCGCTCATAGATTGAATCTTCTACGTAAATTTCTCGTCTGTGAATCCCCTATAGGGTTTAAGCAGGGTCAGCACAACTCACTAGTTCTGCCGAAACCTATATGTAGAAACACATAGCCAACCTTAAAGAGTGAATGAAGATCAAGCTAGATCGCTAGTCCTGATATCCTCGCATTCGCTACTATCTGATTTATGAAAACTGGTCAAGGAACTCTGACTTAGTCTCTGCAAATAGGCTGAAAATTTTGCAGCTCTTAACTGAATTAACGTAACCGCTAATATTCATTATCTGCTTAAAATTATGGTTGATTTCACGGTAGCGATTCCTACGTACAATGGCGAAGAGCGTTTGCCAGACGTGCTAGAGCGATTGCGATCGCAGATTGACCTGGACAATCTCTCCTGGGAAGTCATCGTTGTAGACAACAACAGCAAAGATAATACTGCCAAAGTCGTTCAGGACTATCAGGCGGAATGGCCCGCTCACTGCCCGCTAAGGTACTGTCTAGAACCTCGTCAAGGGGCCTCTTTTGCCCGGCAACGAGCCGTTACGGAAGCAAAAGGAACCTACATCGGTTTTTTGGATGACGACAACGTGCCTGCTCCCAATTGGGTTGCAGCAGCTTACGCCTTTGGCGAAACCCATCCCGAAGCAGGAGCCTTTGGCAGTCGCATTCAAGGAGACTACGAAGTCGCGCCTCCTGAAGAATTTAAGAGAATTGCCTGCTACCTGGCCATTATCGAGCGAGGTTCTAAACCCCGACTGTACCAACCTGAGAAGCGTATGTTTCCACCTGGGGCTGGGTTGGTTGTGCTGCGGCAAGCCTGGTTGGAAGCCGTTCCCAAGCGCCTATTCTTGAACAATACGGGCAAAGAAGCCGGGCTTGCCAGTGAAGATTTAGAAGTCGTGCTGCACATTCAGAAGGCAGGCTGGGAACTGTGGTACAACCCTGAAATGCAGGTTCAACACAAAATCCCCCACTGGCGGCTAGAGAGAGACTATCTGGTTTCAGTGTTTCGCTGCATCGGGTTGAGCAGCCATCACATCCGGATGCTGAGTTTTGCCGCTTGGCAGAGACCTTTTGCCTTCTTGATGTATCTAGCAAGTGATCTACGAAAGCTGGTTCTGCATTTCCTTAAGTACCGAAAGGTGATTAAGAATGACCTGATCGCGGCCTGTGAAATGGAGCTTTTGGTCAGCAACATCATTAGCCCATTCTTTCTATGGAGAAAGCGGCTTTTGCGGATCTAGCGGATCTAATTGATCTATTTCAGGAATTCGAGCCTTCTACTTAGAAGTAATTTTGGCTGGCAAGATAAACCGACTTCAACAATCACTGCTTTGAGAACTTTCAGGGAAAGATATGACTTCTGAAAATAGTAAGCCGGAAGGCGCAGGGATTGGCTTTACCGTTGCAATCCCAACTTATAATGGCGGCGATCGCTTGTCTAAAGTATTGGAAAGGTTGCGATCGCAGATCAACACTGATTTTTCCTGGGAAATCCTAGTTGTCGATAATAACAGCAGCGACAATACCAAAGAAGTGGTTCAGTCCTATCAGGCTGATTGGCAAGGTCCCACTCTCAAGTACTGCTTTGAAGCAAAACAAGGGCTGGCATTTGCCCGTCAGTGTGCCGTAGAAAATGCTCAAGGTGAGTTTGTTGGCTTCCTGGATGATGACACCTTACCAACTCAAGACTGGGTTGCTGCTGCTTATGAATTTGGTCAAACCCATCCCACAGCAGGCGCTTTCGGTGGGCAAATTCACGGTGACTTTGAAGTAGAACCGCCCGAAAACTTTGAGCGGATTCAATCATTTCTGGCAATTAAAAAACGCGGCTCAAAACCTCATCGGTATGAGCCAGAAAAACTCAGTCTGCCTCCCGGAGCAGGGCTAGTTGTACGCAGGCAGGCTTGGTTGGACAGCGTGCCCAAACAGTTGGTTCGCACCGGTAGAGGCGGCAACGACTTCGAGATTTCTCTACACTTGCATCGGGCAAATTGGGAAATTTGGTACAACCCTCTGATGAATATCTATCACCAAATTCCAAAACAGCGTTTGGAGAAAGAAAATCTGCTTAAGCTGATTCGTACCGCTGGACTATGTGTTTGTCAGCTTCGTTTAGTGGGAGCAAAAAGCTGGCAAAAACCCGTGATTGTGAGCAAGATTCTCTTAGGTAATTCTCGTAGAGTGATCCTTCACCTGTTGAAGTATCGAGGGAAAGTAAGAACTGATTTGATTGCTGCTTGCGAAATGACATTTTTCTTAAGCTGTTTAGCCAGTCCCTTCTACTGCTTCATGTCTAGCTCAAAGAAGACTCAAAAGGCATGATTCTAAATTAACGTCTTGCTGGCTAAAACAAGTCAAACAACTCTAACGAATTTGAGGCGATCGCCCCAACTATTTTCATCCCTTACTTAAAGGAAAGGTTACGTGCTTAACACTCTGATCAAAAAGGTTCCACAAGCTTTATCTGAGCTAACTTACAAATCAGATTTAGCCAAATATGTAGATAGGCTTCCAGCAATCTTACCTGGCGATCGCCAAATTGTTGAAGGTCTTCAGCAAGAAGGAACTGTAATTACTTCATTAACTGATTTAGACACTCCGTCAACATCCACTTTATTAGATGCGGCAGGTCACATCGCGCCTGAATTGCTAAAGATTCCTCCTAAGAAAAATAGAGCCTACTCTCGCGCAGATTCAACCCTGCTGATGCAGTATCCTGGGCTGTTTTTGTGGGGTTTAGAAGAGCGGCTGCTCAGCATCATCGAAAATTATTTAGGGCTACCCGTTGCCTATCATGGAGTCTCTTTCCGTCGAGATGTAGCGGATGGTTCGCAAGCAGGTACCCGCCAATGGCACATCGATATTGAAGATCGGCGAATGGCAAAAATTATCGTCTACTTCAACCAGGTAGGTGAGAACAATGGCCCGTATGAATATATTCCCAAGTCGCTAACACCGCCTCCTAATGTGTTTAAGCGAAACTATGGTTTTGTCCCAGATGATGTTGTAGAAAAAGCGGTGCCATCGTCTAATTGGAGAAGTTGCACAGGTGGCGCTGGAACGGTTGTCTTTACCGATACTTGCGGTGTATTTCACCGAGGCAGAATGCCTACCGAATCCGAACGGCTTGCCATGTTCTTTACCTACACTTCCCGCAAGCCTAAAAATCCAGAAACCTGCAAGTCAATCCTAAGTCAGGATGAGTTACTGACTATCTCAAAATCTCTGTCCGATCGCCAAAAACAGTGCATTTTCTGGAAAGAATTCAGCAATTTGTAAAAGAGATTTCTGTAGGGGGAAACGGCTATTTCCCCCAAAAAATAAGTAGCGCAGGGATTAACTGCGCTACTTTTTATCGACTTAATACCGATCGCCTTCCGCAGTTCAGCTTAAGGTCTGTAAATAAGTCTCGATAGCCGTATTCGCTAGCTCTGTCATCGGTTTACCTTGCTGGGCGGCGATCGCCTTTAGCTTGACGTACACCTCATCCTTAATGCCAATTCGGTGACGCAATTTGTTGCTCGTTCTGGGCTCATAGCTAGCCGCAAACTGCCGCAGTGCGTCAAACCCAACTCGATGGCAAAAATCGCCAAAACTTTCCGGCTCTGCTCGTTGCTGACGCTCTTGCTTGAAGTAGATCAACAGCGGCTCTAGCGCAGCTTCCAGGTTTTGGATATTCAGCTTGTCCAGATAAAGCTCAGCCAGACGAGTTTGATTTGGGTCAGCCCCCAGCCACAGTTGATAGGTATCGGGTGACTGTCCTACAAAGCCTAACTCTGCCAAATAAGGGCGAGCGCATCCATTGGGGCAACCTGTCATCCGCACGACAAAATGCTCCTGATCCAAGCCCACCTTATCTAGCAACGTCCGAATTCGCTCCATAACGCTAGGCAGTACCCGCTCTGACTCAGCGGTAGCCAGACCGCAGGTAGGCAACGCCGGACAAGCCATCGAGTAACGTACCAGTGGATCGATCTCAGTTTCCGGCTGAATGCCACAGCGTTGAAGAATTTCCTGAATTTCAACCTGCTGAGACGGCTTAATCTCATATAACACCAGGTTATGATTTGCGGTCAGGCGAATCGGCAATGCAAATCGTTCTTCAATCTCCCGCAGAGCCGACTTAAGCTGAAACGTGCCTTCGTCTTTAATTCGCCCATTGTCAATTGAGATGCCCAAGAACAGGTTGCCGTCGCCCTGCTCATGCCAACCCAAAAAGTCCAGATATTTGAACTCTGGCAACGGTCTAAACGGTTGGATTGACTTGCCAAAATAGCCCTCAACTTCCTGGCGAAACTTGTCTACGCCCCAATCTTCTATCAGATATTTCATTCGGGCGTGACGGCGGTTAAAGCGATCGCCATAGTCGCGCTGAGTCGCCACGATCGCCTTCATCAGGTCATAGACATCAGCTTTGTCTACGTAGCCAATCGGGTCAGCCAAGCGAGGAAAGGTTTCTTCCTTGTTGTGAGTGCGTCCCATGCCGCCACCCGCAAACACGTTAAAGCCTTCCAGTTCGCCCTGGGGATTGGTCATCACTACCAGGCTGACATCTTGTGAATAGAGGTCAATTGAATTGTCTCCTGGCACCGTCACGCTGCACTTAAACTTGCGCGGCATGTAGTAAGTGCCATAGAGCGGCTCTTCGTTGTCATGAAAAACGGTGCCGTTGCCGTTACGTTCCAGTGCCTCAGCGATCGCCGGATTGGGTTCTGCCGTAATCGCTTTCTCACCGTCTAGCCAGATTTCGTAATACGCGCCCGTTCTGGGCGTCAGCAAATCTGCAATCTGATCCGCATATTCACGCGCGTAAACATATTCAGGGCGATCTTTGTAAGGCGCAGGGGGAGACATCACGTTGCGGCTAACGTCGCCACACGCCCCCAAGGTTGAACCCATGTTGCGAACAATGGTGGCGATCGCCGTCTTCAGATTCTTCTTGAGAATGCCATGAAGCTGAATTCCCTGCCGCGTTGTGATCCTCAGCGTTTGATTGCCATATTGGCTCGACAGATCATCCAACGCCAGATAAAGCTGCGGTGGAATAAAACCACCAGGATTCCGAGTCCGCAGCATGAACTGATAATCTTTCTCCTGTCCCTTGACCCGATTATCGCGGTTATCCTGCTGATAAGAACCGTGAAACTTAAGGATCTGTATCCCATCCTCACTAAAATGGGTTGTATCCTGAGAGATCTCAGTGGCGACAGGCTCACGCAGTGCATGGCTGCGTTCTTTAAGGCCTTCTACTTTGGAAGACTTACGGTCAGTGGCAGGTAGAGAAACAGGAGTTTTAACCATTGCAAAGATCTAAAGGATACTGATTTCCGGTTTCCCGGTCGGAATAAAGGTGAATCCACCCCTCCGATCTTAGCATCGCATCTTCTCACATCAGCCTTTCCCATTGTTAGAAAGAATTTCAAATTATGAAGACGCTGCTGTTGTCACACCAGTTAAGACAACTTATAGCGTCTCTCTAAAAAGAGGCTAAAGAGGCTACAGATAGAAGGGCACCCCATGGGGTGCCCTTCTATCTGTAGCCCTAATTTTTGGAATTGGTATAACTCAGGTGACTCAATCCGCAATCCTTAAAAAAATGGGGAGAGAACTAAATTCTCTCCCCGTCCTTTCCCTAACTCAAAGGATTCACTAGATTCGGAGCTACACCCTTAGTTGTAGTTGCACCCTGGAAGTTACACCCTCAAGGGTTGCATTCTTAGAATCGGTAGCCAGCACCAAACTGGAAGCTGAGCGCTGGGTTAGAGCTATCTTGATAAGCATCTAGACCTAGCTTTGCGTCGCCGTACAGCACTACATTTCGGACGACCTCAGCCTCAACACCTGTAGTCAAGACCACAGAATCCTGGTTGCCAAGAGGGGTTTCTTGACCGTCTTGCTCAACAAAGGAATAGCCTGCTCCGGCGTAAACGTTAGCGTTATTTGTGATAGGCACATCGTAAGAAACGATTGGCATGATCGCACTGGTGTCATCACTAAATAGAACCGCACCGCGTAAAGAAACAGGCGCATTTGGTACAGCAAAACGTCCCTGAATGTTGCCTCCAAATGTGGAACCCTCTTCATCGCTTCCACCATCTAGGACACCTGCGGAGATACCACCACCGACGTAGGTTCCATCCATTCCAGCAGGTTGAGCAGAAGCAGGATTAGCAGAGAGGAAAATTGGAGAAATTGCTAGTGCAGATAATGCAGAAAAAGTTGCGATAGATTTCAATGAGAGTTTCATGTTCGTTCCCTTCAGCAGTTTCTTTGCTGTTCTTTTTGAGATTTTGCGTCGTTAGAGTCGACGTAATAGTTCCAGAAAACTCAACTTTTTCGCCACCCGAATTTGAGATATTACAAAGTGCTGTATAAATCTAGAAGCCTCGTCTTGCAATGGATTCAATATGCAGCGGTAGCTTTGAGATTAGACTTGTGGGGCTTACAGCAACTTTGCTCTGGATATATTCTTGTTTTAAATCCTATGAAAATGAACAGGATGTTGTGATGGTCTGTTTCCTAACTGTCACACATAATTTGTTTCAAAAAATGCAACGAAGCCAGTAATATCTTGTTAGATATATAGGGATTATCCAAGAAGTTATTTAATCAATTCAGTGATTTGAAAGTAGGATAAGTCCACTTTTTAATCCAAGCAAGGTTTTGATAGTTCGGGAACAAAACATAATCTTTTACGTCCTCAGTTAATGTTTGATTGCGACTTTCAAATACATTTTTATGAAAAATACAAATCTTTTTTCTCTACAAATCTCTATCTCTTTCAAAAATAGAAGAATCGCATAATAGAGCGACTGTTTTTAAATGCTTTCAGACGCTAGTAATGCCGAGAACACTCTCTTAGCAGAGTTTTGTGGCTACACCCAAGTCAAAGCAGCAGACAAATGACTTGCTTTTTACCCAGCCGAATCAGGCGATCGCCCTGACTAGGGCGAACTGTTTAGGGTCTTTCCAGCACTAGATGTGTAGGAACTAAATCAACGCAGTATAGTTACCTTGAACTGAGCTAGGATGCATTAATTGTTTGTTAATGAATCATCAGGAGGACATCTAATGGAAGCAATTCATTGGATGGACGCGATTTCAGCAGGGTTTGCGATCGCCATCTTTGCAGGGGGGCTATTCATGCTGATATCAGGGGTGTGGTCGGCGCGAGATAAATAGGCACAATGGTTTCAAAACGCTTCTAAAAGACTTTGACCTATCATCCAAAGACGGTCTGTGAACGGCAATAACTTAGTAGCTTCAACGAGTTGCCAGATTCCCTAAGTAATACGGGAGAGGTGAACTGTGATCACGCGACGATATCACCGACTGGTTGCATTCTTCTTACTCACGCTCCTGAGTTTTATGGTGGTTGTCAATCGACCCGCGTTGTCTGCTGATGCACGACAGCTTTTGCAGGCGGGGGTTAACTATTATGAGCAAGAGCAATTTGCGACAGCGGTTGAAGTCTGGAATCAAGCATTAGCTGGCTTTACGGCTCAGGATGATGAGCTAGGGCAGGCATTAGTGCAAAGCAATCTCTCGGTGGCGTATCAGCATTTAGGACGCTGGGAAGAGGCGGAAGAGGCGATCGCCACCAGTCTTAACCTATTGCAGTCTGAGCAATCCAATACATCTACTCAACCATTCTTGGCAGTATTTGCAAAAGCCTTGAATACCCAGGGTCGATTGCATTGGTCTGGGGGGCGCTTTGATGACGCTCTAGACACTTGGCGACAAGCAACGCTTGCTTATCAGCAAGCCAACGATATTCGCGGGGTGGTTCTCAGTTCGATTAATCAAGCCGAAGCGCTCCAGGCATTGGGGTTGAGTGTGCAAGCCGAAGCAACTCTAGGCAATGTTTATGAGGTGTTGCAGCAACAGCCTCTAGAGCCATCCTTGGTAGCAACGGGGCTGTGGTATCTCGGCAATGCTCAACGACGCTTAGGCTACTTAAACCAATCCCACGAACTGCTGCAAGAGAGCCTGGCGATCGCCACTTCTCTCGATCTTCCTTCACTCACGAGCTCTATTTTGCTGGATCTGGGCAACACAAACCGGGCTTTGAGCGATCGCGCGATCGCCATCGGCAAAGCAGATGAAGCACAACGGCATCAAACGGACGCGATCGCTCACTATCAACAAGCTGCTAGCAGAGCGACCTTACCGATTCATCAGATTCAAGCCAGGCTCAATCAACTCAGCTTGCTGGCAGAAACTGGGCAAACTTCGGATGCTGCCGAACTGTGGTTGCAGATTCAACCTGATCTCACCCGTCTACCGACTGGGCGATCTACTGTGTTTGCAACTCTGAATGCAGTCCGCAGCTTGATCTGCCTGCGTCAGCAGCTTAACTCTGCTCAGGCAGATTGCTTGCAGCAAACTACTCAACCAGAGCTAGAACAGCCCCCTCCTTCCTTGCCTGATTGGAGTGAGCTTGCCCAATTGCTAGCAACTGCCATTCAGCAGGCTCGCACTCTGCAAGATTCTAGGTCAGAAGCTTTTGCATTAGGACAATTGGGAGAACTGTACGAGTTAACCCGCCAGTGGTCAGAAGCTCAAGCTGTAACTCAACAAGCGCTCTTGAAAACAGAAACGATTCAAGCTCCCGATATCCGCTATCGATGGGAGTGGCAGATGGGACGACTGCTGGAAAAACAGGGCGATCGCCCTGGAGCGATCGCTGCCTACACGGCTGCCTTTGAAACTCTAAAGTCTGTTCGCAGCGATTTGTTGACCATTAATTCCGACGTTCAATTTTCATTTCGCAGCAACGTCGAGCCAGTCTATCGGCGTTTGGTGAGTTTGCTATTGCAGCCAGAAGTGGGTCGTGAACCGAGCCAAGACGAGCTAAGGCAAGCAATTGAGGTGATAGATGCATTACAGCTGGCAGAGATCGAAAACTTCTTGCGCTGCACCGTTGTGCAAGCGACAACTCCCTTTGGAACTGAACCCTTAATCGATAGCATCGGTCGCGTTGCTCCAACAGCGGCGATCATCTATCCCATCATTCTGGAGGATCGGTTAGAACTCGTCTATCGATTGCCAGGACAACCATTACAGCATTACACCACTGCGATCGCACAACATCAGGTTGAACAAACCCTAGCCGATCTGCGAACCAGTATCGTTGCTCGAAATCGTCCTGAAATGTTACTTGAGAAGGCAACTCAAGTTTACAACTGGATCATTCGTCCGCTAGAGGCAGACCTCGCTGCCACCAATACGGTGAAGACTTTAGTATTTGTGTTGGATGGAGCGCTACGAAACATTCCGATGTCGGTCCTTCACGATGGGGAGCGTTATTTGATTGAGAAACCCTATGCTGTGGCGATCGCTCCTAGCTTGCAACTGGTTGATCTCCAACCTCCCTCAGGCGATTCCCTTGAGGTGCTGACCGCCGGAGTGAGTGAAGCGCGACAAATCGAAGGACAATCCTTTAGCCCACTCGCGAACGTTACAAACGAGCTACAACAGATTGAGGCAGTGGCTTCAACCGAGTTGCTATTAAATCAGGAATTTACGAGAACAAACTTGCAACAGCAAATTGACTCTGGCGACTTCTCCGCCGTCCACGTTGCAACGCATGGGCAGTTTAGCTCTGATCCAGACGCAACTTTTATTGTGGCTTATAGCGAGTTACTAAAGAGCCAAGACTTAAATGACCTATTACGCACTGACCTGCAAGATCGCTCCAGCTTCATTGAATTGCTAGTGTTGAGTGCCTGTGAAACCGCCCAGGGAGATGAACGAGCAACGTTAGGGTTAGCAGGAATCGCCGTTCGCGCCGGGGCACGCAGCACCGTGTCTACGCTGTGGCAGGTGAGCGATTCCTCTACTGCTATTTTGATGGGAGAGTTTTATAACCGCCTCACGCCATCTACCTTGACAAAAGCAGAAGCGTTGCACCAGGCTCAACTTGCACTCTTTAATGAATATGGCTATCGATCTCCCTATATTTGGGCACCGTATGTATTGGTAGGAAACTGGCTTTAATTACTCTTTTCCCACTAAAAGATCAGGGATGCACCCCCGCGTCACGGGGGTGCATCCCTGATCTTTTAGCACCTAATCTTTAATCGGGAAGGGAGTAGACTTCAACAGGACTTACGCAGCGGCACTAGGGATAGGGGGTGGTTAAGTTGAGCTATGCTCGCTACAGTTCCAGTATGAGTGCATCAAACAGCGATTGCGATGACATTTACTAAGCTGGACTACTGCCAATATTTGTTGAGTAGCCAAACCAACTTTACGCTGACTCATCTAGCGGAGCATTTGCAGCAATTCAGCCACGATGCGATTAACCGTTACCTGAGCAGTGAAAAGCTGACTCCTCGTCTGTTGTGGGAGCAGGTCAAACCGCTGATTGTTCCAGATGCAGCAGGATACTTGATTTTCGATGACACTGTTTTGGATAAACGATTCAGCCAATCGATTGAACTGGTCAGGCGACAGTATAGTGGCAACGAACATCGGGTGATTCGCGGCATTGGGTTGATTAGTTGTCTGTACGTCAATGCCAGCACAGGAGAATTTTGGGTGGTTGACTACCGCTTGTACAACCCGGATGGGGATGGCAACAGTAAGCTTGACCATGTTCAAGACATGCTC